>NZ_JBVKAE010000050.1:0-50393 GCF_055598845.1 Amycolatopsis sp. NPDC039088 | reverse complement strand
GTGGCCGCCCGGTGATCGAGGTCCGGTACTCCGGCGATCGGCCGGACCTCGATGGTGCCCTGCTCGGCCATCGGGCACAGTGCGGCCAGTTCGAGGGCTTCGTCGAGGTTGCGGCAGTCGAGGATGTACGTCCCGCCCAGGTGCTCGTGGGTCTCGGGGAACGGGCCGTCGGTGATCAGGGTCTTGCCTTCGCGGACGCTGACCGTGGTGGCGGTGTGCTCTGCCTGCAGGGGATGGCCGGCGACGAACGCGCCGCGGCGGCGGCATTCGTCCGCGAACGCGTTGACCCTGGCCAGCGCCTCGGGGAAGCGTGGATCCCCGGGTTCGGGGCGATCGCAGTTGTAGATCAGCAACATGTATTGCATCTGTCCTCCAGCACAGCAGGCTTCGACCGTCGAAGAGGATGACGAACAGTCCGACCGTATCTCGACAGGCGTCGGCAAGCTTCTTTCGCGAACGGAACGGCTGCTGGTCACCGCGGCCGAGCGCCTGTTCGCCGAACACTGTCCGGTGGGGGTCGGCCAACTGCTCGCGTCCGGCGACGAAGGACTCGCCACGATCTCCGCATCGTTCGTCCAGCGAAACGCGTCCTTCGTCGGACTGCTGGAGCGACTGAGGCCGGAAGTTCCCCGCAGAAGTATGCAGGGTGCGGACGTGGTGGCCTGGGCAGTCGATGCTGACCTCTCGATCCGGCACCCGTTGAGAAGGAGTTCGCGATGGGTGCTTCGGCCTGCTCGAACAGGGCTCCTCAAGCTCTCGACTCGCCTTTGACGGCCAACTCAAATACGTGGCCAAGATCTTCGAACTGACCAATGGCCGTATCGGTGGCACCTGGCGGGTCGGCGCTGGTCGAGCTGTATGTCGACTTCGCGAAATACCAAGCCTGGACCAACCGTGAAATTCCGATCGTAGTGCTCACCCCAGCTGATACCGCCCTGACGCGTCCACTCCTCGAAAAATCGCCGAGATTCCAGCGGCGCAAGGGATCTGCTCTGTTCTGAGCGGCGTATCGAGGACTATGGTTGGCTGCGCTTGAACGTGGTGCGCTGTCACGCAGAGCGGAAGGATGGATCCGTCGTTACGTCATTTTCCGAGGACAAGGTTCCGCGTGACACCGGCTCACCAGTGCCATCGTGGACCATCTTTCACTAGGGGCGGCTTTGTATCTTCAAGAGCTCATGACGACCGTGCGTACCACCATGACGGTGAAGACCGCTTTCGGAGAACCCCTGGAGCGGGACGGAGTCACGCTCATTCCCGTCGCGCTCGTGAGCGGTGGTGGGGGAGCAGGTGGTGGTGAGGACGAAAAAGGTGCGTCTGGCGACGGCGGCGGGTATGGGATGTGTGCCCAACCGGTCGGCATGTACGTCATCTCGAATGGGCGGGTGCGATTCCGGCCCGTGGTCAATGTGAATCAGCTGGTCTCCAGTTTGGGTAAGGCCGTCGCCGTCGCGATGTTCGCACGTGCGAGAGTGGTTCGAGCCCGCAATAAGCAGCGGGTTCGCGACACCCATTAGGAGCAGACGCGATGACGCGGGCCGACGACGGTGAGGCGCACGGCCGGCTTGAGGTGGTCGGCGACAGCGTCATGCTGGAACCGCAGGTGGTACTGGAAGCCACGATCGACGCGCGGACAAGCGCGATTCTCGATCGCTTCCCTCTGCACCTGGTGGGGTGGCGGCCGCGAACGATGATCGTTCCGGACAGCTTGAGCTGGGCCGACGGCCACCTGCGGGCTGAATTTCGCGTCGCCGACGCGGACGGGGCGGCAACTCTCGCCTGTCGCTGGCCGGGGCAGGGGTTGCCCGGCGGTATGCGGCTGGCATGTCACAGCCCTTACGACGTGGTCGAAGGGTTCGGCGCCGACGGCGACGAGATCTTTCGCCGCCGGGCCAGCTCTCTCCTGGCAGAGGCCCTGGCCGGCGCGAGCGCCGCTGAACGTGATGAAGTCGGCCGCCGGTTCCTGGACCTCGGCGTTCAGTATGTCGGAAGGACGTTCACCAGTACGACGCGCGAAGGTGCCTTCGGCCGGTTGTCCGCTCACCCCACGTTGACGGAAGCGTTGCGCGACGTGCCCGAAGGTCTGGAAGCCTGGTTGCTCCTCATCGAGCTCGATCCAGAGCCAAGGGCTCTTCACGGTGACGAATCCGCTGCCGCGGAGCTTCTGGAGTTGTCTGCGGCTGCTCTGGTGGAGTACTTCCGGCCGCCGTTGAACAGGATGTCCGATGTGGCTCCCGCACCGTCGAAGGGCACACGTTCTACTGGAGGCGAGAGACACGATTCCGTCGCTCTGCGCATAGCCACCGACAGGGTCGGAGCTCGTTTGTTCTCGAAGGTCATTTCCCCTGCTTTCGCCCACAGGGCCAGCTACCCGGCGACGTCGGGGGAGGGCAGGCGCCTGACCAGACTCGGCGACGACATCGAGCTCCATCCAGGTTTTTGACCAGGTCATTCCACGGTTGATCGCTCGACGACGGGGTGGCCGGCGGCCTTCCAGGCGGCGAAGCCGCCCACGACGTCGCCGACTGCGCGCAGGCCGACCGCCGACATGACCTGATGCGCGGCGAGGCTCGACGTGTAGCCCTCGTTGCAGAGCAGGATGACTTCTTGGTCGTAGTCTCCGTATTCCAGTTCCTTGAGACGCCAGGAACTGGTGACGTCCAGACGCCATTCGAGAACATGCCGCGATACTGCGATCGCGCCCGGTATATCGCCGTTACGCAGGCGAAACTCCAGCGGGCGGAGGTCGATGAGCAGAGCGCCGGCACGCAGTCGGTCGGCGGCCGCGTCCGGCTCGTAGCGGGTGATGTTCTCTCGCACTCGCTCCAGCAGCCCCGAGATCGTGTCCATGGTCTTCATCATGCACTGGTACCGCGGACGGCTGCCTCTTCCACGAGATCCGCTGTGTCGGGTTCCGGGCTTTCGGTCGGGATGCACCTGAGGTGGTAGAGGCCGTCGCGCACGAGGCAGTAGAAATTCATGCTGGACAGCGGCGGCGAGTACACGTGGATGGATACCGCCGGTGTGGCGTCCGCGGCGACGAGGTTGTGCAGGTACCTCGGGCCGAAGCTCGCTCCGCCGCCGGTGTGATGACGTCGCGTCGTCAGCTTGCTGCTGGTTACCGAGCCGAAGTCTTCCAGCAGCTCGCCCTCGACCACGACGAACGCGCCGCTGCTTCCGCCATGGTCGTGCAGCAGGGTGTCCTGTCCGTAGCCCCAGCAGATCAGCCACACTTCGAGGCTGAGGTCCCGGTGAAGCCTGACGTAGCGTCGCCATGCCGGATCGAACTCGACCTTCTCACCCCAGAGCATCCGATGTTCAGCGACTCTCCGGGCCGTCTCCAGCAGGCTGCTGGGTGAACCGGTCTCAGTCACGCCTTTGCTTCTCATGAGATCGCGGATCGTCGGCCGGGTCGATAGATCGGATAGGGACGTCATCAACCGCTCCTTTCACCCCCCAGACGCTTGTTCACAGCGCAGGCCTCAGTTGCCGCCCGAAGCAGTGCAGCCGTAGACCGGCCGCAGCGAGCTGGGCCGCGTCGAGGATGTTCCTTGTGTCGACGACGAGGTCGCCTTCCATCAACTGGCCTATGAGGTGCCAGTCGAGCTCCTGGAACTCGCTCCACTCGGTCAGTACGGCAAGGGCATGTGCTCCCTTGACGGCCTGATAGGGGTCATCGACCGTGAGTGTCGCTTGCTGCGTTCCGCGGACCGCGGGATCGAACGCCGTCACGTCGGCGCCGAGCTCGGTGAGCCGTTGTGCGATGGCGAGAGCGGGAGAGTCCCGGAGATCACCGGTTCCGGCCTTGAACGTCAGGCCGAGGACACCGACGCGGCGTCGGCCGGGGCCTGTGCCGAGCAAGGTGAGAATGCTTTGCGCTACACGATCCTGATGTGCCGAGTTGAATCGTACAGCCGCGTCCAGGACGTCGAAGTCGACGTTGGCGGACTGGGCAATGGACAGCAGCGCGCGTGAATCCTTCGGCAGGCACGAACCTCCCCAACCGGGGCCGGGCCGCAGGTGTGCCGGCCCGATGCGCGGATCGAGTCCCATCGCGTATGCGACATCGATCGCGTCCGCCCCGGTCGATTCGCAAAGTGCGGCAATCGAATTGATGTATGACAGCCGCACGGCCAGATAGCAGTTGGACGCGTACTTGGCCATCTCCGCGGTACGGCGGTCCGTTGTCACGGTCGGGACGTCCGGGTTCCGGTACAGCGCGGCGATGAGCTCGGCTGTATGGGCGTTCCGGCAGCCGACGACGATGCGGTCCGGATTGATGAAATCCTGGACGGCATGGCCTTCCCGGAGGAATTCGGGGTTGCTGACGACTTCGACGTCACATCGATCGAGTCGGGTCGCGAGGTCGTCACCTGTACCGACCGGGACAGTGGACTTCACCACCAGGACGGCCCCTGGGCGCAGGTGCGTTCGCACCTGTCCGGCTACCTGCCGCAATGCGCTGACGTCAGCCTGACCGGACGAAGTCGTCGGCGTCGGAAGACAGAGGAACACGATCTCAGCCCATCGAGCGGCCTCAGTCAGATCGTCGGTGAAGAAGAGCTTGTGCTGGAGCATGCCCTCGAGGACGAGTTCACCCAGCCCGGGCTCGAGGATCCCGACCTCGCCGCGGCGAAGCGCGGCCAACTTATCCCTGTCGTTGTCAACGCAGGTGACCTGGTGACCGAGGCTGGCGAGACAAGCCGCGGTCGTCAGTCCGACGTATCCGGCGCCGACGACCGTGATGTTCCGGTCATCCATCTTGACGTGCCGAAAGCGTCAGTCGGGGAGAGGCGGCGGCGTACCAGTCGACTGTTCGTTCTATTCCGACCCGCACGGAGGTGGTCGGTTGCCATCCGAGCAGTGATTGTGCCAGTGAGATGTCCGGGCGGCGGCGGATCGGGTCGTCGGGCCGCGGTGTGGTGTGAGCGAAGCGCGGTTCGGTGCCGGTCGATTCCGCGATCAGCCGGGCGATCTCTTCGACCGTGTACTCCTCAGGGTTTCCGAGGTTGATCGGCCCGCGGACGTCGCTTTCCATGAGGAGGACGATGGCGTCGACGAGGTCATCGACGTAGCAGAGGGAACGGGTCTGCTGCCCATCGCCGTGAATGGTCAACGGCAACCCGGCGAGTGCTTCTGAGATCAGCTGCGGCATCAGACGTCCGTCGTCGGCACGCATCCGAGGTCCGTAGGTGTTGAAGAAACGCGCGATGGCGATATCGGTCCCGTGTTGGCGGTGATAAGCCATTGCGAGCGCTTCGGCGTAGCGTTTCGCCTCGTCGTAGACGGAACGGACACCTACGGGATTGACGTTCCCCCAGTACGACTCGACCTGCGGGTGTACTTCTGGCGTTCCATAGACTTCCGAGGTCGAGGCAAGGACGAAGCGCGCGTTGTTCTTGCGCGCCACCTGCAACGCCCAATCTGTGGCGTACGCGCCGGTCTGAAGGATTCGAATGGGAATTCGTTCGAAGTCGACAGGAGACGCCGGCGAGGCGAGGTGAACGACGTACCGCGGTCGAGCGGTCGCGAGCATCTCTGCCGTGGCCGCGCTGGGTATCCCCGCATGCACGAACTCGAACGCGGGGTTCGCCATCAGTGGCTCGATGTTTTCGATGGCGCCGGTCGAGAGGTCGTCAACGCAGACGACCTCTCGACCTGACGAGAGCAGGCGCTCACACAGGTGCGAGCCCAAAAAGCCGGCACCGCCGGTAACGAGGACCGGCGAGCCATGGCCACTACGACCGCCCATAGGGCTCTCCCCCAGAGAGATCCGCGATTACGCCGGAAGAATGCGTTCGAACTTGATCGGCAGCGTTTCGATCGCGTGTACGGCGTTGGGCATGTACTTCGGCGGGTCGGCTTCCAGTTCGGGACCGACGAGCCGCTTCGCCATCGTCGCGAGCGCGATCTGGCCTTGCATCCTCGCCAGGGAAGCACCGAGGCAGAAATGGATGCCCGCACCGAACTCGAGATGGTGATTGTTGGCTCGAACGATGTCGAACTTGTCGGGGTCGGGGAAGCGTGCCCCGTCGCGGTTCGCGGAGGCGAGCCACAGCAAGATCATCTGGCCCTTGGTGACCTGGCTGCCGTTGATCTCCACGTCCTCAAGTGCATAGCGCCTGGTGAACTGGATCGGGGAGTCGTAGCGGAGAATCTCCTCGACCGCGGAAGGAGCCTGTGCCGGATTCTCCCGCAACTGCCGCAGTTGGTCCGGGTTCCGCAGCAAGGCGAGCATGCCGTTGGAAATCAGGCCGACGGTGGTCTCGTGGCCGGATACGACGAGAAGGCGGCATGTGTCGTTGACCTCGTCGAGAGTCAGTTCACCACGCTCCGCCGCGGCGATGAGCGTCGACAGAAGGTCGTCACCGGGATCCTTGCGCTTCTTCTCGATCTGAGCCTCGAAGTACAGCGTGAACTCGTCCTGCTGTTGCATGCTGTAGGTGGCGCAGGCGCCGGCCGTGGTCGGCGCCTCGAAGTCGCAGCACAGCTGCGATCGAGTCCAGGGCTTGACCTCGCTCAAGTGATCGCTGGCATCGACGCCGAGAATCTGGCTGATCAAGGTGATCGGCAGCGGGAACGCGAGATCGTTGATCAGTTCCAGGCTACCCTTGGCGGCCGCGGCGTCGAGGTATTCGTCCACCAGTCGCTGAACGGTGGGCCGAAGTGTTTCCATGCGCTTGGTGCTCAAGGAATCGCTGACCAGACCGCGAAGACGGGTGTGGTCAGGGGGATCACGGTGAAGGAACGACCGCTGATTCATGGTGGACACCAGTTCGGGTGGAACCTCCCCGCTGGCCACCATGCTCTGTTGCGACTTGCCGTTGCGGTCGTCGGCGCTCACCTTGGGCGAACGCAGGACCGTCGAAACGTCTTGGTACGACGTGAAAACGATTGCATCACCGGCAAGGTGGACAGGTCGCTCCGCAAGGATCCGCTGATAGAGCGGGTACGGATTCATCATCGTCGCATGGTCTGCGAACATGTCGATGATCGATGGACCGTCTGCGGGGGACCAGGGGAGGTCCTCCTGCTTAGTGCCGGGATACAGCTTCTCTTCGAGCATCGACATAGCAGCGCCCCATCCGACTATGTTTCAGAGATCTTTGGAAGACTGTCGAAGCCGAGGCTATCCGTGAGGTACTCCAGCGTCAACGGGAGATCGCAAGCGGGAGGTGGTGGCGCTACGGAGGCCGCCACGCGGGCGCCGCCATCAGTCTCCGTTCTGGTTGCCCCCTGTGACCGCCCGGAGCTGGGTCAACACGCCGGCCAAGGTCCCGTCGAAAAGGTCGAGGTCGCCTTGTGGCGTCGCCTCGAAGAGTCGCTGCGCAAACCGCCGATGGTCTTCGGTCATGGCCTTCGCCGCGCGACGGGCTTTGGCGGTGATCGACACCATGGTCGCCCTGCGGTCTGTCGGGTGGGGATTGCGCTCGACAAAGCCACCTTCTTGGAGCGCGTCGAGCAAACCCGTGATGTTCCGTGGCGTGACATTGAGCGCCTGACTCAGTTCGCGCTGGGTCATCGGGCCTCGATGAAAGAGTTCCCAGACGACGGTGGCGCGCGCTCGGGTGAGCCCACGCTCGGCCAGTGAGTGCTCCATGTAACCGGCCATGAGGACGCTGAGCTCGAACAAGCGGTCCAGCGTGCTGTCCGCGCTGGCGTGCTCGGCGGTCACGCCCGACACGGTCCCTGGTTCATTGTGTAGTGACTTCACGATGTAGTAGCCTCCACGGGTATGGTAGCCAACGGCGACGGCAGGATCGTGGTCTCCGGTCTCTCGAAGGCGTTCGGCCAGGTCAAAGCGGTCGACGACCTCCACTTCACCGTCGAGCCCGGCACTGTCGCAGGGTTTCTGGGCCCTAACGGGGCGGGAAAGACCACCACGTTGCGGATGATCGTCGGGCTGGTCAAACCCGATTCGGGTACGGCCACGATCAACGGCGTGTCTTATGTAGCCATGCCCGCACCGAACAGTCAGGTGGGGGCCGTCCTGGAGGCGTCGGGATTTCACCCGTCTCGCAGCGGTCGCCAGCATTTGAGAACCTACTGTCTGGTCAATGGCTACCCGGCTCGCCGCGCCGACGAGGTACTCGAGGTCGTGGGGCTGACGTTGGCCGCGAAACGCCCGATCAAGGGCTACTCGCTGGGGATGCGGCAGCGTCTCGCGCTCGCCGCGGCTCTACTGGGCGACCCACAGGTGATGATCCTCGACGAGCCGGCCAATGGGCTGGATCCTGAGGGCATCGTCTGGATGCGCGGGTTACTTCGCGAGTTCGCGGCCAAAGGCCGGACGATCCTGGTGTCCAGCCATGTCCTTACCGAGATGCAGCAACTGGTCGACCACGCGGTGATCATCAACAAGGGCAAGCTCGTCCGGCAGGGCACCCTCGGTGAACTGTCGGAGAAGGCCGGTGGCGTGGTGGCTCGTACTCCGCAACCGGACAAGCTGATCGAGGCGTTGCGACGTGCCGGTCATCAAGCCGGTCATAGTTCGGACGGACGGGTCGAGATCAGCGGCGCGGACACCACGCGCGTCGGTCATATCGCCTTCGTGGAAGGTGTCGAGATCCATGAGCTGTTCGAGCGCCAAGGCGACCTCGAACGCGTTTTCTTCGAGCTGACCGCAGGCACCGACGAAGATCGAGTCTTGACCACACCGAGGGTGGGATGACATGGGGCGCTTGATCGCGGCCGAGTTCCAGAAGCTGTTCGCGACGCGGCTCTGGCTGGTCCTGCTCGTCGGCTCCGTCGGAATTTCCGTGCTGTACGCAAGTCTCGCCATCGCCTTCGCCGACAGTCCGGGTAACCCGACGCCTCCCTTGTCCACAAAGGAAGGTCAAGGAACGGTTTTCGCCACCGCGCAAGGGGCGAGCACTCTGGTCGCGGTTCTGGGCGCCATCGGGTTGACCGGCGAGTTCCGGCACAAGACGGCCACCGCGACCTTCTTGGCCACCCCGAAACGCGGCCGGATCGTGATCGCGAAGCTGATCACCTACTGCGTCGTCGGGATCGGCTACGCGATCGTCTGTTTCGCGGCGGTCGCCGCGGTCGCGGTTCCCTGGCTGTCCGCGAAGGGTGTCACCGTCGTCATGGAAGGAAAGTTCGCGATCTTCGTGGGCGTCGTGGCGTCGATCGCCATCTTCGCCGCGGTCGGCGTCGGCTTGGGAGCCCTGCTCCGCGATCAGGTCGCGACGGTTGTGGGCTTGCTCATCTACCTGTTCATCGTCGAGCCGATCCTGACTCGGGTGGCCGCGTTGGAGAGCTGGACGAAGTACCTGCCGGGCGCCGCGGAAGACGCACTCACCCAGGTGACCCAAAGTAACCAACATCTTCTGGCCCCGGCGCTGGGTGGAGTAGTGCTCCTCGCGTATGGCGTACTCTTCGCGGTCGCCGGCACCTTCCTTGCCATGCGACGTGACATCACGTGATCGTGGAGCGCGCGACAACAACCCGTGCGGCCGCATTATTCCGCTGATCATCCGTGAGCCTGGACACACGATTGGGTGATGGCTAGTCTGACGTTCGTCCAGAGACTTTTGGAGTACTTACGTCGAGGGGTTCCGCGGGGCAAACGAAACGCGGGGGTCTGTCCTTTGCCCGGGGGTCATCGTGGGCTTGCTCGGCGAGATGGGGTGGTGTCTGGCGTGTCCGCAGACTATGCAGCAGCGCTGGAATCTGTCATCAGTAACGTTGTGGCGCCGGAGGCGGTGGAAACCGATCGGAGTGGCGAATTTCCGCAGAATTCCGTGGAAGCGCTGGGTAAAGCTGGAATTCTCGGCCTGTTGAGTTCTACTGATATGGGCGGTGGGGGAAGAAGCCTCGCCGACGGCGCTGTCGTCATCGAGAAGCTGGCGTCCAGTTGTGGCTCGACGGCAATGATCGTACTCATGCACTATGCCGGGACGGCGATCCTCGAGGCACATGGCAGCGAGGAAACCCGGCGCGCCATCGCGGCAGGTGAACATCTCACTACGCTGGCCTTCTCGGAATCCGGTTCCCGGAGCCATTTCTGGGCTCCTATGAGCAGTGCGGCGAGCGACGGCAACGGCAAGGTGGAACTCAACGCGAGTAAAAGTTGGGTCACCGCGGCAGGGCAGGCGGACAGCTACGTCTGGTCCAGTCGGCCGATCAGTGCCGAAGGGCCGATGACCTTGTGGTCAGTACCTTCCGGTTCCGATGGCTTGACCGTGCGTGGAAAATTCGACGGGCTCGGCCTTCGGGGAAATGCCTCCAATCCTGTGGCCGGGGAATCGGTGCAGGTTCCCAAGGAGGCGATGCTCGGTGAAGACGGCGCGGGCTTGGACATCGCGTTGCAGACGGCGCTTCCCTGCTTCCTCGTCCTGAACGCGGCCTTCTCGCTGGGTCTGATGCAGGCGCAGATCGCCGAGGCAGGCGAGCATCTGAAGAACACCCACTTGGCTCACCTCGGCCAATCCTTGGCCGAGCAGGAACATCACCGCACGCAGTATGCCCGTCTGCTCACGAAAGTCGATGAAGTCCGCGCTTTCCTGCAGGACACCTTGCAGGCACTCGGTTCCGGCCGGGCGGACGCGACTCTGCGGGTTCTGCAGGTGAAGGCGGTCGCCGCCGAGGCGGCGAGCGAAGTGTCCGACGGTGTCATGCGGCTTTGCGGAGGTTCCGCCTTCCGCAAGGAACTCGGCGTCGAACGCCGGTTCCGCGACTCGCTCGCCGCGCGAGTCATGGCACCGACCACCGAGGCGTTGCGCGATTTCGTCGGACGGGCCGCGCTCGGCCTGCCGCTGTTCTGAGGGGAAGTACATGACACTGTTGATGGGGGCCGTCGCATACGACCCCAAGGTGGTGACCATCTGGGGTGGCTTCCGATCTTGGCTCCAGGCTCGTGGTCTGCCCTTCGACTTCGTGCTGTATTCGCATTACGAACGACAGGTCGAGGACCTCGTGGATGGAAAGATCCACGCAGCGTGGAATTCACCGTTGGCGTGGCTCCGTGCCGAACGCCTCGCGAAGGCGAAGGGGCGATCCGTGAGCCCCCTCGTCATGCGTGACACCGACCGCGATCTCACCTCGGTCTTCCTTGTTCGCACTGACTCGCCGTACGAAAAGGTCTCTGATCTCAAAGGGCGGACGGTCGGGCTCGGTGCGATCGACTCGCCTCAGGCGACCTTGGTCCCACGGTCATTCCTGCGTGAGGCGGGCCTGACACCGGGCGATGACGTGACTATCCGGCGTTACGACGTCGGCGTCGGTCTTCACGGTGATCACATCGGTGGTGAACGAGATGCCGCTCGCGCTCTTCTGGCCGGTGATGTCGAAGCGGCCGCCGTGATCGACATGAACCACCTGCTGTTCGGCCGAGAGGGGACTCTGCCGCCTGGAAGTACGCGAGTTCTCGCCCAAACTTCCACCTACGACCATTGCAACCTGACGGTGGTCGACTCGGCTCCGGCCGACCTGGTCAAGAAGTTCGGCGACCTTCTGCTGTCGATGTCGTATGCCGATCCCGAGGTTCGGCCGTTGCTGGATCTCGAGGGCCTGAAGATGTGGTACGAGGGCCGCAGCAGCAACTACTCCCTGCTCGCGACCGCGGTGGAGGAGGAAGGTTTCTACGACGCCGACGGCAGCGTGACTGCCGAGGAGTACACCCCATGACAGCAGCATCCGGAGTCCTCGACCTCGAGGAACTTGGTTTCGAACGTGGCGCTCATCTTCTGGTGCAGCAGGCACTCAAGGGGATGCACCCAGGGCAAGAACTCGGTGTCACGGGGGCGGACCCGGCGCTCACCGTGCATCTCGAAGCATGGTGCAGGCAGAACGGCCACCGGGTCCGTCAGGCGGTCGACACCGACTTCGGCATTCGTGCCTGGGTGGTTCGCGGGCGAGCGGATCTTGACCGGTGGGCCGGCGCGCAACGCGCCGGTTCCCCCGGGGTCGACGGGATCGTGGAGAACCCGCCGGCGGATTGGGGGCTCGCCGCCCGTGGCGCGCTGATCGAGAGCGGTGGACCGCAGACGCCGTTCGACATCACCCATCGCGATCTCGTGTGGGCGGAGATCGCGCCGGCGTTGTACGCCAGCGCCGCGTCGGCGCAATGGGATCCCAACACCGCGATCGACTGGAATGCCGACTTCACCCTCAAACCGGAGATCGAGCAGGCGGTCGTCCAGGTGATGACCTATCTGATCGAAAACGAACAGGCCGCCCTGGTCATCCCGTCGAAGTTGCTGGCCCGGGTGCACCCTCATTTCCGCGAGGTGCTTCAACTGCTGGCAGTCCAGGCCGCGGATGAGGCCAGGCATATGGAGGTCTTCACCCGCCGAGCGCTGCTGCATGGCGGTGAAATGGGCACCTCGTCGGTGAGTGGTCGCGAGTCACTGTCGACGTTGCTGGAAGAGGCTGAGTTCTCGATGGCTTCGTTCCTGCTGTCGGTGCTCGGTGAGGGGAGTTTCCTCAATTTGCTGGAGTTCCTCGACAAGAACGCGCCAGATCCGGTCACCCGCCAGGTGACAAGGATGGCGCGTCGGGACGAGGCTCGGCATGTGGCTTTCGGAGTCGCGCATCTGCAGCATCAGGCCGACTTGGATCCGAGTGTTCGCCACCGTATGCGTGCGGCGGTGGAGCGGCGATACGAGTCCCTCGTCGATACCTCTGGGTTGAATCAGGACGTCTTCGACTCACTGGTCGTTCTCGCCGCGGGGGACTGGACTCCTGCGGCGATCGCGAAGGGCTACGACTCGGTCATGAAGCTGCAGTCCGAAATGGACGACGGCCGTCAGCGCCGGTTGATCCATCTGGGGTTCCCGTCCAGTGAGGCGGCGGATCTGTCCGCCTTGCACACGAAGAATTTCATGTAGTTCGACGCTCGTCGGAGGCCGCCGCCACTGCCGTGTGCAGGAGCGGCGGCCTCGGCTCGCTGGAAAAAGAGGAACGCATGTACGACGTCATCGTCGTGGGCGGTGGTATCGCAGGACTGAGCGCGGCACAGGTGCTCGGCCGGGCGCACCGGAACACGCTCGTGGTCTTGGGTGGCGAGCCGCGGAACGCGCCGGCCGACGGCATTCACGGGGTCCCGACTCGCGACGGCGCCCCACCGGCCGAGTTCATCCGGGAGGGCACCGCCGAGCTCGAGCGGTATCCGAGCGTGACGGTTCGACGCGACAGCGCCATCACTGTCGACGGGGGACGTGGCGACTTCGTCGTTCAGCTGGGCAATGGTGAGTTCGTCGGAGGGCGACGCTTGATCCTGGCCACCGGGGTCACGGATGACCTCCCCGAAATCGAAGGCCTCACGCAACGGTGGGGGCGTTCCGTGCTGCATTGCCCCTACTGCCACGGATGGGAGGTGTCAGGCGGGGCTTTGGCGGTCATCGCGTTGTCCGTCCTGGACGCCTACATGGCTGCCCACCTGACACAGTGGAGCAAAGACGTCTTGTTCTGTGTGAACGGAGTCGAGCTGTACGAGTCCCAGTACGTCACGTTGAACTCCGCCGGTGTCCGTGTGCATCCAGGGAAAGTCGTCGGGCTCCGGGGGAGCGGCCCCGGTTTCGGATCCATCGAGTTCGAGGATGGGCAGACAGTCACCCGCGACGCGCTGTTCATCCAGGCACCTACTCGGCAGCGCAGCAGCTTGCCGGCGGACCTCGGATGCGAGTTGCTCGACGACGGATCCGTCGCGGTGGACGAACTGGGAAAGACGTCGGTCCACGGCGTCTACGCCGCCGGGGACATGGCGAGGAGGCAGTCGCAGGAACCGGGCCTCACTTTCGTGGCCACTGCGATGAACGACGGCGTGTTGACGGCGATCGCCGTCAACCGCGAGCTGTTCTTCACCTCACTCGACTTCGGCTAGCACAGCAAGCGTCGTATCGGGCCGCTGCGTTCCGCGTGTGAGAATCGTCCGCAGGTGCTCGTACACCGACTCGATCTCGGGGATGTCGAAGCGGGCGGCGTTGTACATGAACTCGCCGACGAGGGACCCGTCGGTTGGTTGCCTGTGCAGGTAGATGAAGAGGTCGGCCGGAGGCATGTCGACCTCGCCGGAACGCTCGGGCCACCACGGCGCGACGTCCACCGGTCCGGCGCGGCCAGGTACCCGCACGGTCCCGGTCTGGTCGTCGACCCATTCGAGTGCGATGCCTTGCGTGCCCATGTTGTTGACGGTGGCGAACTCGGAGATCGCCGCCATTTCGCTCAACGGCAACGTTTGATGCTCCCAAGCCTCGCGCATGCCGTCACGAACCCGCCGCACGACCTCGGCGAACGAGGGGGCTCCGGCGAGGTTCGTCGGGAACATCATGCCGTGGACGAAGCAGCCGACCACATTCTCCAGCTCCGGACGTGTCCGTCCGCCCACCGGCGCTGAAACGGTGATCACGTCTTCGTTTACCCTGGCCCACACCATCGTTTGGACAGCGGCCATCAAGACGGCGAAGACCGTCGTCCGCTCCCGCCGAGCCAGGTGTGTAGCGGCGTCGAGGATCCCGGGTTCGAAGCTCACCCGCAGTATTCGCCCTCGCATCTCGTGGAGCGGTACCGGGGGCTTGGCGCTCGGCAGTTGCATCGGCGGTGCCCCGGCCATACGGCGTCGCCAGAAGTCGGCGGTCGCTTTGAGCCGGTTGCCTGTGAGATGAGCTCGTTGCCAGACCGCGTAGTCGAGATAGTCGACCGGGAGCGGCGGCAGCTCGGCCGGCAGGCCGGTCGCCGCGGCACGGTAGAGCTCCAGGAGATCGCGGTGCAGCAACATCATCGACCAGCCGTCGCACACCATGTGGTCCAAGCCGAGATGCAGGACGAAGTGATCGTCGGCGATCTTGACGAGCGCGGCACGGTGAAGTGGTCGATCTGCCAGTGGGTCGAACGTGGACACCACGTCTTCGGCAAGGATTAGCCCGGCTCGGTCAAGAGCTTCGCGCTCGGGCAGATCGGTCAGGTCGTACTCGGCGATCGGTGTCGGGGCTTTAGCGAGCGGACGCTGGACGGTCTGGCCGGCGTCGTCCCGTTCGAAGGTCATCCGGAGCGCGGGATGTCTGTCGGTGAGGGAGATCAGAGCCCGGTACAACGCACCCATGTCCAGGGCCCCGTGGAAAGACAAGGACATACGCGGCACGTACTGGGTGTTGCCGGGAGTCATCGCGTTGAGGATCTGGATCATTTCCTGTGCGAAGGTCAGCGGCACGTGTCCCGGCCGGTCGCCGTGGGATACCGGCGGAAGGTTGTCGATGGGAAGCCTGCGTTGAAGATAGGCGGCCAGTTCGCCAACGGTCGGTTTCTCGAAGATCGTCCCGATGGGGATGTCGATGTCGTCGCGGTGCAGTGCCGCGGCGAGCCGCATGCTGGTGAGCGAGTCGCCGCCCAGCTCGAAGAAGTTGTCATCGACACCGACCTCGTCGACACCCAGGATCACGGCCCAGCTCGCGGCCAGCCTGGACTCCAGCTCGGTTCGCGGAGGCGTCGACGGCATCGGTGACGACGAGCGTGAACTCGGCAAGGCAGGGAGTGCGGAGCGATCGAGTTTGCCGTTGGCGCTGAGCGGGAGTTTCTCGAGTGGGATGAAGACCGAAGGGACGAGGTAGTGGGGTAGAAGCTCGCTGAGGTGCTCCCGCAGCTCCCTGCCGGACACTGCGGTCGGCGTGACGACGTAGGCGACCAGGCGCTTGTCCACGTCGCCCCGGGCGACAACGGCCGCCGCGGCCACGCCGGGGTGCCGCAGCAGCGCCACTTCGACTTCGCCAGGTTCTACTCGGAAGCCGTGGATCTTGACCTGATCATCCAGTCGGCCCAAGAACCGGATGACGCCTCCGCGGTCGTAGCGGCCGAGATCACCTGTCCGGTAGAGCCGCTCGCCGTTCAAGGGGTTCGAAACGAACGCCGCGGCCGTGCGGTCGGCGTCCCGCCAGTATTCGCGTGCCAGGCCCCGGCCACCGATGCAGAGCTCGCCGGGTACACCGGCGGGAACCGGCTCCAGGCTCGCGCTCAAGATGCGGAATCGCTGGTTGTCGAGCGGAGTGCCATAGGGGATCGACTCCCAGGCCGTATCCACCTGCTCGACCGGATAGCTGATCGACCAGATCGACGCCTCGGTCGCTCCGCCCAGACTCACGACCGCGGCGTCGGGCGCCACCTTACGGAATCGGTCCGGTAATGACACAGAAATCCAGTCGCCGCTCAGCAGGGCAAGGCGGAGCGAGGAGAGGCTCGGCGCGGTGTGCTGGGCGTGCTCGACCAGCAAGTCCAAGACGGCCGGTACCGAGTTCCAGATGGTCACCTTCTGCTCGGTGATCCAGGCAGACCAGCGGGCAGGCTCCTGCGCCGCGGACGATTCGGGGAGCACGATCGCCGCACCCGCCGCCAGGGTGCCGAAGATGTCGTAGACCGAGAGATCGAAGGTCAACGATGAGAGGCCGAGCACTCGATCCTCGGGTCCCACGTCATGTCGGTCATTGATGTCGAGAACAGTGTTGGCGGCCGCGCGATGCTCGATGGCGACGCCTTTCGGTACACCGGTCGAGCCTGATGTGAAGATCACATAGGCCAGGTCCGAAGGACTTCCGGTGCCGATCGAAGCCGCCGCTCTCGCCGAGGGGAGGTTTTCTGGGACGGTCAAGGTTTCCATCGAGTCAAGACCACGGAGTCCGGGCTCCACGATGGCGACACGGCATTCGCCACGCTCCAGAAGCTCGGCTCGCCGGGTTGTCGGCCAGCGAGGATCGATCGGAAGGTAGGCCCCGCCGGCGCGGAGTACAGCGAGCACCGCCACCACTTGGCGCCAGCCGCGGTCGAGAATGACGCCGACCAGCTGATTCGGTGCTATCCCGTGGTCGGTCAGACGGCCTGCCAGCGCCGCTGAACGGTGATCGAGGTCGGCATAGGTCAAGGTCCGCTCGGTGTCGATCACCGCGACGGCGTGCGGCGTCACAGCCACCTGACGAAGAAACAGCTCGTCCAGCCGCTGGTCGGGTCGCTCGACCGAAGTCGCGTTCCAGCTGTCCTGCAGCAGGAGTTCTTCGTCGCTCAGCATCGGCAGGTTCGAGGCGGCTTGCCGCGGGTCCCTGACCATGCCGGTGAGGATGGTGCGGAGGTGTCCGGCGAGGCGTCGCATCCATGGGCTGTCGAATCGGGACCGGTCGTAGGTGATCCGGAACCGGAGCTGCCGGCCACCCGTGACGACGACCGTCACGGGGTAGTTGGTGACGCCACTGCTCAGCACGGTCTCGACGCCCACGGCGCCGACCTCTTCCTGAGCTGTCGCGTCCGTGAGGTGGTTCTCGAACGCGAGTACGGTCTCGAACAACGGCACACCGCGCGCGACCTGGGTATACGCGTGGATGTCGAGGAGCGAAACGTGTTCGTGCTCCAAGGCGTCGATCTGATCGCGTTGCAGGTCATGAAGCCAGCTGCCGACTTGTCCGGAGGTGACCGAGGTTCGCAACGGTGTCGTACACACGAACGGCCCGACCATCTCTTCGACCCGCGGCAGGTCGAGAGGGCGCCCGGCGCTCGTGACACCGAAGACGACGTCTTCGGCTCCGGTGTAGCGGTGGAGCAGGACCGCCCAGGCGCCTTGAACGAGGGTGCTGGCCGTGAGCCGCTCCGCGCGGCATAGTTCTCGCAGATCGCGCGTTTCGTCGGCTGTCAGTTCACTTTGGACCGACGAATGCCCGCCGGTGAGATCAGGTTCAAAGCCGTCCGGGAGCCGCAGTGGTGTGGTGAATCCGCGCATCCGAGCGCGCCAGAATTCCTTGCCAGTAGACATATCCTGGTTCTTCAACCACGCCACATGCTCGCGAAACGGTGGCCGCGGCGTCGGCGTCGGCTGGTGACCGGCGCACAAGGCGTTGTGTGCCCGCAGGAGTTCGCGCCGGAGTTCGCCGACGCTCCATCCGTCGAGGATCCCGTGATGGCAGGTCCAGACGAGCCAGTTCCGGGCCGGTTCCAGCTGGATGAGATCCAGACGGGCGAGCGGGGCGTACCTGAGATCGAGGGCAGGGATGGAGTCGATGAAATCCTGGAGGCGGTCCGCTCGCTGCTCGGACGGGACGTGGAGCCAGTCGTGCTGAGCAAGATCGGCCTCGACGGCGTGATGGACCGCCTGGAGTGGACTTTCTGTTTCTTCCCAGATGAAACTGGTGCGGAGAACGCCGTTGTTGTCGACGACGTGTTGCCAGGCTTCGCGCAGGAGCCGAGGTTCGACGGGCCCGGACAGCTGCCAGACGACCTGCTCCCGGTAGACCGCCGTGTCCGTGGTGCTGATCGTGTGGAAAAGCATGCCCTGCTGCGGAAGCGTGAGCGGGTAGAGATCCTCGACATCAGCCATGGGAATGTCCTTTGCGGCGGTCCAGTGCGGACAGTACGTCGGCGAGGGCATCGGAAGTCAGACCTGCCAAGGGAAAATCGTTCGTAGTTGGCGCATCGAGGACGGCGCCGCGCGGTGTCGGCTGGTCGATCACGGGTTGCGTGCGTGTACGAGTGGAGACGAATTCGGCGATAGTGGGATGCTCGAAGAGTTGCCGTTGCGTGCCGCCAAGGCCGTGCCGACGTGCCTGGATGACGATTTGCAACGCTGTGATCGAATCCCCTCCGAGATCGAAGAAGTCATCGTGTATGCCGATGCCCTGGACGCCGAGCACGTCACTCCAGATCTTCGCCAGTAATCGCTCGTCGTTGGTACGCGGACTGCTGGTGCCGTGGGCGTTTTCTGCCACGGCGACGGCATCTGGTAGCGCGCGGCGGTCGACCTTTCCGTTGGCGGTAAGCGGAAAGTGATCGAGGAACACGAACGTCGCGGGGACCATGGTCCGGGGCAGGGTCGAGCTGAGAAAGCGGCGGACGGCGGGAATCCCCGGTTTGTCGGCGGACCTGAGCAAGTAGCCGATGAGGCGGTCATCGCGCAGGATCACGACGCTGTCGGTGATCTGGGGATGCTTGCGAAGAGCGTCTTCGATCTCCGCGGGCTCGATTCGAGCTCCGCGGAACTTGATCTGATCGTCGCGGCGCCCCATGAATTCCAAGTGGCCGTCGGCTCGGCGGCGCACGTAGTCGCCGGTCCGGTAAAGGGGGGCTCCGGTACGCGGATGGCGGGGGAAGGTGGTCCGGGTGAGACCCGGCTGGTTCCAGTACCCCAGTGCGAGGCCGAGCCCTTCCACATGGAGCTCGCCGATCGCGCCGGGAGGTACTGGGTTCATCCCGGCGTCGAGGACGTGCACGCGCGTATTGGCGACGGGCAGGCCGAGCGGAACGGCTCCGTCGCCCGGTTCGACGCGGTATGTGAGCGACCAGATGGTCGTTTCGGTGGGTCCGTAGAGGTTCCAGAGTTCGGCGGTCCGGTCGAGCAATGCGTCGGCGAGGTCGCGCGGTAGCGCTTCGCCACCGCTCAAACAGCGCAACCGGCCGGCGCCCCTCCAGCCATTGGTGATCATCATGCGCCAGGTCGTCGGTGTCGCCTGCATCAGCGTGATCTCGTGTTCGTCGATGAGCTCGGCGAGTGCCGTGGCGTCTCGCGCCACGGGCGCGTCGGCGAGGACCACGCGCGCCCCGGCCAGCAGCGGCAGGAACAGCTCGAGCGCGGCGATGTCGAAGGCGATCGTCGTGATGGCGAGCAGGCGATCGTTCGCACGGATTCCCGGTTCGCAGTGGAAGGAGGACAGCGCGTTCGCGAGGGAGCGATGGCTGATTTGAACGGCTTTCGGGCGGCCGGCGGATCCTGACGTGTAGATGACGTACGCCGTGTCCTCCATGCTCCGTTGAGCTGCGGGCGTCGGCGGGCCGGGCTCGACCGGTGCGTCGACGTCGATAATGTCCTGTGTGGACGCGAGCACGGAACGAGTGGTCGCGTCGACCAGTAGCGCGTCCGCGTGAGCGTCCTCGAGCTGAAGCAGCGTTCGCGCTGGAGGATGGTCTGGATCGAGCGGCAGGTACGCGGCACCGCATCGAAGGACGGCCAGCAATGCGACGATGAGGTCAGCGCGCCTGCTGAGGCATACGCCGATGAGGGACCCTGGGCCATGCCCGCGTGCTTGAAGGATTCCGGTGAGGCGGTGGACGTTGCGCTCCAGGCGCCGGTAGGTCAGGTCATCGCCGGCTGCAGTGATCGCTATGGCGTCCGGTGACGAAATCGCCTGGGCGGCGATCTGGAGATCGACGGGCAGGGAAGGAACCTCTGCGCTGGGGCCCGCGAGTGGTTGCTGTTCGGCTGGGCCGAGCATCGCGAGTTCGCCGAGAGGCACGTCGGGTCGCTGGACGATTTCCTCCAGCAGGGTGGCGAGATGGCCGGCGATCTGCGCCGCACCGTCTTCGTCGATCCGGCCCGGGTCGAACTGAAGGGTCAGCCGTGGCCGGGGAAGAGTGTCGAGGAACAACGTGAGGGGCCACTGCGTACGGGTGGTGACCGAGGTGCGGGTCACGTCGAGCTCGTGGGTCTGCCAGCGATGCCTGTTCGCTGGATGGTTGTCGGTGATGACCGCGGTGTCGAAGAGCGGTTCGCCGTGGGACTGTCTTGTTTGGCTGAAGGCGCCAGGTAAGGCGTGCTCGTGGGACTGACACCGTAGGCGGTGTTCCTGGAGTTCGGTAAGCCAGGCGGCGGCGGGATACGACCGTGGTACGGCCGAGCGCAGCGGGAGGGTCACGACGTAGCTGCCGACGGCTTCGTCGATGTCCGGGATTTCGGAGGGGCGTCCGGCCGAGGTGATGCCGAAGGTGACCTCGTCGGTTCCTGTATAGCGCGAAAGGAGCAGGGCCCATGCACCATGGAGGATCGTCGTGATCGTCATACGGCGGGTTCTCGCCAGCTGCGCCAGTCTTGCGGCCGTCGAATCGCCGATATGCACGGCCAGTCGCTTCTGATGCCGGCTCGGCGTGTCGGCCACCAGTGGAAACCGGCATGGCTCGACGCCGTCGAGCGTCTTCGTCCAGAACTTGCTCTCGGCTTCGCGATCCTGCCGGTCGCGCCAGGTGAGATAGCGTCCCTGCGTCGGCAGCGGTTTCGCCGGCGTTCCGTGCCCCTGCCGTCTGGCTTCGTAGAAGCTCCAGAAGTCACGTTCCGAGACGGCGAGGGACCAGCCGTCCATCACCACGTGGTGCACCCGCCAGAGGATCTCGCTCCGCTTGTCGTCAAGGCGGATCAGAACTGCTTCGGCGAGTCCGTCGTCGTCGGTGTTCATCGGCTTGGTCAGCCAAGCGTTCCGTAGTCGCTCGGCGGCGGCCGTCTTCGACCGATGGTCGCTGAGGTCGCGTAGATCGGATACCTGCCAGCGGACGACCTGGGGGAGCGAGAGGTCGAAGTACGGCTTCCCGTCGTCGTCCCAAGTGATGGTGGCGCCCAGTAGTGGATGCCTGGTGTGCAGGTCGTGCCAAGCGCCATTCAGGTCGTCGACGCTCACCTTCCCGGTCAGCTGGTAGTGGCTGTGGACGACGTAGGTGGTGCTCTCGGGATCGGCGAGGCATGCGGCGAGAAGACCTGCTTGTGTGTCACTGAGCGGAAGCAGGGTCTGTTCGGAGACTGCGGGGCCGACGGGGGCAGCTTCGGTGAGAAGGGCAGCCTGAGCGGCGAGTGTGGGAGCCCGGAAGAAGTCCTCCGGTCTGAGATGGAAGCCGCGTGCCGCCAGGTGATGGAGGGCGACCGTAGCCGAAAGCGACGTGCCGCCAAGTTCGAGGAAGTTGTCGTCGATCCCGAAATCGGTCAAGCCGAGTGCCTCGCTCCAGGCATCGGCGAGCACGAGTTGAGCGGTGGTCTCCGGCTGTGCGCCCTGGGTACCGCGCTCGGAAGGCAGGCTCAGCCGTTGCCGATCGATCTTGCCATTGGCGGTCAACGGGAGTTCGTTCTCGATGACGAACAGGGACGGAACCAGGTAGCCGGGCAGTTGTCGTTCGAGCAGATCGCGCCAGTGCCGGACGAGGGGACGCTCGAGCACCCTCGGGCGGGGCCGGTTGGTGAAGGTCTCCCAGGGTTGTGCTGGTGGAGGTTCCTGCTTCGAAACCGGGTGCGGAGGGGCAAGTGGCAGGCCTTCGTCGGATTTTGCCCGGTCGGCTGCCGCGGCCAGTTCCGCCGCCGTTGTGCCGGTGTCGCTGGTGTTGAGCAACTCAACCAACGCCCGCTCTCGGGCGAGTCCCGCGAAATTTCTCTTCGGAGGGTCTTGCGTGGTGGAGTCGAGTCGCAGGACGACGTCGTAGCGATACTTGTTCAGCTCGGCGGGGCCGACGTCGTCGCGTGGCCGGACTTCCACCGAGCCGATACGGGCTGACAGTCGCCGCAGCTCGGGGAACAAGGCTGGATCTATGGCCAGTTCTTGTTCGGTGGCCGCCCGGGCGGCGATACGTTCGCGCAGGTCGTGCAGCGGTGTCTCGTCCGAAGCGCGGCTTACCTCGATATCCGCGTACAGGAGTGGCAGCAGGCCGCGATGGCGGATATCGCAGATGATGATCCGTCCGCCGGGCGCGGTGATCCGGACGGCATCGGCCAGGACGTTGATCAGATACCCGGCCGAGGGAAAGTACTGCGTTACCGAGCTGAGCAGTACGGTGTCAGCCGACGCGCTGGGGATGTCGGCGAGTTCGTGCGCGGCGTTCCGGCTCAGGGTGACCGCGCTCGGTTGGGTGTCGACCCAGGCCTGAACGTGGGCGAGGGCAACGTCGGAGGGGTCGACGGCGCGGTAGGTGTCCGCGTGGGATGCCAGGCGCCGTACGAGAATTCCCGTCCCGCAGCCGATCTCGAGTACGCGCCGCGGCGGGTCCTCCAGCACGATCCGCGTGATCGCGTCGGCCCAGGCGGTCATTTCTGTGACAGATAACGGTTCACCCGTGTGCGCGCTGGTCCAGCCTGCGAATTCGGGATGCTCACCGGTCAGGTCCGCGGAGCGGGTGTAGGCATGGTCGAAGACGTGACGCCACGCCGTGGTGACTTCGTTTTCGTTGGCGGGTGAAGCGGGCACGAGATGAGCGACGAGGGCGAGCTCACCGGCACCGGTTCGGTGGACCGCGGCAGCGGCAGCACTGACTCGCGGGAGCGCGTGCAGGGCCGCTTCGACTTCCCCGAGTTCGATGCGGAACCCACGGATCTTCACCTGCTGGTCCCGGCGGCCGAGGAAGTCGATCACGCCGTCTTCGGTTCGGACGCCGAGGTCTCCGGTGCGATAGAGCCTGCCGTACCGGGGATGGTCGAGAAAGCTTGCCGCGGTGAGTTCAGGCGCTCGCCAGTAGCCTCGGGCAAGACCTGCCCCGCCGATGTAGAGCTCGCCTGGCGCTCCTTCCGGAAGGGGCTGGCGGTGCTCGTCGAGGACGTGGAACCGCTGGTTGGCGAGCGGTCGTCCGTAAGGGATCGATGTCCAGGACGGAGACACTCGAGTGATCGTCTGGAAGATCGACCAGATCGACGCTTCGGTCGCGCCGCCCAGGCTGATGATCTCGGCGTGAGGTGCCGCCGAAAGCGCGCGACGCGGTAGTTCAAGCGGGATTCGATCACCGCTGAGGAGGATGAGGCGGAGCCGATGGAGAGCCGGATTCCGGTCGCCCGTGGCACTGAGTGCGGCTTGCAGCAGCGCCGGTACGGAGTTCCAGATGGTGACACCGGCTGAAGTCGCCCGCCTCAGCCAGTGCCATGGATCCTTTGACTCGGCGTCGGAGAGACAGACGATCGTCGCGCCTGCCGCGAGTGTGCCGAAGATGTCGTAGACCGACAGGTCGAACGACAGCGAGGACAGTGCCAGTACGCGATCCGCGGGGACGACGGCGAACCGATCGTTGATATCGAGAATCGTGTTGACCGCTCCGGCGTGGTCGATCATGACGCCCTTGGGATCGCCGGTGGAACCGGACGTGAAGATCACGTACGCCAGGTCGTCGGGCGAGCGAGGCGGAAGCCTGCTCGGCGAAGTCGCCGCTGCCGTCGCCGGGAACGGAACTGTCGCCGCTGCGAGGAGATCGTCTCCGGTCGACCGCTCTCCAGTCACGACCAGCCGGGATTCGCACCGCCGCAGCACAACCGCTTGACGGGCCTCTGGCCAGCCCGGATCGAGAGGAACGTACGCCGCGCCGGTGTACAGGACCGCGAGCGCCGCCGCTACCTGCTGCCAACCCCTCGGGAGGACGATTCCGACAATGTCGCCTGGGCCGGCTCCGCGGTCGAGGAGCGTATCGGCGAGACAACGACTCCAGTGATCGAGCTCCTGGTAGGTCAGGGAGCCGTCAGACCAGGTGACAGCGGTGGCATCCGGGTGTTTCCGGACCTGTTCCTCGAACAGCTCATCGAGACGGCATCCGGTACGCAGACCTCGCTCTGTGCGGTTCCACCGGTCAAGCTCATCCAGTTCCTCCACGGTCAGCGTGGAGATCTCACGAACGGTTGTCCGAGGTCCATTGATCCCGTGCGACGCGATGGTGGACATCCACGTGCCCAGGCGCTCGATCTTCATGCCGGTCGGCAGCGGGCCTGAGACCGTGAGCCAGGGCTTCCCGTGGCCATCGTCATGCCTGGCGAGGAACCAGTCGGGCGAATCCCGGTCCAGCTCCTCCGGGTTCCCGGCCAAAGCGGCTTGGACCTGTTCGACCAGCCGATGCCAGGCGATCGACGCGGCTACCTCGACAGACACGTCCCGGGTGTCGCCCGCACGGGATTCCCATCGCACCTTGAGCTGTCGGTCCGACGTCAAGCGTGACAAGAGCAGGGCTGCCGCAGACAGCACGACTACGTCCGAATAGGAGCGAGCCTCGGTCTGGGCCGGCTCGGTGAGCTGGACCGTGATTCCCTGTGCGGCCATCTGTCCCCCCGGCCGGCATGTTCGCGCGCGGACGAAGAAGCCGGCTTACAAGTCCCCCGGAGGACGGCGTCGACCCACCCCAGCCGTCCTATCCACTGTTCCGTGGATGATTGCACATCAGGGCGGCATTGTTAATGGGCTCGGCCCGTCGCCGAGAAGTGGCCGGGTTGCGTGTGAGCGCTGACCTGCTGGAAAGTTTGGTGAGCTCGGTTCAGGAAGTCAGGCCGCGGCCGCCGAGATCTGCCGTTGCTCGAGGCGCCACTCGATCATCCCGCCGTCAAGCCGACGGGCCGGGCGCCCCTTCGCTCGCAGAAGACGGACGGCGTCGTAGGAGAGAACGCAGTACTCCCCGCGGCAGTACGCCACGATCTCCACCTCGGAAGGAAGCTCGGCCAGCCGATCCGAAAGCTGGTCCAGGGGGATGGACTGGGCGCCATCGATGTGTCCTGCCGCGAACTCGGAAGCCGGACGTACGTCGATCAACAGGCAGCGCTTGGTGCGCACGCGTTCGAGGAGGTCGTTGCGGCTGACCGCTTCCACGCCGTCCTCGCCGAGGAAGTCGCGCGCCGCGCGTTCGGTCTCGGCCAGCTGCTTCGCAGCTACCTTTCGCACCGCGACGAAGGCTTCGAGAACCTCCTCGCCCGCGAGGCGGTAGAAGATTCGCGTGCCTTCCTTGCGGCTCGTGACCAGGCCACCCTGCCTGAGGGTCTGCAGGTGGGCCGACGCGGTGGTGAGTTTGAGCGAGGCGGCCTGGGCCAGCGACTCCACGGTGCGCTCGCCCTGGGCGAGCACGTCGATGAGCTCAAGCCGCTTCGGACTCGCCAGAGCTTTGCCGACTCGGGCGAACTGCTCGAAGACGGCGTCCTTGGGGCGCGCGTTGCCGGTCATTCGTCCAGTTTCTCATGGAGTTGTCGTTCTGCCGACAGCGGCATAGGTCCGAACGGGTGATGTAGGCAACATTGCCGACATGTGGACGACACTTCGGGTAAAAGCCGTACCGCTCGGTAGCTCGAGCCATGACAACGAATGCCGGAATCTGAGTCGAGAGTCGCGCTGGACTTACGCCTGCTGCACGATGCCTGCTAGCGTCAGGACTGTCGAGCACTCCTCCATGTAGTAATGGAGCACTAATGAGCCTTCCTCTGCACCCCCCGGCGGTCAAGCTGACCTCGTTGTCCCGCGGCGCGGGATGTGCGTGCAAGCTGCCGTTGTCCAAGCTTGAGGACATGTTCGCCTCTCTGGGTGCGGACCTCGAGCCGGCCTCGGGCGATCTGCTGATCGGAGCTGTCGAAGGCGACGATGCCGCGGTCTATCGCCTCGATGACGAGCGTGCCCTCATCCTCACCACGGACTTCTTCACGCCGATCGTCGATGACGCCCGC
Source organism: Amycolatopsis sp. NPDC039088 (assembly GCF_055598845.1). NCBI lineage: Bacteria > Bacillati > Actinomycetota > Actinomycetes > Pseudonocardiales > Pseudonocardiaceae > Amycolatopsis > Amycolatopsis sp. NPDC039088. The sequence continues at coordinate 24,286 of NZ_JBVKAE010000050.1, read as the reverse complement.
GAATGGGGCCGGATCGCCGCGGCCAATGCGCTCTCGGATGTCTACGCGATGGGCGGCATGCCGATCATCGCGGTCAACCTGACCGCGTGGCCGGGTGACGAGCTGCCGATGGACCTGCTCGCGGACGTCCTCCGCGGTGGCGCCGACGTGGCGAGGGAGGCCGGCTGCTTCGTGGTCGGCGGCCACACCATCGACGACCCGATCCCGAAGTACGGAATGGCCGTCGTCGGGTTGGCCCATCCGGATCAGCTCTTCCAGATCGACAAGCTCGCGGCAGGCGACACACTGGTTTTGACGAAGGCCATCGGCACCGGCGTCATCTCGACGGCGATCAAGAACGACGGGGCGGAACCCGCCTGGGTCGACGGCGCGATCGCGTCCATGACCACGTTGAACGCGGCCGCGAGCAAGATCGCCCGCCAGGCCGGAGCGGTCGCGGCCACCGATGTCACCGGGTTCAGCCTCGTGGGCCATCTGCATCGCATGGCCCGGGCCAGCGGACTGGCCGCCGAAATCGACGCCTCGGCGGTGCCGCTGCTGGAGGGGGCACGTGAGGCCATCGCCCGTGGCTTCGTGCCCGGCGGGACACGGGCGAACATGACGCATCTTTCCGGGAATGTGACGGTTGATCCGCAAGTGCCGGAGGATGTGGCCGTCTTGATGCACGACGCCCAGTCCTCGGGAGGTCTGCTGTTCGCCGTGCCCGCGGGCGGGGACGTCGCGTCAGCGGTTTCCGCGCTGCGGGCGGATGGTCATCCCGCCGCGGTGGTCGGCAGGGTAGTTGGGGGTAGCGCTGGCCAGGTCACGGTGCTCACTGGGCCGTAGTCGGGGGCAGTGCCGAGCGTAGGGAGGAACCATGAGCACAGTCTTGCCTGACGCGGCTGGGGCCGGCACGAGATACGAAACACCGTCGTCCTATGCCGACCTGCCACGGTACGGGCCGGACGTGACCGCGACGGTGGCCACGGAACTGGAACGGCGATGGGCGGGTGATCCGAGCTTCCTGGGCACGATGTGTCACTACGCCCTGGTGCCGACCGGGAAGCTCTTTCGGCCGACTTTGCTGGCGGAGTCGGCTCTGGCGGTCGGTGGCGAACTGGACTGGGTGCTACCGGCCGCTGTCGGGGCCGAATGCGGCCATGTGGCGAGCCTCGTCCACGACGACATCATCGACCACGATGATCTGCGCCGAGGCCGCGCGTCGGTGCAGCACAAGTTCGGCATCGGTGACGCGATCGTCGCCGGAGACGCGTTGATCTTCGATCTGTTCGCGGGCCTTGCCGAATGCCGGGAGACAGGAGTGCCGCCTGACCGGGTGGTCTCGGCCCTCGCGGCGGTGTCACGGGCCGGACTCGATCTATGTCGTGGGCAGTGCCTCGAATCCGAGCTGTCGCGGGATCTGCGTTTCGACGCCGACGCGTATTTGATGGTCGCCAAGCTCAAGACGGCCGCGTACTTCCGCGGTGCCTGCGAGAGTGGCGCGATCATGGGAGGCGGCCAGGCGTCCGACATCGAAGCACTCGCCGCCTACGGCGAGTATCTCGGTCTGGCCTTCCAGATCCATGACGACCTTCTGGCCTATGTTTCCGATCAGGAAGCGACGGGGAAATCCGCGACCAGTGACTTGGAAAACGCGCGGATGACGCTGCCGGTCATCAAGGCCTATCAAGCGGCGACCGAGGCCGAGCGGCAGATCATCCGGGATTGCATGGCGAAATCCCTCACGCCGCTCGATGCGTTGGATCTGCTGCATGACCTGTTGCGGCGGACCGGGGCGATCGAGGCCACTGCGGCCATCGCGCTCGATTACGCGCAGAAGGCGCGCTACGCGCTGGACTGCCTGCCCCCGTCGGCAAGCCGGGATCGGCTCTGCTGGATCGCGGAACTGGTCATCGCACGCGACCACTGATCGCCGTTCCGCTCCGGGCAACGCTGAAGCCGGGTGTGCCTCGCGCGCACCCGGCTTTTGTTGTGCGGTAAACACTTTTAGGTCGCTCGAAGCCCGCGATCGGCTCGATGATCGGCTCACCCGGATGCCACTTGACCTTGATCCACCACTGGGTACCCTCAATTTAGGGTACCCAGGTAATAATTACCTATATTCACGGTATGGTGTTGCTCGAGCGCACTGCAGGTGCCGGGTGACGTTTGCCGACATCCATGTGTACTGGGAGGAATTCATCATGATCATGTCCGGCAAGAGGCGGCTCGCAAGTGCGACGATGGCGCTCGCGGGTGCCGCCGCGCTGGTCGTTCTGGCGCAGCCCGCCTACGCGGACGCGCCGTCGATCAGTGTCAGCCCGGCGAGTGGTTTGTCCGACGGGCAAAGCGTCGGGGTCACCGGCGGCGGCTTCCCCGCTGGTTCGGGTATCGCGATCGTGCAGTGCAACGCGCCTAGCGACCCGGCCCAGCTCAGCTGTAACTACGCGGATTACGTGTCGACGACCGCCGATGGGGCAGGAGCGGTGTCGGCGTCCATCGTGGTGCGCTCGACGTTCAACGGAACCAACCCGGTCACCGGGCAGCCGGCCGGTCAGGTCGATTGTGCCGCTGGGCCGTGCTCGATCGCGGCGGGCAGCCAGGCTGACCCGTCCGTCTTCGCACCCCCGGCGTCGATCACCTTCGGCGGCTGAGTGAGGAGTCGCTGACGGGAGCCGGGACACCCCCACCGGCTCCCGTCGGCGATTCGATCAGGTCCGTTCGTTCAGTATCGCTCGCAGAAGCGCCGCGGACTCGGCGGTCACGCCGTTGAGGAGAGCGGAGTTGAGCTTTCCCTGCCAGGGCCGCCCGATCCAGAACAGGCCGGGGACGGGGGAGACACCGTGGTCCTGCACCGGCGCTCCCGAATCGTCGAGCGCGCCGTCTACTTTGACCCATTCATAGGAAGGGCGGTAGCCGGTGGACCACAGCACGCTCGGGAAGTCGTCGCGACTGCCATCGGCGAACATCACGGTCGAGCCGTCGCATTCGACCGCCGCGTGCGGGATGTGCCGGACGAGTCCGCGGTCGATCTTGCGCTTGAGGGAACGGCCGATCACGGTATCCGAATACGGCCGGACATAGCGGGAAATCGCCGCGTCCTTGTCGGAGCGGAGCATGCCGGTCAGATGCAGGATCCAGAAGATGCTGACGCCGAGCAGGGAGCGTGGCGAGAAGCCGATCGGTCCGTTGCTGGCGATCGTGACCTCATGCGTCGCGGAGAGTTCGTCGGCGATCTGGGCGGCGGAGTTTCCGCCGCCCACAACGAGAACCTTCCCGCTGGGAACTTCCGAGGGGCGACGGTAGGTGTGGGAGTGGCCCTGCCACACGGTGGGAGCCAGTCGAGTCGCGAAGTCCGGTATGCGCGGAGTGTGGAACGCTCCGGCGGCGATGATCACTTGTCGCGCCGTGAAGCTGTCGTCTGGCCCGGACACGAGGAAGCCCTCGTCGAGCTGTTCCACCTTCTGCACTGAAAAGCCGTGGCGTACCGGTAGGTCGAATTTGTCGCGATAGGACAGAAGGAAGTCGGCGATGTCGTCTTTGCGCGGGTAGTAAGGCGTCGACTTCGGCAGCTTCATACCGGGCAGGAAATCGAACGGGCGAGGTGTGAAGAGTTCGAGCGAATCCCACCGTTCGCGCCAGGAATCCCCGATGCGCTGGTGCGCGTCGACGATCATGAAGTTCAGGCCGGACTCCTGCAGTCGGTAGCCGATCCCCAGCCCCGCCTGTCCGCCGCCGATGACCAGGGCGTCGTACTGCGCCATGGAACCCTCCACTCGCTGTATCGGAAGCGCTGTCAGCGCCCATCTTGCCTACTTATCCGATATTCCACAATTAGCAGGAATATTGTATCGTGAGCCGGGTTCCTGGCCCATGCCGCATCGACGATGGGGGATCGAGTGGCGCTCCTCGACGACGTGCACCAACCCGGAGATCTCGCCGGACTGAGCTTCGACCAGCTTGGCGCCTTGGCAGGCGAGATCCGGGAGGAACTCGTCTCCGCGGTGTCCCGTACCGGCGGCCATCTCGGCCCCAACCTCGGCTGCGTCGAGCTGACCATCGCGTTGCATCGGGTGTTCGACTCGCCCGCGGACAGGCTGTTGTTCGACACCGGCCACCAGACCTATGTCCACAAGCTGCTGACGGGACGGCGGGAGGGATTCGGAAAGCTCCGGCAACGGGGTGGTCTCTCCGGCTACCCCAGTCGCTCGGAATCCGTCCACGACGTCATCGAGAACTCCCATGCCTCCACGTCGCTGTCCTGGGCCGATGGTGTCGCGAAGGCCCTTCAGCTCACCGGACGCCAGGACCGCTCGGTCGTCGTGGTCGTCGGTGACGGGGCTTTGACCGGGGGCATGGCCTGGGAAGCCTTGAACAACATCGGTGCGGCCCGCGACCGCCCGGTCATCATCGTGGTCAACGACAACGGTCGATCGTACGCACCCACGACCGGAGGCATCGCCAATCACTTCGCGGCGCTGAGGATGTCGCCCCGCTACGAAGGATTATTGGCGGCCATCAAGAGCACGCTGCCGCGTAATCGCCGCGTCGGTGCGCCTGCCTATGAAGTGTTGAGGCGGCTCAAGCGAAGTCTGAAGGACCTGTTGACGCCACAAGCGCTGTTTCAAGACCTCGGGCTGAAGTACCTCGGTCCCGTCGACGGCCATGACATCTCCGCGGTGGAGACCGCGCTGCGGCAAGCGCACGGATTACGCGCCCCGGTCATCGTGCACTGCCTCACGCAGAAGGGCAGGGGCTACCTGCCCGCCGAGACAAACGCCGACGACTGCCTCCACGGGCCCGGCCCCTTCGACCCGGTCACGGGCAGATCCGTCCAGCAGCCGAGGGAAACGTGGACGTCGGTCTTCGGCTCCGAGCTGGTCGAGATCGCGGACGAGCGTCCCGACGTCGTCGCCATCACCGCGGCCATGCTGCGGCCGACCGGCCTCGGAGCCTTCGCGAAACGGTTCCCACAACGAATCTTCGACGTGGGGATAGCCGAACAGCACGCCGCGACTTCGGCTGCCGGTCTGGCCCTGGAGGGATTTCACCCGGTCGTGGCGCTCTACGCGACGTTCCTCAACCGCGCGTTCGATCAAGTCCTCATGGATGTCGCGCTACACCGAGCTTCGGTGACCTTCGTCCTCGACCGCGCCGGCGTCACCGGTGACGATGGCGCCAGTCACAACGGGATGTGGGATCTGTCGTTACTCCAAATCGTTCCGGGGCTGCGGGTCGCGGTGCCGCGTGACGGACGGCGGCTGCGTGAGCTGCTCGCTGAAGCCATCGCTGTCGACGAGGGGCCGACCGCGCTGCGCTATCCCAAAGGGCCGGTCCCCGTGGAGATCCCCGTCCTCGGAAAGCTCGGCGACATGGATGTCGTCTTCCAGGGCGGCTCGGAAGAAGTGCTTCTCATGGGTGTCGGCCCCATGGTCGAACTCTGCCTCATCGCGGCGGAGAGATTGCAGGCTCGGGGAATCGGCTGCACAGTCGTCGATCCGCGCTGGGTGAGACCCCTCGACGCCGCTTTCGTCGAGGCGGCCCGCCGTCACCACGCGGTCGCGGTCGTCGAAGACAACTGTGTCGCCGGCGGGGTCGGGGACAGCGTGGCCCGTCTGCTGCGACATCGCGGCGTACACCGGCCGATGACCACGCTGGGCATCGCTCGGCGATTCCTCGACCACGGCAAACGTGCCCAGGTGCTGGAGGAACTCGGACTGACCGCGGAATGTATCGAATCCCGGCTCGTCGAGCTCATGGCCGAAGAGGGTCATCGACCGCTCGAGATGGGAACACGGCTCCGGCCGGCATGACATCGATCGGCAAGATCACTGGGAGGATGTCAATGAGTACGACTGAGACAGTGGAGTTCCCGCGAGCGGTGACTTCAGAAGGACTACCGGATCCGCTGCTTCTGGAACTCGTCCGCGACAATCCCCTCGTCCCGGTGACCGGCCCGGGAGGTATCAAAGCGTGGCTGGTCGCCGGCGATGAGCTGGCGCGTGAGGTGTTGTCCGAACCGGACCGCTTCAGCAACATGATCGATCCGTCGACGATCAACAGCCGGGCCAACATGGTCGTGATCGATCCGCCCGACCACACCCGCCTTCGCAAACTCGCCGCCCAGGCGTTCACCCCGCGCCGCGTCCGGACGCTGGTTCCTGACATCAAGGATCTCGTCGCGTCTCTACTCGACGAGATGGAGGAAGCGGGACCGCCGCTCGACCTGGTCGAGGCGTTGGCGATGCCGCTGCCCACAAGGGTGATCTGTCGATTGCTGGGGGTGCCGCAGGAAGATCAGAAGCATCTTCGGTACTGGTCGCACATCTTCACCGCGATGACGGCATACACCTCGGAAGAGATCGGTACCGCGGTCGACGCGATGTACGTTTACATGCACGAGCTGGTCGCCGACCGGCGGAAGAAGCCGGGCGAGGACATCCTGTCCCACCTCATCCGGGCCCGTGACGGGGAAGACGCCCTGACCGAGGACGAGTTGGTGGCAACGGTGGTGTTGCTGCTGGTCGCCGGCAACGAAACCACGCTCAAGTCGATCACACGCGGAACGATGACCTTGCTCCACACCGGTCAATGGTCGCGTCTGGTCGCGGGCGAGGTCACGCCGGGTCAGGTCGTCGACGAGGTCCTGCGGCACCAGACGCCGATCGATACCGGCCTCTTCCGCTGGGCGAAGATCGACACCGAGTTGGCGGGCGCCTCGATCAAGAAGGGCGAGCAGCTGTTCATCAGCCTTCACCTGGCGAACTTCGATCCCTCTGTCCGCGCGGATGCCCACGTCTTCGACCCCGGCCGCGAATTCGTTCCTCACCTTGCCTTCGGCCACGGCACCCACTTCTGTCTCGGGTCACCTCTCGCTCGCGCGGAGCTGGTCGAAGCGTTCGGCCAGCTCGCTCAGAGGTTCCCGACGCTGCGTTTGGACGCGCAGCTCTCGGAGCTCGAATGGACGGTCGGGTCCATGCTCAATGCCCCCACGAGGGTGCCGATCTCGTGGTGACGCGCTCGGTGGCCCGGTCACCGCAGTGATCGGCGCATAGCCGCGCTCAGGAAGTCGACGGCGATGGTGAGAACCACCATCGCCGTCAGCGTGCTGAGTGCGCCGTAGTCGAAGCCCGCCGCCGGCACGGCCAAAGCCCCTATCAGGGGCGGTTGCAGCCGACCCTAAAGTGGTTTTTCGCATGCACGGTCCTGCCTCGACGGGACCTGGATACTCAGTTCCTCGAGGAGACTGGCCCACGCGTTCGATTCGGTCAGCGGATCCACGATGTGACTGCGCTCGCCGCATGCCACGGTGAGCCGGGTGTAGATGCCGTTCAGATCCAGTTCGACTGCTCGCAACAGCGCAGCGAGGGCTCGTGCGTCTCCGACTGGGAAGTAACCCGGGTAGGCGGCGCCGAGCAGGCCGACGGAACCTGCGATCTCCGTCGAAAGCACTGGAACCTGGGCGGCGAGTGCTTCGGTGACCACGTTGGCCCCGCCTTCGTGTCGAGAGGTCAGCACCAGTAATCGACTTCGGGCGAGAACCGCCAATGCCTCGGTCCGCGGGAGCGCACCGAGCCAGTCGTACCGGGCGTTGCCGGACGCCTCTTCCTTGGCCGCCAACGCGAGTTCGTCGTCAAGGCCTGCGCCGACGTGGGTTATCCGGACCTTGGACTCCGGAGGCAGGAGACGAGCGGCTTTCGCGGCCAGCAAAGGATCTTTGACAGATCGCAGATGAGCCAGGAAGGCCACTTCGAAGACAGAATCGTCGGGAGGCTCGGGAGCGATCGGCGGCATCGATTGGACGATCACCCTCGTCCGCTCACGTAGCCCGGCTGGAAGCTGGTCGAGACCACGTTCCTGCAGTACGACGATCCTGTCCGCGGCGGCCAGGACCGCGGGGTCGACCCCGTTGGCGTTCAAGCTCGGATACAGGTCGGTGCCTGTCAGGGCGAGGACGACCGGAGCGGCTGGATGTGCGGAGCGAAACCGCAGGATGGACTCGCCGCTCTTGCCCGCGTGCAGCGCGATGAGACCGGAGTACTGGCCACTCGCGTAGCGATCAGAGGTTTCCATCTCCAGGCCGAGATCAGCGAGAATCCGGCACCACCGATCGGCGGTCACCCCGTTGCCGAGGACCGCGGTCGGCGGCGCCGGGCTCACCAGCAGCAGCACGTCAGCCGGCCGCGCAGGTACGGAAACCTGCGAACACGTCACGTCGGTCGGGAGTGAAGTAATTCCGCATCATCGCCCGGACATAACGACCCCGAGTCGCCCAGGCGCCGCCACGCAACACCTTGCGGCTGCCGAAGAACTGTTCCGAGTTCTCGAAGTACGCGTCGCGCTCGAAGTTGGGGTAGGCCACGAAGTCGCTGGCGGTCCATTCCCACACGTTGCCGATGAGTTGACGGCAGCCGTCCGGAGAGTCGCCCGGAGCGCACGCGCCGACATGCACGGGACCGCCGGATCGCCAGTCGGTCGCTGCCTGTGCTGCTTCGGGCGGCTCCGAACCCCACGGGTAGTCATTCTTCGGGAAAGAACCGCCGGTAGCCGCGAACTCCCATTCAGCTTCCGTGGGAAGGCGACGACCAGCCCAGCGTGCGTACGCGTCGGCCTCCCACCAAGAGACGTTGCTCGCCGGCAGATGGGGTTCCAGCTCGACCCAGGTGTCGAAGTGACGTCGCTGCCAGCCGTCCTCGGCTCGGCGCCAATAGGTCGGGTGCTCAGCCCTGGTCGCCGCGAGCCAAGCGCCGCCATCGGACCACAGCAGGGGATTGCGGTAACCACCATCGTCGACGAAGGCGGCGAACTCGGCCTGCGTCACCGTGGTCTTCGCCATCGAGAAGGGGGCGATCTCGACCGGATGCGCCCATTTCTCGTTGTCGTAAGCGAAAGGCGCGGACATCTGGGCGCCGAGGAAGAACCGGCCACCGCCGAAGCGGACATCCCCGCTCCAGTCACCGGTGGGCTCGTACGTCGCGCCGGAGTCGGTCAGTCCCGGCAACTTCGGCGCGGACAGACCGAGCGTTTGCCGCGTGTAGGTGAGGGCTTCGCTGTGCGTGTCGTGGTGATGGACGGTGTACCGGGCGAAGTGGCAAGCGACGTCGGTCGCGTCCTTGGCGGTGATCGCTTCGGCGACCCTCTCCGCGACCGTTCGGACGTAGGAGACCGTCTCTTCCCGGGTCGGCAGTTCGAGCCGCCAGCGGGTGTCGTGCGGGATCGCGCCGGAGTCGTAGATCGAGTCGGCGAAGGGCAGGATCGGATCGTGCCCGCAAGCGCGGCGGAGCACGAAGATCTCCTGGAACCAGGCGATATGCCCGATCTCCCAGATCAGCGGGTTCACGGTCGGCAACAGCGGTCCGACCAGCTGTTCATCAGTGAGATCTTCGACGATCTCCAGCACGCGCCGAGCGCCGTCGACGGCCCACTCGGCCACGGTCTCAGCGCTGATAGGTGCAGTCCCCACGGTGTCCTCCCAGGTTCCTGAAAGCGATGTAAGCACACCCGTGCGCCGTTGTCAGGCCCCATCCTCGAAAGTTTCATAGTTCTGTGGAATTTGATCGTATGGTGTGGTTTGCTCGGAACGACGGAGGCGGTCTCGGTGGACGCCCGTCGGTGCAGCCTGCTGGGAAGAGCCGGGGACGGCGCCCGACGCCGAGGGGCTGGGTGTCTGACGTATGGGGGTTGTATGACTGTGGCCGGTAGCCGGAACGAACTGCGACCTAAGCGGAGGGTGAAAGAGCACTTCCTGACCCATCTCGAAGTGGGACGTCCGGATCTTGTGTTCTATTCGGGTCTCGTCAGTGTGGCGGGAGCGGTTCTCGCCTCGCCGACGTGGTCGGTGTGGCAGTTGATCGGGGCGTGGGCGGCGCCGACCTGCGGCTGGTTCGCCGCGATGTACGGCGGGGACTACTTCGATCGCGAACTGGACAAGATCACCAAATCTCAACGGCCGCTACCGTCAGGCCGGATGAGCCCGCGCACCGCGCTCACCGGCATGATCGTCTGGGTTCTGCTGGGAATGGTCATCGCCGTGCTGCTCAATCCCGTCAACCTGGCGATGGTGGTCCTGGCTCTCTCGTTCGGTGTGGCCTACAGCAAGTTCCTCAAGGCGCGGGGTGCCTGGGGCAACCTCGCCAGAGGCGCGATCACCGCCTGCGCGTTCGCCGTCGGTGTCTTCTCGACCAATCCTTCGCCCGCACCTGCCTTGTTCGTCCTCGCGCTGATCTTCGCGCTACATGACGCGGCGTCCAATGTGGTCGGTGCGATCTGCGACGCCGAAGGAGACCGGCAAGGGGGATACCGAACGTTCCCGGTGCGCCACGGCGAGAAGATCTCGTTGCGCCTGATGGTGGTGCTGCACCTGCTGTGGATGGTGCTCGCGATCGTCTATCCGTTGATCGCCCTGCCGGAGCTTTCCTATGGCGCCTACGCACCCTTCATCATCGCCGCGATCCTGATGACGTTCGTATCGATCGTGATGCTTTATCGGGCAGGCACACCGATTCCTCGGGTGGCCGGGCTCAAATCGCACGAGGTCCTCGTCATCGAGCGCCTGGTTCTGGCGTCGGCAGTCGTCGCCGCGGCGGGAGGTGTCTGGCTCGGGCTCGGGCTGATGATCCCGTTCATCGGTGCCACCTTCCTGTCGTCGTTGTTCCTCATGCGAGGGAGCTATGAGCCGAGCCGCCGATGGCAGACCAAGCGGTCCAATCCGAAACCCAGTGCGGTTTGAGGGAGATGTGATGGGGGACAGCCGGCTCTTCGAACGTGCCGCCGCCTCGGCGGAACGGGCAACCGAGTGGCTCTTCACACGACAGCGACCTGATGGTGGCTGGACCGACCGGATGTCGTCGTCGACGATCTCCACCTCGATCGGCCTGTTGGCTCTCGGGCGCGCCGGCCGCGAGGCTCACCGCGAGCAAATCGACCGGGGCCTGCAATGGCTGAAAGAGAATCAGCGAGCCGATGGAGGCTGGAGCCTGGTCGACGCCGATCCTCCGAGCAGCGAGCACATCACCGCCTTCGCGGTCGCCGCGTTCAAGGTGCTGGACCCTGATGGCTCAGCCGACGTGATCGACCGGGGCATGGCCTACATCGATCAGCACGGCGGGGAATCGCTCATCACTCCCGACCTGGGCGATGGCGGGCCCAGGACCTGGCGGGAGATCGTCCCGATCGTCTGGGCGATGGAAGGCCTGCGCGACGTCACCATCCAGCCATCTCAACCGCTGGAGGTGATGCTCCTGCCGAGCAGCTTGCGCAATCGGGCCTCGATCGTGCTCCCGGGCGTCCTCGGTCTCGGCATCGGGCAGGCGCGAGTGCTCCCGTTGAGCCCGTTGAAGGCCTACGCCCACCGTCTGGCCGAGCCCAAGGCGCTCGATTGGCTCCGGGAAGTCATGGGCCCCAATGGCGGCATCGAAGAATGCGCGCTGATGTGCGCCCTGGTGTTCAGCGGCCTTCGGATCGCCGGCGAGGATGTCGGCGCCGATATCCAGCAGGGCTGTCTGGACTTCCTGTTGTCGACGATCCGGCCGGATGGCTCGTGGCCGATCGACCGTGATCTCGAGATCGCCGTGACGTCGTACGCTGTGCTGGCACTGGCAGAGGTGTCGGACGTCAGCAAGGACGAGCGCCTCCGGGGGACGCGGGACTGGTTGCTGTCGACCCAGTGGAAGACGCCGTTCAAACCACTGAAGATGGCGCCGGGCGGGTGGTCGTGGGCATCGCCGTCGGGATGGCCGGAATCGGAGGACACCGCGGTCGTCTTGACCGCGCTGGCAGAACTCGGGATGCGGCGCGGGGACGAAGGAATCCAGCTTGGCCTGGACTGGTTGCTCGGTATGCAGAACCGCGATGGTTCTTGGTCGGAATGGGTCCGTAATTCCACGATGATCCACGACGGCCCTTGTCCAGGAGTGACGTCGCATGTCGTCATGGCCTTCGACCGTTACGGCGGCAGCACTAAGGGGCGCTCACCGCTGGCTCGGGCGCTGAGGTACTTCGAGAAGACCCAGGCATCTGACGGATCCTTTTCGTCGTTGTGGTTCCGGGACTCGACCCACGGTACGGCGAAAGTGCTCGAGACCTATGCCGAGCTCGGCATGGCGCAGCACCCTGTCGCGACTCGTGCGGCGGACTGGTTGCTCAGCCACCAGCGGCCCGACGGTGCCTGGCCCGACAAGGTCGTCGAGGGACCACCCGAAGGTGGCACCGCGGAAGAGACCGGATGGGCATTGTTCTCACTGCTGAGTGCCGGCCGGGCGTTCGACGATCCGCAAGTCCTGCGCGCGGTGGAGTGGCTTGTCGAGCACCAGGACGAGGGTGGCACCTGGCGCCCGCAAGGCGTCGGGCTGTACTACGACACCTTGTACTACAGCGACGATCTCATCGCGCACACCTACTCCTTGCGCGCCCTCGGGCGATGGCTCAACTGCGCCCGGAGCGCCGGATCGAAGGTGTGAACCGTCATGCGTGCTGTGGTGGTCACGACCGGAACCCAAGGTGACGTCGCGCCGTACACTGGGGTCGGCGCACGGTTGCAAGCAGAGGGATGGAAGGTCACCTTCGCCACGCACAAGGTGTTCGGCGACCAGCTGGAAGCATGTGGGTTCGACTTCAGCCCGATCCCGGGCGACCCCGCGGCCTTGGTCTCGTCGCAGGCATTTCAGAGCTGGGAACGCGCGGGATACTCCCGCGAGTCCGCCCGCGACCAGCTGGGCAGGATCAAGACGATCCTCGGCGACGTCGGCGAGTTGATGTACGAGGTCGCCGGCGGCCTGGTCGACGCCATCCCCTCGGACGCAGATGTCCTTCTGCTGTCGGGCACGGCGGCACCGCTTGCCTACCACTACGCCGAGGCTCGAAGGATTCCGAGCATGGGGATCTACTGGGGTCCCACCGAACCGACCGGGCAGTTCCCTCCTCCGATGGGCGGCGCCAGATCGTACGGGTGGTGGGGGAACAAGGCGGCTGGGCATATCGGTCTGCGGATCACGAACAAGGCGTATGTGAACGCCGTCGACCGGCTTCGGCGACAGCTCGGCGTGCCTCCGGCCGACTATGGCGACACCCGCCGTCGGCAGGCTCGGCGAGTGTGGCCGGTTCTGCATGGCTTCAGCCCGACGGTGTTCCCGCGTCCGCGCGATTGGCGGCCCGGCATGGACGTGGTCGGATACTGGTGGGCTGAGCGCGGCAGACACTGGACTCCTCCGACCGCGCTGACCGACTTTCTCGCGGCAGGCCCGCCGCCGGTATTCCTCGGTTTCGGCAGCATGGCACCCGGTGAAGTGGAGCGACTGGCGGATCTCGCCACGAGCGCCCTGCAGAAGGCGCGTTTGCGTGGGGTGATCCAGGCGGGCTGGGCTCAACTCGAAGCCCGAGACGATGACGTCGTCACGATCGGTGCGGCACCGCACGACTGGCTCTTTCCCCAGATGGCCGCGATCGTGCATCACGCCGGCGCGGGCACGACCGGCGCGGCGCTCCGGGCTGGAGTACCTGCCGTACCGGTGCCCGTCACGATTGACCAGCCCTTCTGGGCCTCCAGAATCGTCGCTCTCGGCGTAGCGCCGAAGGCGATCCCTTTCTGCGAGCTCACCGCGGACAACCTCGCCGACGCCCTGCGCGCCGCGGTCAGCGATCCCGCCTACCTGGAGAACGCCCGCGCCGTCGCCACCGAGGTCGAGCGGGAAGACGGCGCCGGCCGCGTCGCACAAGCTGTTTCCCAGCTCGCTGACCGGGGGTTCTGAGGATGAATGCGGTCGCTCTTGGTATGCCAGCGCTTCCTCCTCCCGTCCTCTCCGAGCGTCGCAAGACCCGACAGCTGCAGGTCGGGTCGGTCGGCGTCGGTAGCGAGCACCCGATTTCGGTGCAGTCGATGACCACTACCCTCACCTCCGACGTCAACGCGACGCTGCAGCAGATCGCCGAGCTGACCGCTGCGGGCTGTGACATCGTGCGGGTCGCGTGCCCGTCGGCGGACGACGCCGAGGCGCTGCCCGCGATCGCGAGGAAGTCGCAGATCCCGGTGATCGCGGACATCCACTTCCAGCCGAAGTACGTGTTCGCGGCGATCGAGGCGGGTTGTGCGGCGGTCCGGGTGAACCCGGGCAACATCCGCAAGTTCGACGACCAGGTCAAGGAGATCGCGCGGGCGGCGAAGGATCACGGCACGCCGATCCGGATCGGGGTCAACGCGGGTTCGCTGGACAAGCGGATCATGGACAAGTACGGCAAGGCGACCCCGGAGGCGCTGGCGGAGTCGGCGTTGTGGGAGGCGTCGCTGTTCGCCGAGCACGATTTCCACGACGTCAAGATCTCCGTGAAGCACAACGACCCGGTGGTCATGGTGCGCGCGTACGAGATCCTGGCCGAGCAGTGCGACTACCCGCTGCACCTCGGCGTGACCGAGGCGGGCCCGGCGTTCCAGGGCACGATCAAGTCGGCCGTGGCGTTCGGTGCGCTGCTGCGCCAGGGCATCGGGGACACCATCCGGGTGTCGCTGTCGGCGCCGCCGGTGGAAGAGGTCAAGGTCGGGATTCAGATCCTGCAGTCGCTCAACCTCAAGGAGCGCAAGCTTGAGATCGTGTCCTGCCCGTCGTGCGGGCGCGCGCAGGTGGACGTCTATACCCTCGCCGAGCAGGTGACCGCCGGGCTGGAGGGCATGGAGGTCCCGCTGCGGGTCGCGGTCATGGGCTGTGTCGTCAACGGCCCGGGTGAGGCGCGCGAGGCCGACCTCGGTGTCGCGTCGGGCAACGGCAAGGGCCAGATCTTCGTCAAGGGCGAGGTCATCAAGACCGTTCCCGAGCACGCCATCGTCGAGACGCTGATCGAAGAGGCCATGCGCATCGCCGAAGAGTCCGGCCAAAATGGAGATGAGCGTGGCTGACTGGGCGCTTTCGATCGACGAGAAGGCTTGCATCCACTCTGGACTGTGCATTGCCGCCGCACCGGCAACGTTTCGGGCAGGCATCTCGGGGTCGCAGGTTGTCTCCGCGGAAGTTGTCGCAGACGAAGTCGTTGCCGAGGCCGCCGAAGGATGTCCAGTCGAGGCAATCCGCGTCCGCGACCTGAATACTGGCGCGGTCGTAGCGCCGGAAGGCATAGAAGAGTGAGCGACGACCCCTCCGCACCTGATCGCCGGCGAAAGCGAGACTCGGCGGCCACGAAGGAAGCGATCCTCCAAGCCGCCATAAAACTGTTCGCGGACCGCGGGTTCGACGCCGCCACGGTTCGTGACATCGCCGACCTGGCCGGTGTCAATCAGTCTTTGTTGTTCCGCTACTTCGGTTCCAAGGAGGAGTTGTTCGACGCCGCCGTTTCACGTCGTGCGTTGGCGCAGCTCGAAGAGACACCACCGGATCAGTTGATCGAAGCCACACTGCGCGAACTGCTGGAGGTGGGGGCGAGCGGTGGTTCTGATCAGATCGTCAAGGCGATCTTGCTTTCCGTCGGGCATCAGGGAGCAGTGTCGGAAGGCCGTAGGGAGGTCAGGGATCAGTACGCTCGCGCACTTGTCACGCTCTCGGACGCACCTGATGCGGGGCTGAAGGCCAGTCTCGTCCTGGCTTGGCTGCTCGGTATCGGTATCGCCCGGCATATCACCGAGGATGACAACATCGTGTCCGCCAACCCCGACGACATCTGTGCGCTCGTGGCCGGTGTTACCAAGCAGCTACTGGGCAGCGCAGTTACTCCTGCCCCCTAAGACGAACGAGCCGCAGTCGCAGGTTTAAGCCCTCGGCAGGACTACCAAAGGATGGGAACGGGGCTGACCAGGGACTTTTCAGCGGCACGTTGACGGTCGAGGCGTGCTTCGAGCTTACGGGCTCAGGCGGGGGCCCGGCATGAACGCCAGTTCGCAGACGGTTGCCCGGTTTGTCACGGTCACGATGGGGTTGGTCATCGGGCTCACGTTCCTGTTCGGGTTTGGGAACGTCCTCAACCTGGCGTTGAAGCTTCAAGTGCCGGCGTTCGTGGCTCCGCTGGTGGCGCCTGCTGTTGATCTGACGGTGTTGGGGTTGCTCGTCGGTACGCGGCACCTGGCGCTGTCCGGGGCCAGCGAGGAGGTGCTGCGGCCGGCGCGACGTCTGCTGTTGGCGGCGAGCGTGGTGACCTTGCTGTTGAACGTCGCCGATCCGGTCTTCGCTGGTCAATGGGGTAAGGCCGCGTTCGACTCGGTCGGCCCACTCCTGCTTATCGGGGTGTGTGAGGCGGGTCCCGGTCTCCTCCGTGCCTTGAGTGCTGCTCGAGCCGATCCCGGTTCAGGAACCCTGTCTAGCCCTTCGGCGGAAGAGGAGGCGAAGTACGATGACGCTGAGGAGGAGGTGTCCGGATACACGCCCTTCCGACGTGACCGGCAGGTGGGAGCGGCGCACCGTCAGGTAACTGTTCTGGACGAGGAGCTTGTGGAACGAGCCCGGGTCGCGGACGCCGAGCACTGGCGACGTTACCGGCGACCGATCTCCGCAGAGACGCTCCGGAAGCAGCTTCGTGTAGGAGCGAAGATGTCGCGGACCCTCATGTCGGTCGTTCGACTTGGGAACTCTCAGGCAGACGCCCGATCTGCTGCTCTTCCGACGGGCAGATGAGTACCGGGTATATGAACCCGTTGTACGTGGATCCGGACCCTTTAGGGAATCCTGAAGTTACCGAAAAGAGCTGGTCTGGGTCACTGCTGGGCGGGTCCCGGGAACAGGCCGCCAGGCCGCACGTCCCGGCAGCGCGGCCCCGCAGGGGCCGCGCCTTGAACAAGTAAAGAAACTTTCGACACAGGCGGCCCATCAGCCTCAACAGACATGTGCGTGGTACGTGTCCACAGACTCGTTCGCTCACGGATCGAGAGGCAGATGACGGGTCGCCGAGCGGAAATCTGGCAGACAATTGCGGAACCGCAGCTTATTCTGCCGGGATGACTCCGCAGGGATGGGACATGGCGTGGCCGCCTGAGTATCAGGGCCACGCCGTGTACACGCTCGCGCATGCCGATGCGTTGATCGAGCGTGTTGGTGAGGTGCTGCACCACTATCTCGAACCGGGACCGTTCACCCTCGCCAACAACACCGAGGGCGAGGCTTCGAAGGTTGTGGTGACGGCAGTGGCCCCGCTGCCGGCTGCTGCGGCGCGGTACGCGGCCGACGCGATGACTCAGTTGCGTGCGGTTATCGAGCACACCATTTTCGCCGAGGTCGAGTACGCGCTGGGACGGACACTGACTGACGAGGAGGCGCAGACGATCGCCATGCCAGCCGCGGTCAGCGAGGCAAAGTTCACTCAATGGCTGAGTGACAAACGACGCCGCGCCCTGCCGCCTCTGCGCGAAGGTGAGCCGTTGGTGGATCGTCTTCGTCTACTGCAGCCGTATCACGCAGGGACGTCGACGACCACCCGATGCGGTGCTGGCCGAGCATACCAATCTGGCCAAGCACCGCACTCCCGCTGTCCTGGCGGTTCGCCTGGGCCGGGTCGTGCTGGACCAGCCAGATCCGTCGATCACGACGATGGCTGGCGGTCCGATCGAACTCGGGGATGTTCTCGCCACTGGACCGGCTGACAGACGGGTGCCGGTATCGGTCTGGCCTGAAGTGTCGATGCAGCGTCCTCATACCGGCGCCTGGCGCACCGTGATGAAGGAACTGGGCTGGATTGAGGACTGGGTGCGCACTACAGCAATCCCGTATCTGATTGCCGGGACACGCGACGTGCCGCAGCTCCCGCCTGGCCTGGACATCACGGTCGGACACGGCGACCTGCGTGGCGCCTTATCGACCGCGTCTGCCAGGCCGGCGTTCAAGCGGTCGGAGAAGCGAATTCAGGCTGCGACCGCGCGACAGGGACTTGCAGAAATGCTCGCATTGCACCCGCTGCGGGTAGACCCAGGGGTAATTCAGACCTCGCTGGATGGGCTCGATGATGACGTGGTGATGATCGCTATGGAGAGCCTCGATACTGGCGGCGATCTGTTGGAGTTTGATCTGCTGGTGCGGGACATGCTGGTCAAAGCGGTGGCCGTGAAGAGCGGCAGGAGCTGAGCAGTGGTGCGCGAACCAGAGTTTCTGAATGTTTCGGTGGAGGTGTTGTGCAACCAAAATGGATCCAGCTGCCGCAATCATTGGCTGCGCTAGCGGAGAACATTGGCACTGCCGCGAATGCGCAGGTCAGCTGGCGTGATGGCAGGCCCCGGATCGCGCTGGCCGAAATCTACCGCGGGCAAGCGGTGCGGTCACTGGAGCATCCCGTCCAGCTGAGGGTGGGCGAGGGCCATGATCAAGATTGGGCGCGGCTCGCAGAGTTGCCGGATCACTCCGCATTGCTGGGAGACCAGCTGCCGGCTCTGCGTGCCAAAGCTGCGCGGATGCTGCACGAGTACGCAGCATCGCCCACTCCGCTGGGTTTGCTGCACACTTTGCGGGTGCTGGTAACGCTGCTGAAGCCGGAGGAGCTTCCGGTCACGCTGCGCGAGAATCTGCAGGCATGGACATCGGAACAGTTTCCTGAAGCCACTCTGTACATGGTCAAAGTGGACAGTCATTTCGGGTTCAGGATCCGGCTAGCTCAGATGGCGACTGGTATGGTCGCGTTCCCGGAGCTAGCGGTTCCTGGACCGCTGACGGGGCCGCGATTCCAGTCTCTCGAGGGACTGGTGAGCCGCGAAGCGCTGATGAGTGGTGCACCGTTTCTTCAGTTGCTGTCGCTGGCGACCGCTCCGATCGTGCACGGCGTGATGGCTTCACGGCCCGAATGCTCGTTCATTCTGGATCTTGGCGTTGGCGTCGACGGTAACAAGCCGGAGCCGACGAGCTTGCTGGGAGAACTTCTCCCGACGTTCTCGGACCGGAACGCGACATCGCTGCCGCCGCAGGATGCTGCAACGTCGATCTCAGACCGGGACGCGGCAAGGGATTGGTGGATCAGTCGGCTGAACAAGCTGTTCGAGATTGTCCTCAACCCGGCTCGGTTCGCGGACAACGGTGAGTATGTGCCTGCCGTTCATCTGGCTACGGTCGTCGGTGTCTTCAATATCTTCGAGTACGTCAACCATTTGCGGGTGCGTGTCGGGCATGACGCGCTCGGTCGACGTCTGACCTGCTTCACAGCTCTCGACACGCTCGAAGGGCTCAACTACACCGCCGCCGCGGCACTGCTTAATCCGGACCATGCACGCAAAGTGCTCGCCGAGATTGAAACGGCGCTGCCGGAAGATGTGGCAAGAGTACTCTTGCCAGTGCCGCGGCGAGCGGTGGACCATCTGGTACACCATCACACCGGATTCTTCATTCCCTCGTGGCAAGGAAGCCACGAGATTACGTTGCCCGGCAAGAGCCAGGCATCGAAGATGTCGAGACTTGTCGCAGACCAGTTGCGCGCGACGCGAAACGGACACCACAGCTTCAGGAAGCTGCTCCAGCCTGACAGCGACGATCACGCTCTGCTGACCGCCCACACAGGCCACTTCGCCGACCCTATCGCCGACTTGCCTATGCTTTACCTGCTGCACATTTTGCTTGACCCGCAACGGATCCTCCCACCCCGGCTGCGCGACAGAAAGACCCGTGTGACGGGTTCGTGACTGCGGCGGAATCGGCGCGCGACGGCAACCTCCGAAGGGGCGGGAGGCGCGTGGCCTCTGTAAGTGGGCAGGCCACCGATGACCGAGGTGAGGGATACCGAGCCGTTGAAGTGCACGCTGGTCCAGGCTTCATTCAATTTGCGCTGTCGCTCGTGCTAGACGTTAGTGCGACTCGCCGCCGTAGGCCAGGTCGAGGGAAGTCTGCGACTACTGTAAGTCGAGCGGGCGATTGTGATTCGCTGTCAGGGTGAGTACGCGAACCGAGGTTGATGCTTCATCAAAGCGGATCACCGATGCCGTGGCGACGCTATCGACCATCGAGAATGAGCCGCACTGTGTGGCGCATTTCGGAGCGACGGACAAGCTGTTGTAGATAGCCGGTGTTCGCCAGATCGTTGGCGCCGACGCCCGGCTCCCAGTGATGGCTCGGTGGCGGCAACCAAGCTTGGTCAACGGTTGCGAGCTCGGGCTGGGCTAGACGGCTGCGGGTGCAGCAAGGTTGCTCTGGTGACGTGGATGAAGCGGTAGTCGTGTTCTTCGTCCGGAGTCATCGCGATGAAGTCGAGTAAGGGAAGAGTCACCTCCCACAGGCGCGCGGCGTAGAGGTCCGTGACGTGCTGGGGGTCGGTGTAGATGATCAGGACGTCGAGATCGTGGGGGTGGTCGGTGCGCAGCATGGACCCGAAAGCCCAGATTTGCAGGTCAGGGAGTCGCGCGGCGCAGGTGCACAACTCGTCGAGGATGGGCCAGCGCTGTCTTAGGTCCATGGCCGGCGGATCGTGGTGAGGAATTCGGTCAGGGTGAAGAGTTTGACGCCGGCGTTTTCCGTGGTGGCCAGGACGCGGCCACTGAAGCCGCTGGTGCTGGGGTTGGTGTTGACGAACGCGTCAGGGGTGAGTGCGGGGTACTGGTCCAGCGCGGCGGTGACCTCGCGGTCGGTCGTTTCGTACTTGTCGTCGGTGATGATGGTGAGCGGGCGTAAGCCGTTGATACGTTCAAGCCACCACGCGCGGTGTCCTTTACGGAGCATGGTGGGTACCGCCCGTGTGGCGGCCATGCGTCGGCGCAGGTATTGCTCTTCTCGATGTTGGTAGCGGGAGATGTCGTCGTAGTCGTCGACTGCGCTGGTGAATCCGCCGAAGGTGTCGATGCAGACGCCGCGTTCTCGGGCGAGGTCGTAGGCGTCGGGGGTGACGAGCTGGCGACTGAGGAACACCATGATCATTTTTGTGGTGGGCAGCTCGAGCAGGGCACGGGCGACCACTTGGGCGGTGATCGTGGTGGTCGCAGCATATTCGCAGCAGTACGCCACCGCGTTGGGTCGTCCCGAGCGGGAAACGAGGATCCCGTGGTCGCCTAGGGGCGTGATGACGCGGCCGTCTTTGCGGTACTCGCTGATCACCCAGTCGCGCGCGGTCACTGCTCGTTCTCAAGGATCGTGGCCATTGCCGGCGGGAATCGGGTCGAGCCGGCGGTCCAGTCGCCCTGGAGGTGACGCTCTTCAAATTCCTGCGCGTGGATCGCCCATGTGTGGAATGTGGTCTTCTCCTTGCCTGTGAGCAGGTGGCGGTTGGCCTGCAAGACCCGCTGGAGTTGCTGATTGTTGGGGATGATCGTGCCGGCGACGTGTCGCTGCCACTGATCGGCGCGGTCGTCGTCGAAGTCCCCGGAGCGGGGGCTGTAGCGGTCGAACACGGCCTTGTTGGCCTCGAGCTGCGGTTCGATATGGGCGCGGGCATCGGCGCGTGTGCCGAATACGGGGGTACCGAAGGCTTGAGCTCGGGCTTTCTGACTGCGCTGCTTCCATTCACGCAGCAGGGTGGCTGGGTAGGCGTGTGAAGCCTTGTCGATCAAGGTGTGGCAGGTTGGGCACAGCAGGAGAATGTTCTCTGGCTGTGCCCGGTCGGACTCGGTGAGCTCGGGAGCCTCGTCGGCTCGGGGACCACCTGCTTGCGCGGGGATGATGTGGGCGAGCTCGCCGAGGTGCAGGCGTTGCTGTTCGATGAGAATGTGCAGGTCGGAGCGGCATTGCGGGTTCTGGCAGTGTCCGCCGGATTCGGACCACAGCAGGTTCTTGGCCGGTGTGGACAGGTCGAGCCGCTTGGTCGTGCCGCCGGTCATGTCACCAGCCCTTCCGAAACAGCGAACAGGTGTTTGCGCAGGTCGATGGAGGTGCGTGTCGGGTGTGACGCGCGTGTTCAGTTGCCCGCGTGGTGAACATGGATCGACGCTAGCACCCCTAGAAGGGACCGGGTGGTAATCGAGGCGGGACCCAATGGGCAGGCCTGCCCGAATGCGGCGGGTTCGACGCCTGACGCGTTCGGTCCGCGGTGTAGGGCTTCGCGCTGCCGATGGTGATTGGGTGCTGCCGACGCACTCTCCCTGCCTCGGCTGAAGCAACTTCGGGTCGGCGCGACGATCCCGCACACTTTTCGTTGCAGTAGGTCGCCCGGCGAACACGCCAGTGAGTTGATCACAGTGGCGGCGAGGCTCAACTAGAGGGCACAGCTGGCTGAACCTTCACGCGATCAGGTGGTTCGTTCTGTAACTGTTTGCAATTGCGCCATCGTGGCGGCATGCCCTCGGTGCAGTGCCTCGTCGGGCTGGTCTACTGGGTTCCGTCTTCGTTCGCTTTCTTCTGTGCGTGGTGATCATGACTGACGATGTGGCCAGAACGTTCCCCTTTCCCGTAATGAAGCCCCGGGACGGGATCAACGACGCCATGGTGGAGATCGGGGAGAGGTATTGGCGCCTGGACGGCTTCGACAGCGAGTCGGGTCGGCCACGTTGGTCGGAGACCGCCAGCAAGATCGATTGCAGCCCATGGGGCTCGGGGAAGGCCTACGTGGTTGCCGCCGCAGCTGTGCGTGCGGTTCTGACTGGCTACGCCTGCTCGCAGTGCGGCGGTGAACTAGCGCTGACGTCGCGTAGTGCACTGGATAAGATCGCTCAAGGCGAGCAACCAGGCGTCTGCGCGGACTGCGACGAGTCCTTGCAGGAACAGGCCGTTCGCATACTCGATCCGGCTCGTCTGCGCAAGGCACGTGAACGGCGTGACCTGGAGGTCGGCTATCAACGTGAACATCAACACCGACAGGAGTGGAACGCTCAGCGGCATGCCATTGTGCGCGACAGCTACGAGGTGACTTGGCTGCCTGACCAGCCGGTTCCACCAGCTCCGGTCCGTGTCGAATTGATCACGTTGGCGTTGCTGCGTTATGCTCCCGCACCGGCCCCGCTGGGCCCGGTGCGGGAGTGGGTTGACCCGCTGCATCCGGGCAGGGACAAGCAACGCGATTGCGTGGCCGAGGCGCTGCACGCGGGCCTGATCCGGATTCATCCGGACAGTCACGTCGACAGCTTCGTGTGGAAGCCTGCCACCTTCGACGACGCCATCGCTCAGGTCAATGGAGGCGGCGAAGTGCCTGCACCGGCGCTAAGCGACCGCTACTACACCCTGCATGCGACCCACTTTGTGCCTTACGGGCACAGTCTGGAGACCGCTGCCACCGCCGTCCGCGATCACCTGGCGGAGCGGCTGGCCCCAGCGGCGATGACCGTGTCTCGCCAGCAGCAGCTCGTCGAGGTGGCGGTCGAGGTGCTGGCCGAGGAGACCATCCGCTACTTCGAGTACCTGCTCGATGAGCACAATCTCCCAGGGGTGCCGGATAATCACCGGGACAAACTCGCCGAGGCTGCGTACGCAGTCGCTCGGGTCCGGCCGTTGTCCGAGCTGTACAACCTGGCGTGGCGATCGGCGCGGGACGCCGCGACGGCTGCACAGCGCAACCCGCAGGCGTCCAGGGCCAACATGACGGTCCACGGAGTCAACCGGTTCGAGTCCAACGCCCAGCGAGCGCTGGACTTAGGATTCGAAGTCAAACCATACAGACCGGTTGCGGGTTTGGAGCTCGCCGCGATGACCCGCACGCTATTTCTCCGGGTTATCCAGGAGGATCCGTTCGCAACCAGCATCCCCGACATCGAGGCCCTGCTGCCCCACCCCCTGGTCACCGAGCCCGACGAACTAGGAGATGCCGATGTCGGGTTCGATTTCGGTCACTTGTCCTGCACCGAGTGTGGATTCCCTGTGCAGCAACGGGACGCATGGCTGTGGGTTGAAGTGCGCGAGGCTCTCGACTACATCGAGGACACTCGCGTCGCCTTGGAGGGAGGTGACTTGCGGGCGGCGCTGGTCGACTTCTTCCCCGCTCGGTGGAAGCTCGGCCACACCGAATGCGGCTCCGACAGTGGCGCGGTGTGCGAAACTCGCCTGCCTAGGACGGACCGTGCGCTCCTGGCTTGGGTTGCCACCATCCTCCGTGAACGCACGAAGTGGATCCACGGCAGTGACTTCGCTGCGCTGCTGTCAGAAGCCGCTGAGCGGACCGGCCGCTTCAGCGGTACCAGGACACCGTGACCAACGAGATCCTAGTGCGGTTCCCGCCTAAGGGACTGCGGTAGGTCGGTTCACCTAGGATTACTAACTTTCCGTGGTTCGATGTCGCGCGACGACACGCGAGTATGAGGCTAGAACGCGGTGTACTGGCCGTTCTGTGTGTTCGGCGGTGGCGCCAGCTGCGGCGCGTGGTCGCTGAGTCTGCTGGTGAGCAATGTATTGCGACGTCTCGCTGGATTGCGAAGGGCCTGGGGTTGACCCGTTTTGACGGACAGGGTCGATGAGGTGGTGTCAGGCTACCTGACGGCCGGTTGTGTAGTCGGTCGCGTGGTGGCTGGTTTCGT
>NZ_JBVKAE010000049.1:0-50736 GCF_055598845.1 Amycolatopsis sp. NPDC039088 | reverse complement strand
CAAAGGAGATCGGGCCTCTGCTGGTCGTGATCATGATGTGGTGTCTAGATCACTAGCAGAGGCCCGACCCATACCCACCATCGGGATCACAGACACGCTCTTAGGTACCTGCCATCGGGCGACACGCGTGATCCGACGGAGGGCACGCGTGAGCGAACGGAGAACACGCGACGAAACCTGCCGCTCCCGCGTGTCATCCATCCAGTCACACGTGTCCTCCGTCAGATCACACGCGCCATCCATCCAGCCACGCGAAACCACCCACTCGGCCCCGGTCGTGGGTGGCGATTCGGGCGAGAACACGAAACGCCACTCACGACCCCTCGCGAAACCGTGCAAGATGCCCAAATCGGGCACATTTGTCCCGAAAAATGTCCCTTATGGACAGTCCGGACCCGGGTGAGGCCCCTTTGCGTGAGCCCGCTCCCGCCGTGTCCACCACGACGCGTTCGCCTTGACCCCGCTCTAGCGGCGGAGCCGACCAGCAGTTATGCGACTTCGCCGGAACCCTGATCGTCACAGTAGGGAAGGAGGCCTTCACGGAAAGCCGTCGAAAATCACCCGGATCGAGCTAGCGCCCGTCATCACATTGGGTGTTTGCTGACTCACCGAACGTCGTTACACGACGATTTGGGGGCCAGCGCATGTCCTTCAGTTGGGTGATCCGACTCTTTCCGGTGACGTTGCTCGCGCTCACGGTGGCGGTGGCCGTTCCCGCCCCGGCGACCGCCGCGCCGGACTCCTCCCCGCCGCCGACGAAGGTCTGGCCGACACCCCAGCAGGTGACGCCACGACCGGGAATGGTGACCGTCCCGCGCACGGTCGTCGAGGTCCTCGGCCGGGACACCGATCCGTCCGCGCTCGCCGTCGTGGATCAGGTACTCCGCTCGGCGGGCGCGAGCACCATCGTCAAGATCACCGACAACGACCAAGCGGCCGTCGACCGCGGCAACGGCGGGCTCGTCGTCTTCGTCGGCGGCCCCACCGAAAGCAGGGCGACCGCCCTCGCGCTCGCCGCGCTCCGAGTGGAGGGCCCCGAAGGCCTCGCCTCAGGTGGATACGTCCTCGCCGCCGACCGCGGTGTGATCGCACTGTCCGGTGTGGACACCTCGGGGACGTTCTATGCGGCGCAGTCGTTCCGGCGGCTCTTCGCCTCCGGCAAGAGCCGCGCGTTCAGCATCCGCGACTGGCCGGCGGCACCGCTGCGCGGGGTGATCGAAGGCTTCTACGGCGCACCGTGGTCGCACGCGGATCGCTTGGCGCAACTGGACTTCTACGGCCGCACCAAGCAGAACATGTACGTCTACTCCCCCAAGGACGACCCGTTCCTGCGAGCGCGCTGGCGCGACCAGTACCCGCCCGAACAGCTCGTCCTGCTCTCCCAGCTGGTGTCCCGTGCCACCGCGAACCACGTCGAATTCACCTACGCCCTCTCCCCCGGCCTCTCGGTGTGCTACTCCTCCGACGCCGACAAGGCCGCGCTGGTCACGAAGTTCCAGTCTCTATGGGACATCGGGGTGCGATCGTTCGCGATCCCGCTCGACGACATCTCCTACACCCGCTGGAACTGCGACGCCGACGCGGCGAAATTCGGCTCCGGTGGAGCGGCGGCGGGCGCGGCGCAGTCGTTCCTGCTCAACCGGGTTCAGCAGGATTTCATCGCCACTCATCCCGGGATCGAGCGGCTGCAGACCGTTCCGACCGAGTACTACGACCTCGCCGATTCCCCCTACAAGACCGCGCTGCGCACCCAGCTCGACAAGGCGGTGATCGTGGAATGGACCGGCGTCGGGGTGATCGCCGGGCAGATCACCGAAAAGCAGGCCCGGCAGGCGAAAGAGGTCTTCGGGCACGACATCCTGATCTGGGACAACTACCCGGTCAACGACTACATCACCGAGCGCCTGCTGCTCGGCCCGTACATCGGTCGCGAACCCGGCGTCGCGAAATACCTCACCGGGATCACGACGAACCCGATGGTGCAGGCCGAAGCGTCCAAGATCGCCGAGTTCACCTCGGGTGACTTCCTGTGGAACCCGGACCGGTACGACCCCGACAAGTCGTGGCTCGCCGCCATCACCGACCTCGCGGGACCAGCCGCGCCCGCGCTGAAGGTGTTCGCGGAGAACAACTATTCGAGTCTGCTCGCCCGGCTCGACACCGGGAAGCCGGACCTGGATTCGCCGGTACTGCGCCCGTTGCTCGACGCGTTCTGGTCCGCGCTGGAGACGAAGGATCCGTGGGACGCGGCGGCGAAACTGGACCGCTACCTCGCCGCGATGGCCGCCGATCCCGACGAGCTGCGGCGCGGGATGGCCGCCAACCAGAAGTTCCTCGCCGAGGTCGGGCCGTGGCTCGACCAGGTCGGACTCTACGGGCAGGCGGGCGCTCACGCAGTGAAGATGTTGCTGGCACAGCACTTCGGCGACGGCGCGAAGGCGTGGGCAGAACGCGAGGAACTCGTCGCGGCGTTCAAGAAGGCACAGGCCATCCGCGTCGAAACCTCCCGGGGCCCACGCAATCCGAGCACCTGCACCGCCGTCTGCGTACCGTTCCTCAACAGCGCGCTGGCCACGGCCGACCGCTGGTTCGGTCTGCCGGGGATCCGCCCGCAGCCGACGACGTCGATGGGCACCTACACCGACAACGTCCCGGCCCGGATGGTCGACGGCGACCCCGAGACCTTCTACTGGAGTGATTGGGCACCGCGCACCGGCGACGCCGTCGGCATCGACCTCGCCACGGCCCAGCCGGTGTCCCATGTGGACATCCTGATGGGCAAACCGGCCAGTCCGGACGACTTCATCCACAACGGCGTCCTCGAGTTCTCGGCCGACGGTACGCGCTGGACGGCGGTGAAGACGGTCACGGAACCCGTGATCTCGGCGGACTTTCCCGAGGGGGCCAGGGCACGGTTCGTACGGGTGCGTTCGACCGGCGCCCAGCCCTTCTGGGTGGTGGTCCGGGAATTCACCGTGTCCACACCAGACAGTCCTCGGCACACGGTGACCGGCACCCCGGCGGGGTCGAACCTCGCCGCGGCCGCCGACAACAACGCCGATTCGGTGTACACCGCGGCTTCGGCGCCGGTGTCTGGGGACGCCCTCGTCGTCACGGCCGCCGTGCCAAAGCCGCTGGACAAGGTCGTCGTACTGGCCACCGAACCCGCCGCGGGCGCCGACGTCCAGGTCGCGGACGCCGCGGGTGGCTGGCACACGATCGGCAGGATGACCGGCGCCTACACGGAATTACCTGCCCAAGGGATCGTGACCGACCGGGTCCGGCTCCTCTGGTCGCCGGGAGGTGCGGCACCCAGGATCGCGGAGGTCGTCCCGGCCTTCGCGCGGGATGTCCGGTGACCGCCGGTCAGTCCACCGCGACGGTGATGGCGGCCGTGTGGACCCGCCCACCGTGGGAGAACTCCAGGAACAGCCGGTACTCCCCGCGTTCCGAGAACATCGAGTGAAAGGTCAACTCACCGTTGACCAGCCGTGCACCAAGGGGCTGCACCGGATGCAGGTGCGTGGCCGACAGCAGCATCGTGTGGAATCCGGTCATGTGGCCGTTGGCACCCAGATGCGGGTCGACGGCCGTGACCAGTGCGCCGCCGGGATCGCGGAGGGCGAACCGGAGGACCTGCGCCCGCAGTAGCGGGATCCGGGCCGTCCCCTCCACCCGCGCCACCCGGTATCCCGTGGCCGTCACGGTCTCCCCGGCGGGAGCGGGCACCGGCACGAAGGCGGTGTCACCGGGCACGCTGAACGGCACGCCGAGGACCACCGGATGCCGGGGATCCTTGGTGTCGAGCGGGACGAACTCGGCGAACATCCGGTAGGCGCCGCCGTCGGACAGCGCGAGGCTGGTGCGCCAGGTATCGCCGTCGAGCGCCGGATGCACGTGCTGGAAGACGTTCATGTCGTCGCGCACGGCGAAGAAGTGCATTTGTTTGGTCTGGTTGTCCAGGAAACGGGTGACGGGCCGTCCGTCGGGGCCGAGGATCCGGAACGCGACCGGAACCTCCGGGCCCCGGACGGCGGGCGTGGTCACCCGCTCGAACCGGTATCCGCTCTCCGCCTCGGACAGACCGTCGCTGTGCGCGGCGGGCAGCAGATCCGCCGTCACCACCGGCCGGTGCGCCGAGTGGGCGGGGCCGGGCGTCGGGCGGAGCGCCACGAACGCCGCGGCCACCCCGAGCGCCATGGCCAGCGCGAGGAACACCCAGTCCGTGATCCGGGGTCTACGCACCCGTCACCGCCCGGCGGTGGCGAGGTTGGGCTTCACCACGACCAGACCCTGCTCGATCCCGTTGATGATGACGATGCCGCTGGAGAAGTACGGGTAGTTGCTCCACGCGCCGTTGAAGTTCGCCGAGTTGCCCGACGGGTAGATGTCGAAGTAGCCGACCTCGGACAGCTGCGCCGACGCGACTCCGCTGACGTCCAGGATGCGCAGGCCTGCCTGGTAATTCGCCTGGTACGAGTAGCGGCCCTTGATGTACTGGTTGTGGTCGATCGCGGTGGCGGGCGAACTGTAGACGCCGGTGTGCACGGGAGCGGAGAGCTTGGCCAGGTCCCAGACGTAGGTCTTGGTGCGCTTGTCGGTGCCGCGTGACTCGTCCAGTTCGTCGTCCAGCAGGAAGTATCGCTGATCGTCGGTCAGCCAGCCCTGGTGCGAGTACTGCGCGCCGGAGTAGCCCTTGCGCGAGATCTGGACCGGCCGGGCCTTGTCGGTGACGTCGACGATGGTCAGCGTGTCCTCGTTGGCGTTGAAGCAGATTTCCTTGCCGCGGTAGGCCGCGTCCGGTCCCCGGTAGACCACGCACTGCGTGTCGTGGGTGTAGCCGTCCTGCGACACGCATCCGGCCTTGGCGGGCGCCTTCGGATTCTGGATGTTGACGATATGCGGTCCGCCGCTGCAGGTGTTGGAGCCGATCGCGTAGGCGAAGCCGGTCTCCTCGTTGATCGCGATGTTGTGCGCGGGACCGAACTCCTTGTACAGCGCGTCGGCGGTGAAGGTCTGCGGCGTGGTGACCGTGCGCAGGCGGGTCAGGTCGAACACCTGCATCCCGTGCCCGGAGATGAAGTCGGCCACGATGAACGCGTGGTTCTTGTACACCTTCATGTCCCGCCACGAACTGCTGCCGCCGTTGGACGGCAGGTTGCCGAGGAACTTCGGTGAAGTCGGCGTGCTCAGGTCCACGAAAGCGGTTCCGTTGGTCCGCCCGACGATGGAGTATTCCTTGCCGGACGCCGGATCGGTCCAGCCCCAGATGTCGTTGCCGTTCCCGCCGCCGAGGCCGGACAAGGGAAGCACGCTGAGCAGGTCCACGTTCTTGCACGGGTAGATGTCGGCCTTGCCGTTGACGCACGGCACACCCGCCGCGGTGCCGGTGACGGCGTGCCGCTCGGCCGGGACGTGGTCCGCCATGAAGGTCTTGGCCGCCGCCTGCCCTTCGGCCGTCTCGGGGTCGTGCGCGGACGCCGCCGTCATCGACAACACCAACGCGGAGGCCGTCACCAGGGCCAGCCCTATCGTGCGCACGATCTTCATCTGGCGCTCCTCACCGGAGAGTCCGTTTCCGCCCGGTCTCCGACGATAGGAGCGCCGACGATCCGCGTATCCCTCCGAACGTCTGGCGCTGTTAACCGTTTTACCGCAGCTCGCGGAACGCGTTCCTGATCTCGGACACCAGGAGATCCGGCTGTTCCATCCCGGGGAAATGCCCGCCGCGGTCGAGTTCGTTCCACCGGTGAAGCTCGCGATAACGCCGACGCGCCCAGCGTTCGGCGGTGGGCCAGGGATCGGCCGGGAACACCGAGACCGCGGTGGGCACGGTCACCGGCCGGGCGTTCTCTTCCTCCGCGCTGCGCGGCACCCAGCGCATCGCCTCCCAGTACCAACGGGAACTCGAGGCGCCGGTACCGGTCAACCAGTACAAGGCGATGGTGTCGATCTGGTGCGCGAGGCTCACCCCGCCGCCGCTTTCCGGCCGGTTGTCGGCGTAGGCGTCGAACTTCTCGCCGAGCCACGCCGCCAGGCCGGCGGGCGAGTCGAGGAGCGCGTACCCGAGGGTCTGCGGACGGGTGGCCATGATCATGCCGAAGCCGTAGCCGTCGGTCAGGTGCAGATCGCGCCGGTCCAGCATGCGTTGTTCGGCAGGCGTCGGCGTCGCCCGGTCCTCGGGAAGCGGCGACGCCGACGGCATCGTCAGGTGCAGGCCCGCGACGCGCTCGGGAGCGTGGCGCGCCAGCTCGGTACTGACGACAGCACCCCAATCGCCGCCATGGGCCCCGAAGCGCTCATAGCCGAGGACGGTCATCAGGTCCGCCCAAGCCCAGGCGGTCCGGCCCGGATGCCAGCCCTGTTCGCGGGGCCGTCCGCTGAAGCCGAATCCCGGCAACGACGGCACCACCACATGGAAGGCGTCGCGAGCGGAACCGCCGTACGCCACCGGATCGGTGAGCGGCCGGAGCACGTTTTCGAACTCGAAGATCGAGCCGGGCCAGCCATGGGTCAGCACCAGCGGGATCGCGTCGGGCTCAGGCGAGCGGACATGCCAGAAGGCGATGTCCAAACCGTCGAGCCGGACCCGGTAGTGCGGAATCGTGTTCCACTGGATTTCCCTTGCCCGCCAGTCGTGTCCGCGCCACGCCTGGAGCAGCTCCGTCATCCGCCGAAGCCCGGGCCCTTGGGTGGCGTCCGGCACCGTCTCGGCTTCGGGAAGCCGTACCCGATCC
This sequence comes from Amycolatopsis sp. NPDC039088, assembly GCF_055598845.1. Taxonomy (NCBI): domain Bacteria; kingdom Bacillati; phylum Actinomycetota; class Actinomycetes; order Pseudonocardiales; family Pseudonocardiaceae; genus Amycolatopsis; species Amycolatopsis sp. NPDC039088. Next base: position 43,999 of record NZ_JBVKAE010000049.1, on the reverse strand, counting down.
AGGCGTACGAGCAGATCCTCCAGGTCGCGATCCGGAACGTGCGGAAGAAACGGTTCGACGTCGCCGCGCCCGATGCTGTCGATCATGATGACGAAGCTAGAGCGCGGCGGCGGCCGCGCCCATACCCGAGATTGGCGTCCCGCGGTCGGAAATTGCCGTCCGGGCTACTGCTCACCCAGCCGGACGGGGCGGTCGATCGTGAGGTCCGAACGCGACAGTCCCGCGAACCGGGCGGGTCGGAAGGAGTTCAGCAGATCCCGCGTTTCCCCGGAGACGATCTCCTCCGCCGCGAGACGGCCGAGGATCGGCGCCAGGGTGATCCCGCTGTGTGTGACGAGGCAATAGATCCGGGACCCGGACGACGGCGGGCCCGCGATCGTGTGCCCGTCCGCGGGCATCGACCGGATCGCGACCCGGAAGCCGAGCTGCGGCCTGCCCGGATCGGCCGTCATCGCGGAAAACCGCTCCGCGATCACGGCCGCGATCCGCGGATCCACCGGCGCTGACGGATCGACGCCGGCGTTCAAGTCGAGCGCCTGCACCACGGTGTGCCCGTTCCCCGCGGGCCGGAGGTTGAGGGACGGCGTGTGCAGCACGCATCTCAGGTCGAGGCGCGGTGAGGTCACGTAGCCCAGCAGGCCGACGATCGGCGAACCTCGGTGGACGTCGGTCATCATGGGAATGTCGAGCCCGGCTTTCGCCGCGAGAGCGTCGGTCCAGCGCCCGGCCGCCAGCACGACGCGGTCGGCCCCGATGATCTCACCGCCGGAGAGGGTGACCGATGCTTTTCCTTGGCTCTCGCCGAAATCCACCACCTCACCGATGGAAACCTCGGCGCCATGGCGTTTCGCGTCGTCCAGCAGTCCCCGCATCAGCAGTTCCGGCAGGACATAGCCCTCGCTGGGGAAATACGCGATCGCCGTCGTCGCTTCGGGGAGCAGGACGTCACCGGCGATCCGTCCGGCCTCCGCTCGCTCCACCCAGCGGGCCGGATACCCCAGAGACTGCAGGAGTTCGACGTTGCCGGTCAGCCAGGATTCGGAGCGGGGATCCGCACAGTGCAAGCTGCCGCTGCGGAAGTAGGACCGCGGCCCGGGCAGCCGTTCCGCCAGGACGGCGTGTTCGGCCATTCCGGCGACGTTGAGCAGCTGGTAGGCCGGATCGTGTTTCCGGTTCGCGTTCGTCCACGCGAAGGTGGTGGCGCTCGTTCCCGTCCCCGCGCCCGTACGGTCCAGCAGGAGGACCTCTTCCCCCGCGAGGGCGAGCGATCGCGCGACACTGGCGCCCAGCACTCCGGCGCCGACGATGATGATCTTCATGCGCTTTCCTTTCCGGGGTTCCCCGATCACCGGGCGGAAAAAGGGACTTCCACGAAGAACCGCGCCGAGCCGGGACGAACGATCGTTTCGACGGTCTCCACCACCGTGCCGTCCTCGGTGCGCGATTCCCGGCGCCGCTTCAACGCGGGCGTCGCCGGTTCGCTGTCGAGCAGCCGGGCGGTGTCCTCGTCCAGGCACACCGGGTCGAGGTAGACCCGGACGCTGTCGATCGGTACTCCCCGCGCCCGGAAGTACCGCATGCTCACGAAATGTTCGAGGTTCTCCCGCAGCACGCCTGGTGCGGAGGAGAAGAGGATGACGTGCCGCTCGATCGAACGCGGCCGGTCACGGACGTCGAACTTACGGCGGACCAGTTCGATGACCGCGGTCTCGGGCGGGGTGTCCGGCAGCGGGACGACCGCGTCACCGGACGGGATCGTGCGCGCGGACAGGACTTCGTGACGTCCCGGCACACCTTTCGCCGCGGCCTCGGGGGCAGCGAAAGCGAGCAGGTTGATCTGCGGCGTCACGTCCGCGACGAACGTCCCATGCCGCCGATGACGCACAGCCAGCCCCGCGGCCGCCAGGTCGTTGAGCACCCGTTGCGCCGTGGCTCGGCTGACGCCGTACTGCCCGCACAACTCGTTCTCGGTCGGCAGACGCGACCCGGGGGCCAGCTCCCCGGCATGGATCTTCGCTTCGATCTCACGCCGGATGCGGCGGTGCAGCGGCTCGGGCATGAATTGACCGTACAAATGCGCATTTGACCGGTCAATCCGGCTTTCGGCGTAGTTCGGCGCTCGACGACGGCTAGCGGATGCGCAGCCGCCGCATGAGTTTCAGCCCCGAAAGCATTCCCTCGACGTACTTCTCGTAAGTCTGTCCGCCGCGGGGACCCATGACCTGCTTCTTGAGCACCGCCACGTTCTTGACGTCGGTGTACTTGAGCAGCCCCTGGTCCCCGTGGCGGGCGCCGACCCCGGAATTCTTGACGCCGCCGGAGGGTGTCCCCTTCGACGCGTACGCGGTGGCCAGGATGTCGTTGATGTTGACGTTGCCGGATTCGATGCGCGCGGCCACCGCGCGTGCGGCGCCGACGTCACCGCCCCACACCGAGGCGTTGAGGCCGTACTCCGTGTCGTTGGCGAACGCGACGGCCTCGTCGACCGTGCGGTACTTGTGCAGCGCGACGACGGGTCCGAAGGTTTCGGTGACGCCGCAGAGCATGTCCTTCGTGACGCCTTCGAGGATCGTCGGTTCGAAGAACGCCGGACCGAGATCGGGGCGCGGCTTTCCTCCACAAAGGACGGTCGCGCCCTTCGCGACGGCGTCGTCGACGTGCGCCTTGACGCGGTTCATGTGGTCGACGGAGACGAGCGACCCCATGTCGGGCCCGAAGTCGTAGGCGGCGCGGACGTCGAGCGCCTTGGCCTTGGCCACATACGCGTTCTTGAACTCGTCGTACCGGGACTCCGGCAGGTAAATCCGTTCGATGTGCATGCAGATCTGCCCGGTGTTGCCGAAAGCGCCGAAGACCGCGCCCTGCACGGCCTCGTCCAGATCGGCGTCTTCGAGCACGATCATCGGGTTCTTGCCGCCGAGTTCGAGGCAGCAGCCGATGAGGTTGCGGCCCGCGCGCTCGCCGATCACCCGGCCGGTGACCGTGGAGCCGGTGAACATCACGTAATTCGCCTGATCGATGAGGGTGGGGCCGACGTCCGGGCCTTCCCCGCACACCACCTGGAACAGGCCTTTCGGCAGCCCGGCCTCCTCCAGCATCTCGACGCCGTAAAGCGGCGAGAGCGCCGTCTTGTTGTCCGGCTTCAGCACGACCGCGTTGCCGGCCATCAGCGCGGGGATCGCGTCGGAAATGCCGGTGGCGAACGGGAAGTTCCACGGCGCGATGATGCCGACGACACCCTTGGGCTGCCGGACCTCGGTCGACGTCGTCAGGAACGGGACCGGTCCACCGCGTTTGGCCGGCGCCAGCAGCTTGGCGGCCCGCGTGAGGTAATGGCTCATCACCATCGCCGGATCGCAGGTCTCCTCGATCGCCATCCGGCGGTTCTTGCCGCTCTCCACCTGGATGAGGTCGGTGACGATCCGCGCGCGATCCACGAAGAGCGCATGCGCCCGCTTGAACACCTCCAGCCGCCGCTTGAGCGGAGTGGCGGCCCACTTCACCTGCGCGGCGCGCGCGGTGGTGAACGCCTGCTCGATGTCGGCGGGCGTCGACTGGGGCAGCTCGACGAGCACCTCGCCGGTGTAGACCTCGGTGAGTTTCCAGGTCGCGCCGGACGAACCCGGCACTCGGGCGACGAGCCGCCGCAGAAACGCGTCGGTCACCGACGCCGGACGGGTGAGCGCGAGCGGAGTGACGGTCATGGCCCTCTTTTCCGTCAGTTGTCCGGTCAGTTCTCCGAGAGGACGAGCTGCGCGCCCATCTCGCCGATCATGATGGCCGGCGCGTTGGTGTTGCCGCCGGTGATCGACGGCATGATCGAGGCGTCGCAGACCCGCAGGCATTCCACACCACGGACCTTGAGGTCAGGGCTGACGACGGCGAGTTCGTCGACGCCCATCCGGCAGGTGCCGACACCGTGGTAGACCGACGTCGCGCGGTTCAGGATCGCGTCGCGCAACTCCTGGCCCTGCAACGCCTTTCCCGGGTGGAGCTCCTCCTTGATCGAGCCCTTGAACGCCGTCGACGCGAAGATCTCGCGGACCATCTCCGAGCCCTCGCCGAGCACTTCGAGATCGGCCGGGTCGGACAGGTACTGGGGGTCGATGAGCGGCGCGGCCGTGGGATCGGCCGAGGCGAGCCGCAGCGTGCCGCGGCTCCTCGGATAGATCAGCGTGGTCAGCACGGTGAGCGCGGGCCGCTTGTCGACATCATGCCGGATCGGCGCGTCCTGGTTGGGCGTCACGTACGCCCACGGCAGGAGATGCAGCTGGAGGTCGGGGACCTCGGCGGCCTGGGAGGTCCGGAGGAAGGCGACCGCCTCGAAGACCGAGTTCGCCAGGAAGGTGGTACCGGGCCGCATCAGTTCGCTGACGAGGCCGCGCGCGAAGTACGGCGGCGTGCCCCGGTTCTTGCTCGACGACGCGCGGAAGGTCAGCGCGTGGAACATGTGGTCGTGCAGGTTGTCGCCGACCGGCAGATCCGCGACGACGTCGATGCCGTGCTCCTTCAGGTGCTCGGCATGGCCGATACCCGACAGCATCAGCAGCTGCGCGGATCCGACGAAGCCTGCCGAGAGGATGACCTCCTTGCCCGCGCGAAGGATTCGCTGTCCCCCGTTCGCGTCGACGACCTCGACGCCGACCGCGCGGCCGTTCTCGATGAGCACCTTTTTCGCCAGCACCCCGGACTGGACCTCCAGTGTCGCGGGCGCGAGACGGTGGATGTAGCCGCGCGAGGCGCTGTAGCGCAGTCCGTCGGCGGCGTTCTGCTGCATACGGCTGACGCCCTCTTGCGAGGCGGCGTTGTAGTCGTCGAGGATCTCGCAGCCGATCGCGTCGGCGGTCGCCTGGAGGAACTGCAGGGTCCCCTCCTGCGGGGCCTTGTTGCGGGTGACCCGGATCGGCCCGCCCGCGCCCCGGAACGCGTTCTCGCCGTCCTCGAAGTCCTCCATCCGCTTGTACGCGGCGTTGACGCTGTCGGCGTCCCAGCCCTTGTTGCCTTCCGCGGCCCAGGAATCGAAGTTGGCGCGGTTGCCGCGGACGTAGACCATGCCGTTGATGGAGCTGGAGCCACCGACGACCTTGCCCCGCGGCACCGGCATCCGGCGATCGAGAACGTGTTTCTGCGGGACCGAGTAGTAGCCCCAGTCGAAGGGTTTCTTGAGCTGGGGCACCGCGTGCATGGGGCCGACCAGCCCTGGCTTCTTGACGAGCATCCGCTCGTCGCTCTTACCCGCCTCGAGCACGATCACGCTGGCCCCGGACTCCGCCAGCCTGCCCGCGATCGCGGCACCCGAGCTGCCCGATCCGACGACCACGTAATCGGCCTCGTCGCCGCGCGGCGCCCTGTTCGCCATTTCCGCTCCTCGGTCAGCCCACCGTGCAGAACTATAACCTGTTCTAGTTCTGTCACCGTATAGCGAGACGGCCCCCTTCCGCAATGGCCCGGCGAACACGACAGGGCGGCCCCTCCCGGCGAGAGGAGCCGCCCCCGTTGACCTTCGAAGTCGTCAGCGCAGCGGTTCGAGCGCCTTCGCCAGCGGCTCCAGCACGGTGGGAGTGTGCGGCGGCGGCAGGTAGATGATCGCCAGGTCCAAGCCCGCTTCGCCGAGGGCTTCGACGTCCGCGGCGACCTTGGCGTAGTCACCGTCCGTGCCGAGGCGGACGTGCGAAGACAAGGTGATCTCGTTCGGATCCCGGCCGATGTCCGCGCAGTGCCGGTGCAGCACCGCACGTTTGTGCGCGAACTCCTCCGGCGTGCCGCCGACGAAGTTCCAGTGCTGGGCGTACTTGGCGGCCGTGCGCAAGGTGCGCTTCTCGCCGCTGCCGCCGATGCAGATCGGCGGGTGCGGTTTCTGCACGCCCTTCGGTTCGCAGCGGGCGTCGGTCAGCTGGTAGTGCTCGCCCTGGAACGTGGTGGTCTCCTGGGTCAGCAGACCGACGAGCACCTCACAGGCTTCCTCGAACCGGTCGCTGCGTTCCTTGATGGTGCCGAGTTCCATGCCGTAGGCGCCGGATTCCTCTTCGTTCCAGCCCGCGCCGACACCGATCTCCAGACGGCCGCCGGAAACGATGTCCAGTGTCGCGGCCATGTTCGCGAGCAGCGCGGGGTGCCGGTAGTGGATCCCGCTGACCAGCGTGCCCAGCCGGAGCCGTTTCGTGGCCTGCGCGAGCGCGGTGAGGGTCACCCACCCTTCCAGGCACGGACCGGTCGAATCCGAAAAAATGGGATAGAAGTGGTCGAAGGTCCACCCGGATTCGAAGAGTTCGATCTCGTCGGCGGCCTGCCAGACGGCGAGCATGTCGGACCAGACGGTGTCCTGCGGCGAAGTCTTGATGGCGAATCGCATGATTTCGATCGTAAACCTGGAGTTCCTCCAGTCGCGCGGCCGAAATTCAGCGGGCGATACCGCGGCGCAGGTAGTCGTCGGCGTCCACTCCGGACTCGACGAGCAAAGCTCGCGTGTGTTCGCCCAAAGCCGGGACGTCGCCCATGCACGCCTCGAAATCGTCGAAGGTCACCGGCGGCAGCAGGGCGTCGACGCGGGCGAATTCGGTGCCGACCTTGCGCCAGCGATCACGCGCCCGCAGCTGCGGATGATCGGCGACCTGGCCGACGTCCTTGAGCTGGGCGGCGGGAACCCCGGCTGCGGCGAGCCGTTCGTCGAGTTCGCTGTTGGACCATCGCGAGGTCCGGGCCGTGACGGCGGCGTCGCATTCCGCGCGATGGGCCACACGTCGCACATTGGTGGTGAAGCGCGGGTCGTCGGCGAGTTCCGGTGCGTCGAGGACATCGGTCACGAGAGTCCGCCACCCGATGTCGTTCTGAACGCCGATCAGCATTCGGCCGTCGCGCGTGGGAAATGCGTCGTACGGCGCGATCGCACCGTGGCTCAGGCCCATCCGCTCGGGTTCGGTTCCGGCGTACATCCGGGTGTTGAGCGCGTATCCCATCCATTCGGCGGTGGCCTCCAGCATCGAGACCTCGATCGTCGCGCCCTCTCCGGTGCGCCAGCGGCGCAGCAACGCCGCCAGCACGGCCTGCGCGCAATACATGCCGGAGGCGATGTCGGCGGTCGGAATCCCGGTCTTCACCGGGGTTTCGGGTGTACCGGTGATCGCGATGAGGCCGGCCTCGGCCTGGATGAGCATGTCGTAGGCCTTGCGCTGTTCCATCGGCCCGCCCGCGCCGAAGCCGGACAGGTTCACCACGACCAGCTCGGGCCGCTCGTCCCGCAGATCGCCGAAGCCGAGCCGCTCGGCCGCGCCGGGCGCCAGATTCTGCAGGAACACATCGGCCTTCGCCACCAGCCGCCGGACGACGTCACGGCCCTCGGCGGTCTTGAGGTCGACGGCGAGCGACTCTTTCCCCCGGTTCAGCCAGACGAAATGCGCGCCGGTGCCATGGACCGCGTGGTCGTAGGCGCGCGCGAAATCGCCGCCGTCGACGCGCTCGACCTTGATCACCCGTGCGCCGAGGTCGGCGAGATTGCGAGTGGCCAGCGGCCCGGCGACCGCCTGCTCGATGGCGACGACCGTGACCCCGTCGAGCGGCCGGGTCATGCTTTCTTCTTCGCGGCGCGCACAAGTCCGCCGCCGATGATCAGCCGTTGGATCTCGCTGGTGCCCTCGTAGAGCCGCATCAAGCGGACGTCACGGTAGATCCGTTCGACCGCGACCTCACGCAGGTAGCCGCTGCCACCATGCACCTGCACCGCCAGATCCGCGGCTTTGCCCGCCATCTCGGTGCAGAACAGCTTCGCCGCCGACGGCGCGATCCGCCGGTCCTCGCCGGTCACGTAGAGCCGCGCGGCCTCACGGGCGAGCGCACGCCCGGCGAGGACGCCGGTCTGCTGGTCGGCGAGCATCGCCTGCACCAACTGGAAATCCCCGATCGGTGTACCACCCTGGGTCGCGGTGGCGGCGTACGCGACCGACTCGTCGAGCGCCCGCTGCGCGGTCCCGACGGCCAGGCCTGCCATGTGGATCCGCCCGCGCGCCAGCGACGTCATCGCCGCCTTGTAGCCGACATCGCCATCTCCCCCGACCAGTGCCTCCGGGCCGACACGGACTTGCGAGAACGTGACGTCCGCGGTGCGTGAACCCTCCTGCCCCATCTTCGCGTCCTTCGCGCCGACCTGGATGCCGGGCGCGTCGGCGGGCACGAGGAAGACCGCGATCCCCGTCCCGGACTCCGACGGGGGCTTCGTACGCGCGAACACCACGAACAACCCGGCCTCGGTGGCGTTGGTGATGAACTGCTTGCCGCCGTCGATGATCCAGCCGTCACCGTCGAGCTTCGCGCTGGTCCGCAGCCCGGCGGGGTTCGATCCCGCGCCCGGCTCGGTGAGCGCGAACGACGCGACGACCTCCCCCGACGCGATCCCCGGCAACCACCGCGCTCGCTGCTCCTCCGTGCCGAACCCGACCAGCACCTGCCCGGCGATGCCGTTGTTCGTGCCGAACATCGACCGCAGCGCCAAGGAGGTGTACCCCAGCGCCATCGCCACCTCGACGTCCTGGACCAGGTCGAGCCCGAGCCCGCCCCACTCCTGCGGGATCGCGTACCCGAACAACCCCATCTCCGCGGCCTGTGCCCGCAGGTCGGCCGGTATGGCGTCCGTGCTCATGATCTCGAGTTCGCGCGGCATCACGCGGGTTCGGACGAAGTCGTCGATCTGGCCGAGGACGTCCGCGAAGACGTCATCGGGGACGTCGGGGTTGCCGGTGTACATGCCCCTCACTATCGATCACCGGCCTGGGCCAGGTCCACACCCTCGGGTGGACCTGGCGGCGAGACCTATCGGAGATGTTGATCATCGCCCTAACGTCGTTCCATGCGCACACGTACCGCTTTCCTCGCCGTGGCCAGTGCCGCCGCCCTGTGCTTCACGATCCCCGCGGCGGCTTCCGCGGCCGAAGGCGAATTCACCTACCGCTACTACGACGAGAACGAAGAGCTCCAGATCGGCACCCTGATGGACCCGCCCGGCGGTGAATGCATCAAAATTCCCGAAAGCGCCGAGTGGGACGTCGACGCGTTCCGCCCGCGCAACGACACCGATTCGACAGCGGTGGTCTTCTTGGACGACGACTGCAAGAGCGAGTCCTACTTTTCGCTCCGCCCCTTCGGCGGCAGCGGTTCCGACCGGCTGCTCCTGCGCTCGGTGCTCTTCAGCTAGACACTGATCGTTTCGACGTACCGGTGAGAATGGTCAGTCGATAGGCCGCCAGGACGCGGTTGACCGGCAGGAAGTAGGAATTCCCGCCGCCGGCGCAGTTCCCGCTGCCGCCGACCAGCACGCCCTGGGCCTGCGTTCCGCTGACGAACGGTCCGCCTGTGTCGCCGGGCTCCGCGCAGACGGACGTCCGGGTCAGCCCGGTCAAAGTCCCATCAGGAAAGGTGATCGTCTGGTTCTTCGCCTGGATGACGCCGCACCGCCAGCCGGTGGTCGAACCGTACTTGCACACCGAGGCACCGACCGCGGCCTCGGTCGACCCGGTGACCGTCACCCGGCTGTCGACCGGCGGGATCGATGCCACCAGCCGCCAATCGGTCGTATTGGTCACCCGGATGACGATCGCGCCACTCGGCGGGAACTGGACGGCCGCGACGACTCCGACCACGCGGCCCCCGCTGCTGACGGTGTCACCGGGCCTGCCGCAGGCCGCGCTCGCGATCAGGTAGCCGATATTCCCCGAGACCGCGGCGAACCCGGCGGTGCACCGGGACGACGCCCCGGTCTGCAACGAACTCCCGCCGCCGAGCGGAGCCGGAGCGCTTGCTTGAGCGGCGGGCGGTGCCACAAGGCAGAAGGCCAGGACCAAACCGAGCAGACAGCGGAACCGGGTCGGACTCATGGGACCCTCCGATGGCAAGGGAAGTGCCCCGATCCTAGCCAGGCCGCACACCGCTGCCCATCGGCCGAATCGCGCATTCCCCCGCCAACGCGCTCAGCGCCAGCCGAGCTCCGGTGCCACGTGGGTGAGGATGCTCTCCAGCACGTGGGCGTTGTACTCGACACCCAGCTGATTCGGAATGGTCAGCAGCACCGTGTCCGCCGCCTGGATCGCTTCGTCCGCCTTGAGTTCCCTCACCAGCTCGTCAGGCTCGGCGGCATAAGAACGTCCGAAGATCGCCCTCGTGTTCTCGTCGATCATGCCGACCTGGTCACGCGAGTTGCGGTCGCGACCGAAGTAGGCCCGGTCCAGATCGTTGGTCAGGGCGAAAATACTGCGGCTGACCGAAACCCGCGGCTCCCGCTCATGACCGGCTTCCTTCCACGCTTCGCGGTAGGCCTCGATCTGCTTGCGCTGCTGGACGTGCAGCGGCTCACCCGTCTCGTCGTCCTTGAGCGTGGAACTCTGCAGGTTCATGCCCAGCTTCGCGGCCCAGATGCCGGTCGCGTTCGAGCTGGATCCCCACCAGATGCGCTCGCGCAGCCCCTCGGAGTGCGGCTCGAGCCGCAACAGCCCCGGCGGATTGGGGAACATCGGCCGCGGGTTCGGCTGCGCGAAGCCCTCCCCCTCGAGCAGCTTGAGGAAGACCTCGGTGCGCTGCCGTGCCATGTCCGCGGCGGTCTCGCCCTCCGCGGGGGCGTAACCGAAGTACCGCCAGCCGTCGATCACCTGCTCCGGGGATCCCCGGCTGATCCCGAGCTGGAGCCTGCGGTTGGAGATGAGGTCTGCGGCGCCGGCGTCCTCGACCATGTACATCGGGTTCTCGTAACGCATGTCGATCACGCCGGTACCGATCTCGATCTTCGAGGTCCGGGCGCCGATCGCCGCGAGCAGCGGAAACGGACTCCCCGCCTGCCGCGCGAAGTGATGCACACGAAAATACGCGCCGTCCACACCCAGCTCCTCGGCGGCGACGGCCAGGTCGATCGACTGATGCAGGAAGTCCGCGGCGGACCGGGTCTCGGAGTGCGCGCTCGCCGACCAGTGGCCGAACGACAGGAAACCAATCTTCTTCACAGCACTTGTAAGCGTCCGATGGCCGGGTTTGATTCCCCCAAGTCGGCGCCCTTGGCCCTGCGGACCGCGTCGCCCTGCCGCCCCTAACGACTACCTTGTGTCACTGGCGGTTACCTCTTGCTTTTTCGGCCACTGAGCTGCGGACTTGCGTCGCGCCTTCACCCGCTTGGCGGCAGGATAACTGCCAGACGGTAACCGTCCATCCTCTCAACGTGAGTGGTCGTGACTATAAGTACCCCCCTGATTCAGGCCTCCCAGGGGACGTATACTCTCTTCATCAGCAAGTCCGAGTGGCGGAATGGCAGACGCGCTAGCTTGAGGTGCTAGTGTCCTTAACGGACGTGGGGGTTCAAGTCCCCCCTCGGACACGTTCACTGTGCACACGGGTGGTTTCGGCTGAGTTTCAGCGGTGACCACCCGTTTTTCATGATCATAGGTCAGCTTGACTCCCAGTTGTCGATAGACCTCAAGCTTGTCCGCTGGGTCTGCTTCTCGCAGGGTGGACAACAGGCCCCCGAGCGAGTCGACCATCATCTGGATCTCCTCGCGGCTCATCCGGCGGCTCCGGACGGACCTATCACCGTCAGCCGCGAGCCGCGCTTTCAGCGCCGTCTGCTCACGTTGGACCTCGCCGCTCCACGCGGCCACCAATGCTGGATCGGCTCCCGCCTCCAACGCCGCTCGGTGACGCGCCAACTTCCGGTCACACTCGAGGAGCGCACGACGGACCTCTGCGTGTGCAGGTTCGATATCAGGCTGGGCAGCCCCCAGCATCATCAGTGACTGTTCCATCCGCCCGGGGCTGAACACCTTCGCCAACCAACTGTCCAGCTGGCCGAGGATGACGTCCTCCCGCACGTACACCGTCAGCGGGTGATCGACCTTGTTCGCGATGGCGTACTCGTTCGGAAACCGGCATCGGTAGTGGGCCACGTTGTGGTTCCAGTTACCTTGCATGCGCCGCCCACACGCTTCATGGAACAGCAACCCCTTCAAGGCATACCCATGCTGTCGGCGCGCCGTCACCCGTCCAGTCGAACGCGGCCCACGTGCGGCCAGGCGCAACTGCACCTGCTCGAACACTTCACTGCTCACCAGCGAGTCGTGGACCGGCTGGTCGGACAAGATCCACTGGTCTTTCGGGTTCCACGCCATCTTGGTCTCGTGCCCCAGAGCGACGTCCTCGACATCGATCAATGACTCCTGCTTGCGCTGCTTGTTCCACACCTCGTGCCCGGTGTATCGCGGATTTCCCAGGATCCCTCGCACCGCACTCTTCGACCACGCAACACCCGAGCGGTGCGGATTACGCGCACGGTCGTACAACGACGGACAGGCGATACCATCTTCAGTCAGTCGTTGAGCGATCGCGAACACTCCGATCCCCGACAGGTACTCCTGGAAGATCCGCTGCACCGTCGGTCCGGTCGTTGGGTCCGCTTCCAGTCGCCGCAGTCGTTTCCCGTCCGCGGCTTTGGCCGGATTGGGGTGCGGACCGACGTCGACCAGTTGGTACCCATAGGGAGGCCTCCCGCCCAGATAGCGTCCCTCGACCTGAGCTTGCGCGGCCATCGCGGTCCGTACCCGGACCTTGATCCTCGTCCGCTCCCCCTTGCTCATTCCACCGAAGACCGACATCACCAGATCGTGGGCCTCGGACTCGGGATCGATCGGTCCGCCGACTTCGGGCACCCACAACTGCACGCCATAGTGCATGAACACCGGGAAGGTCAGCCCGTACTGATTGCCATAGAACGCCCGTTGTGGCTCACCGATCACGACCCCGTCAAATCCCCGGCCCCGGTCCTTGAGAGCATCAAGCAGAAGGGATGCTTGCGGGCGACGTTTCCACGGGATCGACCGCGACTGGCCGATATCGAAGAACGAGGTCACAACTTCGCCGTGCCGCTCGATCAACGCACGAGCGCGAGCAAGCTGCCAGTTCCGCGACGCCTCAGGATCCTGCTGATCCTCGGTGGACACACGCCCGTAGAACGCGAAACGACCAGTCATGCAGCTTCCCTCCTGGAGTCACAGCCGCCAGCTCGGGCATCGCGGGCGGTGAAATCGGATTCCTCGGCCCGCTGCTTGTTCCGTCTTAGGAGCCGCAGCAACGCCGATGCCGCCGCAGGAGTGAGTACCGGCGGTTCGGCGGGCAACAGGACATCCACCGGACGATCTGCATCGTCCAGGCGTCGACGGTGCTGAGTGCTCATGATTTTGCCCTCATCGACGCCTGGATCTGCTCGGACACGGTGTTAGACAAGCGGTCGATGACCTCGGCCGTGCGGGGATGGGCATGTAGCCGTGTCTCCTTGCCTGTTGTTTCTCCGCCACGTACAACACCCTGGATCGAGCGAAACCAGCTGGTCAGAGGCTCGCTCAGTATCGCGGGCCTGGAATCGTAGCGTCGTTCGGCGACAAACGGAGGCCCCGAACGAGTGGGCCCCGGACCGCTAAGCGTTACAGCACGGCGAGCTGTTATGCGGCGCGGCGGCAGTTTCACCGCGGCTGCTCGGCGTGCCGACGACGGCTTTGCCCACAGACGCGTGCTCCTGGCGGAATCGTGAGCACGCGCCAGGCAGTCAGCCGGAAGACTCCGGCTCGCGTCGACCGAGATGCCGTGCCTGCGCGGCGCGGCAGGGGCTAGGGCGTTGGTTCCTGTCGGCACTACCGCCCAACGATCCGCCGTATCGCGATGTCGTGGTAGGCGGGGTTGGTGTCGATGCCGGTGAAGTGGCGGCCGAGTTCGCGGGCGGCGACACCGGTGGTGCCGCTGCCGCTGAACGGGTCGAGAACGTGGCCTCCCGGCGGGCATCCTGCTGCGATGCAGCGGCGCGGGATCTCCAGCGGAGACGGCGCGGGATGGCCGGTGCGGGATCGGTCGGGTGGAATAGTCCACACGTTGCCGGGGTTGCGTCCGCGCTGGCCGTGCGCTGGGGTGCGGGGCCAGGTTCCGCGGGCGGTGTTCGGTTTGTTGCCGCCGTGATGGGCTCGACGGGAGAGTGCGCGGTCGCCCGTGTAGGGCCGCCGGATCGGGTCAAGGTCGAAGTAGTAGTCCGGCTGCGTGACGAGCATGAAGATCATCTCGTGATGGTGGCGAGCCGGTCGCGGATCGGCGTCGGCGTGGCGTGCGGCTTGTGCCAGACGATCGCCGACCGCAGAATCCACCCGCCGCTTTGGAGTGCGAAGGCGAGGCGCCAGGGCATTCCGAGCAGGTTCTTGTGCGGAACGTCGGCGATAGGCCGGTAGTGCGGTTGTCCGGCCTGGCCGGGTGTTGTGCACCAGTAGCCGTCGGAGTTGGTGGAGTAGCTGTCGCCGAGGTTGATCCACACGGTCGCTCGCGGGGTGAGCACTCGGCGCGCCGCGGCGAACACCGCACGCACTGTGTCGATGTACTCGTCCGCAGTCGGTTCCAGGCCGATCTGCGGGTGCTCGCGTACTGCTCCGCAGTCTCGGCATTGGCGCCGATCGCTGCTGCCGTCCGCAAATACGGTTCCGGCGCTGGCCGGGCGGTGGTGGCATCCCTGTCGCCCGCCGATCCAGGTGTCGGGGGCGTAGTCACGCAAGCGCCAGTAGGGCGGGCTGGTGACGAGGCAGTCCACCGAGTCGTCGGGCAGTTCCGCGATCCCGGCTTTCGCATCAGCGATGAAGAGGGTGCACCGTCATATCGACGATGGGTCGCGATGGACGCGTTCACGCAGCCCTCCTCTGTTCGTCCGCGGCGAGGCCGAGGCGCCGGAGGCCGATGTCGTGGAAGTCCGGATTGAGGTCGATGCCGACGTAGGACCGGCCGAGCTGTCGTGCGGCCATGCCGGTGGTAGCGGCGCCGCTGAACGGGTCGAGCACGACGCCGGCCTCCGGGCATCCGGCGGCGATGCACCGCAGCGGGATGTCGACAGGGAAGGCGGCGAAGTGCGCTTCGCGGAGGGGGCGGGTGGTGATGGACCAGACGTCACCGGGGTTTTTGCCACGCGGGTGCGCGGCGGAGTGCCGCACCCCGGTCGGCCGCATCGCATCGCCGTGCGTTTTCCCGGTGAACGGGCTGGCATCGTGGTATTTGCCGTACACGCTGTGTCCGCGGCGGCGTGCGGTCGCGTCGATCCCGCCGTGGCGGCCCTTGTTCGCGCCGCCGATCACGATGCCCTCCCCGACCGCCTCGGGACGGGTAAGTGGTTCGCGGATCGGGTCGAGGTTGAAGAAGTACTTCTGCTGTTTGGTGAGCAGGAACAGCATCTCGTACCGATTGGAGACCCGGTCGCGTACGGATTCGGGCATGGCGTTGGGTTTGTGCCACACGATCGCGTTGCGCAGAATCCAGCCATCGGCCTGCAACGCGAACGCGACCCGCCACGGTATCCCGACCAAGTTCTTCCGCGGCAGGGACCGCGTGCGCATCACCCCGGCTTGGCGCACCGATTCCCGCAATGGTGCCGCCGCGCTGCGGCCGGACAGGGTGCTCGTCCGCATCGGGTCCCCGGTGCGGCCGGGCGGTTCGGCGGAGTAGGAGTCGCCCAGGTTCAGCCACACGGTGCCGGTGTCGGCCAGGACGCGGTGCAGCTGCGCGAAGACCCGCCGGAGCCGGTCGACGTAGCCCTGTGGGGTCGCCTCCAGGCCGTGCTGGTCGTCCTCGCGGCGGGCGCCGCACCGACGGCAGAGCTGCGGCGCGCCACCACGATGCGCCGCCGACGCGGGATAGGCGAGACCGGGATGTTTGGACTGGGGAATGTTGCCGCCGCGTCCGGCCGCGGCCAGGTGCGCGCAGCCAGGATCGCCGCCCACCCAGGTGCCGGTCCCGTAGTCCCGCAGCCCCCAGTACGGCGGACTGGTGACCACGCAGTCCACCGACTTCTCCGCAAGGCCGGCGAGGGTGGCGGTGGCGTCGCCGGTGTAGAGCGTGACCGCGTCATCGCGGTAGTACACGGTGCTCGTCGGATGCTGGGTCATGCCGCCTCCCGGCCCTGGTCGGTGAGTCCGGTGGTGTCGGAGTCCGAGGTCGGTGAGACCCAGCGGGCTCGGCGGTTGTAGGCCGTCCAGAACAGGGCAGGTTCGACCAGCGCCCGGTGGCTACGCTGCCGCGACCATGTCCAGCGTTCCGGAGGCTGTTCCACCCCGCGCAGCGTGCGATCGCGCACGACGTAGCCGAGGTAGACGAGGTTGGCCAGGATGGTGCGCACCACCGCGCGGCTCCACGCGCGTGCCCGGCCGGACACGGGATCGACCGGGCGGGGATGCCGCTGTTCGGTCAGGCGCCGGGCAATGGCGCGGTCGCTGAGGTTTTCGTGCACCGACCAGGCGAAGATCAGTGACACAACCGGCGCACGAAGTGCGTCGACGATCAGCCGGTGCCGCCACCCGGCACGAGCGGACTCCGGCTCCACCCAGTGATGTTCCAGGGCGTAGCCGTACGGTGCGGGGCCCAGCCACCAGCCGTCGCGGGTGCGCTGCCACAGCGCCAGCCGCGACCGCCTGGTCAGCTCCACCTGATAGAGGTAGACGCCCAGATCGGCGCACTCGCGCCGGTCATCGTCCTCGTACGGAGCCAGCGAGTATCCGGTGAGGGCTTCGCGCAGCCGCCGCCATCCGGTGGGTGACTCGAGCCTGCGCGTGCGATAGCTAACGAACGGATAGAGCAGGGGATTGATGCGGCGTGCGGCCCGACGCGGGCAGCGACCCGGTTGCGGGGTGGTGTCCATGAGAATCGCTCCTTCGGCAAGGTGGGTTGAGGTCGCGAGCCGGGGTAGATCGGCTCACGTCGCTGCGCCATGGGCGGGGCGCCGACGAGTGCTAGGCGAACGGGCGCGCACTCACGCGGCGGCCGAGTGGGGCCGCCCGGGACGGTGTGCTCGCGACGGTGCGGGCAGCGCGGGGAGGGGCTGGTTCAGGGCTGGATCGGCGGCGTCGGGATCGGCTCGCAGCACCAGCGCGGTGTGGTGTGCGGGCAGCGCGACCGGATGCCCGAGAGCACGTTCGGCGCGGGCGGCGACGCGGCGCTGAGCCAGCGACGCGCGGGTGTAGGTGCGGCCTCGTCGCACCGTCGCGGTCAGCGCCGCACACCGCGCGACCGGTGCCAGCCTGGCTGCGGTGGCGACCGCCGCGATCCGGCCCGGAACGTCGAGCAGGTCGTGCCGGACAGGGTGGCGCTGCGGGGCACTGGTGATGACCACGTGCCCGCCGGGACGCAGCAGGGGCCCGTACTGCGTAAGCAGGGTTCGCAACCGCTCCAGCGCACCATCCAGGTCGCTGGCCGGATTGGGCCGCAGGGTCGTCAGGAGGAGATCGATCCGCCCGGTCAACCCGGCCGTGGCAGCGGCGACCGCGGTGCCGGGGCGTCGGTCGAGGATGAGAACCATGCCGTCGACGAACACCCCGCGCGCCTTCGTGGCGGTCACGTTGGTGCGCGCCAGGCGCCACCACCGGCGCTGCTCGGTCAACCCGATCGCGTGCCGCCCGGCCCGCAGCGCTTCGACGATCGTGGTGCCCGCTCCGCAGTCGGGATCGAGCACGATGTCACCGGGTCGGGTCAGCGCCGCGACGGCGTAGCGGGCGATCGCCGGGGCCATCAAAGCGGGGTCGGCGCCGGTGGCGTCGTGGTAGCCGCCCTTGTTCAGCTGGTCCGTCAGACTGTCGGTCCCGGTCGGCCACACCGACGCCACAATCGGGCCTTCGGACCGCACCCCCGCCGGGCGGGGGAGCCGCGTGCCGGTGCGCTTAGACATCCGAGGTCTCCCTCCTGTCGAGGGCGCCGTCGTCTGTTGCCTCCGACGACAACCGTCCGAGCAGAACGAGGTCGTGGTGCACCGAGCGCAGCGGCGGCGCTGCGGCGACAACCGCGCGAGGCGAGAAGTTCGGCGCAGAGGCCGCGGTGTCCGCCTGGTCTGCGGCGGCGGAGCGGTCCGGCAGGTTCGACACAGGCGTGGCGAGCACGGCGATGTGATCGAGACATCGCAACCCGCGACTACCCAGCGTGCCCAGCAAAGTCGCGTGCGGATCGCGCAGTCGCCCATCGTGGGTATCACCGTGTGTGACTGTCGCGAGGAGGCCGCGCGGGGTGAGCAGGGCGTCCCAGTCGGCGTGTGCGAGCCAGTCGGTGGCGTGCGGATCGAGCGCGGTGACGATCAGGTCGAACCCGCCGCGCGGTCGGTCCCCATCGCGATGCGGAGGGCGTGCCGAGTCGGGGTGCGGATCGGCCACCGGGTGCAGCCCGAGCCGACCGAGTCGGGGTCGCGACCCCGACTCGGCTCCGGCATGGCGGGGCGAGTCGGGGTGCTCGGCCAGGTAGTCGGGGGCGGGTGCCGCGGTCGCGGTATCGGCGCCGCGGCCGAGCCGGGCGACGGTCCAGACTGCCTCGGCGAGACCGGCGTATGGGTCGGCGCCGCGGGCGCCGCCAACCGCGTGCCGAAGAGCGCGTGGGGATGGCGGTGGAGTGAGGAGAAGGACGCGGTCGCCGGGGCGGGTGTAGGTCGTCACGACGGTGACGATCGTGCGTCCGAGCCAGCCGGGAAGTAGTGCGGTGCCGGGCAGCATCTCCGCGTCGGCGAACGGCCAGAAGGTCGTCGGACGTGGCCTGCGGGCAGTTGCGGTAGCAGGTGTGGTCCGTGGCGCGCGGTGCCGGCCGTGGCGGAGGCTTGCCGTGTCGCGATGTGGCAAGCGGTGGTGACGGCGTCCGGGCTCAGGATGCGGTGGTGAAGTCATCGGTGGCCTTCCTCGCGGTGTGATCGGCGTGGTCTGCCAAGTCACCCCAAGAAGCCGGTTTTGAGGCCGTTTTTCGACACCGCTCGCCCAAGTTTTTTCAAAAACTCCGAAGCCCAGCGCCGCACGCAGCGAGAATCGAATCCGAATACGTCGTCGCTTTCCCAGCGTCCTGAAGAATTCGAGCCAGCACAGCGCGAATTGGCCCGCTGCCGAATAACCCCGGGCCCGGGTCGAGAAGAATTTCTGACCCGGATCAAAAGCAGCCCGGCCGGAGTCGCCGCAGGCCTCACCTCAGCCAGTCGCCACTGCCTACTAACGATCGCTTAAAAGACCAGTTCACGAGCCACTAAGGCGACATTGACACCACCAGGACAGGCCGTCCCGCACGGGGTTTCTGAATCCTTCAAGACTTCGGTTTTAGTAGCCGAGCTCGCCTACTAAGAAGATCATCCTTGTTCTTTTCTTGTTCTTTTCTTGTCGCCGCCATGGCGTCCTGACGGAGCTGTTTCCACGAACTCCAGTCAGGAGCACATCAATGACGAACGACGAGACTGTATCCGCGCCCATCCGCCCCGATCACGAGGGACACGAATGGCTGCCGCTGGACACCGCGCGCGACGCCTTCGGGTGGCTGGTCACCGGGCCGAAGCCGATGGCCGTGAACGGGTCCCGATTCGCCGGGTTGCCGCGGCGTCCGGTGCCGCTGGACGAGCTGCGGGACCGGGTGATGAGCAAGCAGTGCCCGCATCGCACTCAAGACGACGTGTGGGCGCATTTGGTGCTGCGTTCTCGCGCTCACGGGGGTGCGTGGACAGTCGCGTGCGTCGGGATGGCACTGCCGTCGTTGGCCTCGAGTTCCCGGTGGCTGGCGGCGCGGTATCCGCTCGATCGCGCGGATGTCCACGCGGCCGTACTCGCCGGATTCGTCCACGCGTTGGCGACTGTGGATCTGACCGATCCCGGCATCATCGCCAGGCTGCACTTCGCCGCTCGTCGTGCCGGGCAAGCGGCATTGGAGGAGTCGCTGGACGCGCCGCTGCCGGCGGGCTCGGGTTATCACTCCGCGGCGCCGCGCCCGCCGTACGGCCACCCCGACTTGGTGCTCGCACGGGCGGTCGGTGAGCAGATTCTCACCCCCATCGAAGCGGAACTGATCTCGGCGACACGGCTCGGCGAAACCTCCGTGACCGACTGGGCGCAAGCCCACGGCACCGCGCCGAAGACCGCGTTCAAGGCCCGGGATCGAGCCGAAGACCGACTCGTCACGTGGCTGCGCGGCCAGCTCGCCGACGCCGACTCCGAAGACCCCGTCGCCGACGCGGTTGTCGCCTCTCTGGTCGTCGGCTCGCCGGACACTCCCGCCGAGGAAAACCCACCTGTATCACGCGCTGTGAGCGGCCGTCTGCGCAACGGTCGGCCAACCGGTTCCAAGAAATCATCACGGTCGGTGTCGAAAAACGACCCGAAATCCGGCTTCTTGGGGTGCGGGGAGATCCCACCCGGCTCTCCGCGTACCGCCGAGCACGAGCCGACTTCGGAGGTGCGCCGATGCGCGTGACACCCCATCCCCAGACCCAGCAGGCCACCGTGCCGCCGCGCCCACGCGCGGCGAACGCACCCGATCAGACCCAGCCCCGCGCGGGTGTCACCGACTGCTCGCGGCCGGTGGCACGCACGGGTGGCGCACGGCCATGTCATCGGACCTCTCAACCGCCGTCCGTGCGCCACACAGTGTCCCGGTCTGTCGCCGTGGTGGTCCTCGGCGCGGTCGTGCTCAGCGCCCTCACCGCGGATGCGGCGCAGGCCTCGACGCAGGTTCTCGCGCTCGCGACCAGTGTCGATCAGGTCTTCACCAACATCCGCAACTGGCTGGTCGGGATCCTGGCCGGCCTGGCGACGGTGTTCCTGACCGTCGGCGGGGTCCGGTACCTGCTGGCCGGAGGCAACCCCGGCGAAACAGAGAAGGCGAAGGGGTGCTTCCGGAACGCGGCATGGGGCTACGGATTGGCGGCACTGGCGCCGCTCGCCGTGGAGATCCTGCGCGGGATTGTCGGGGCCTGAGGTCATGGCCGAGACCCGACGTCCCCGTGTGCTCGCACCCGATCGCGGCGAGCCTGGCGTGCGCTCAGCGACCCGGGAGCACCGGGAGCGGGTCCTGCTCACCCCGCCCATCCCGGAAGGTCACGCTCGCAGTCGCAGGCGTCGGTTGTTGCGGCTGCTGGCTCTCGGCGTGGCCGTGGTGCTCGGCTGTCTGCTGACGGTCGGTGCGTGGGCTTCGCCCGAGAAGCTCGCGCCACGCGACACGCAGCAAGCCGCGGTCGCACAGCAGCCACCGCTGCCGTTACCCCTGCCGACCAACCCGCCGGGAAACACGTGCGCACCGGATTCACCGGACCCGACGTGTCACTTCCCGACCAGGACGCCGCATCCTCCGGCGCCGACGACCCCCTTGCCGCCCATCACCGAACTACCGCCGCCGACGAGTTGTTTCCCCGGGCAGATCGGATGCATACCCAGCAGCCCGAGCACTGCGCTGCACACGAACACCAGCACGCCGTGCACCGGCGAAGGCTGTATCCCGCAGCCCAGTACTCCCCCGCCCGCCACAGCTCCGGGACAGCCCGGTCCGGGAGCTGACGGTGACGACCCGGACTGCGGGATCACCAGCATCGAAGGCTGCATCAACAAGGCCATCAACGCGGTGTTCCGCGAGCTGGTCAAGTCCGCCCTCGACCCGCTTCTGAAGCTGCTGGGTGATACCGCGTTCACGACGCCGACGCTGGATTCGCTGCCCGGAGTGGCGAACCTGTGGAACAACTCCTGGCTGATCGTGCTGGCTTGCTACAGCGGGCTGATCATGATCGGCGGCATCATCGTGATGTCACATGAGTCGGTCCAGAGCCGCTATTCGATCAAGGAGATCGCGCCCCGCCTCATCGTCTCCTTCTTCGCCTCGATGCTGTCGCTGTTCCTCATCGACAAGGCGATCCGGCTCGCCAACGCACTGTCGGCAGCGGTCCTCACCGGCGGGGCCGACCCGCCCAAGCTCGGCGACAACCTCACCCAGTCGATCAACGGCACCTACTCCGCGATGGCCTCCGGTGGGTTGTTCGTGATCTTGCTGCAGGTCGTCCTGGTCATCGCGGTGATCGCGCTGCTGCTGGTCTACGTGGTGCGGGTGATCCTCACGCTGATCCTGACCGTCTCCGCTCCGCTGTGGGTCGCCTGCCACGCCCTTCCCCACACCGACGGCATCGCCCGCTGGGGCTGGCGGGCCCTGGGCGCCACGCTCGGCATTGAGATCGCGCAGTCACTCACCCTGCTCGTCGCGGTCAACACCTTCCTTAACGGCAGCACGAAGCTGTTCAGCTCGGTCGGCGGCGGGCTGATGATGCTCTTCGCCGTCCTCGGGCTGCTCTACATCCTGTTCAAGATCCCGTTCTGGTTCCTCTCCGCCACCAAACTCGGCACCGGCCGCTCCTTCCTCGGCGGACTCGCGAAGGCGTACATCGCGGCGAAAACGTTCGGGATGGTCGCGGGCAACTCCGGCGGGTTCGGCAAAGCCGGCGCCGGCGCCGGTGGCGGGAAGGGCGGCACCGGCGGCGGGGGCGGTGGCGGTGGCGGTGCTGCTGCCGATCCGCCATGGCCTCCCCAGCCGCGGATCGCGCCGACACCGCAGGCGGTCAACCGGCGGCTGCAGGCGGCCTACGACGCCGAGCGTGCCCGCGCGGCCCGGCAGGCGCGCCCGCCCTCGCAGCGGCCGGAGTTTCTGCAGCCCGGTCCGCAGGAGACCACCCACGACCCGGCCGTCACCCCGGCCAACCAAGGACCCGCCATGCCTGAATTCAGTTCCGCGTCCAAGCCCGCTACTCCGGTCCCGCCGCCCGCCGGGCGGCGCCGCAGGCAGGCCGCGACGGCGCCCCAGTTCCAAGCTGCTGGAGCGCCGAGCCGAGCCGGTGGTGCCGCGCACCCGGCTCGGCCGGTCGCGGTGGCCGCGGTTCCGCCGCACTTGCGGTTCCAGCCGCCGACGCCGGAACCCGGGCACATGCCCCGGCCGATCACGCCAGCGCCCGCCCCACCCGCGGCACCGGTGTTCCGGGCCGCCCGCCCGGAGCCACGCATCGGGGACGCCCGGCCACGCACCCCGTCCGTACCGCCGGTCGCGTTCCGGGCGCCGACCACGCCACCGGCGTCGCCGAAGGTCCCGCCCCGTCGAGGTGAGAAGTCATGACCCAGCCTGTGCGCATACCGTCTGATGTCGATCGCGAAGATCGCGTCCTGGCCAACCTCACTGCCCGTCAGCTGGCGATCCTCGCCGTGACCGGGATCGTGATCTACGGCGCCTGGACCCTGGCCCGCAACGCAGTACCTCTCCCGATCTTCCTGATCGTCGCGATCCCGATCGGGGTCACTTCGGCGGTGCTGGCTTTGGGGCAGCGCGACGGCATAAGTCTCGACCGGCTCCTGCTCGCGGCCATCCGCCAGCGGCTGCAACCCCGCCACCGGGTCGCCGCGCCCGAAGGCGTGCAGGCCGCGCCGGAGTGGCTGACCAGTCGCATCACCGCGACCGATGCCAGCGGTGTGGCGGGCGAGTCGGAGGTATCTCCGGCGGCGCTGCGGCTGCCTGCGGAAGGGGTCACCGAGGCCGGTGTCGTCGACCTCGGACCGGACGGCGTCGCCATGGTCGCGGTGGCCAGCACCGTGAACTTCGCGCTCAGGACCGCTGGCGAGCAGGAGGCGCTGGTCGCGTCCTTCGGCCGGTATCTGCATTCGATCTCCGCGCCGGTGCAGGTGCTCGTCCGGGCCGAACGGCTGGACCTGAGCCGGCAGATCAACGACCTGCGCGAAGCCGCGCCCGGTTTGCCGCATCCGATGCTCGAAGCAGCGGCGCGGGAGCACGCGACCTATCTCGATCAGTTGCGCCGCTCCACTGACCTGCTGCGCCGCCAGGTGCTGCTGGTGCTGCGGGAGCCGGTCCGCGCGACCGGGCCGACCGACGGTCTCGGAGGAGCGTCCCCGCTCGCCGCGCTGCGGGCCCGGCACACCCGCAGCCGGGACGGCAAGGTCACCGAAACCGCGCGGCGCTCGGCGGAAACCCGGCTCGTGCGGCGGCTGGGGGAAGCGACCGAACTGCTTGCCCCCGCGGGGATCACGGTTACGCCGTTGGACGCGGGCCAGGCCACCGCCGTGCTGGCCACCGCGTGCAACCCCGACAGCCTGGTCCCGCCCTCGACGGGGCTGGCCGGCGCGGACGAGGTGATCACCACCTCTGCCTCGGACCTCGACGACGAGCCGCCAGTCCGGCACCGGAGCACGGCCAGCCACCGCGGGCTCGACAGCAGCGCGGCGCCAGAGACGACGGCTCTTGATGAATGGGAGGGCGGTGACCTATGAGCCCGAAACTCGGCCGTCCTCGAGGCCGCGGGACGCAGCACGCGAAAGCACCGTCGGGCAGGGCCAGTGCGTTCACCCCGGACTCGCTGTCGGTCGCGCCCCGGCACCTGGAGATCGGCGGCGAATGGGTCTCGTCCTTCGCGATCACCGGATATCCCCGCGAAGTCCACGCGGGATGGTTACAGCCGCTGCTGTCCTATCCCGGCCGTGTCGATGTGTCGCTGCACATCGAACCGATCGATCCCGTCACCGCCGCCAACCGGCTCAAGCGCCAGCTATCCAAATTGGAGTCAGGGCGACGGCACACCAGCGAGAAGGGGCGGTTGCTGGACCCGATGGTCGAGGCCGCCACCGAGGACGCCTACGACCTCTCGGCCCGCGTCGCGAGAGGCGAAGGGAAGTTGTACCGGCTCGGGCTGTATCTGACCGTGCACGCCACCAACGAAGACGATCTCACCGAGCAGGTCGCCGCGGTCCGGGCGCTCGCGGCGTCGTTGCTGATGAACGCCCAGCCGACCACCTACCGGTCGTTGCAGGGCTGGGTATCCACCTTGCCGCTGGCGCTGGATCTGATCGGCATGCGCCGCACCTTCGACACCAGTGCACTGGCCGCCGCGTTTCCCTTCACCAGCCCCGATCTGCCGCCCGCCGACCCGACCAGTGTCGCCGCACCGGCCGGTGTGCTGTACGGGTTCAACGTCGGGTCACAGGGTTTGGTGCATTGGGAACGCTTTTCCGCCGACAACTACAACAGCGTCGTCTTGGGGCGGTCGGGTGCGGGCAAGTCCTACCTGGTGAAGCTGGAAACCCTGCGCAGCCTCTACCGCGGGGTCGAGGTGTCCATCATCGATCCGGAGGACGAGTACCGGCGGCTGTGCGAGGCCATCGGCGGCACCTACATCCACCTCGGCGACGCCGATGTCCGCCTCAACCCCTTCGACCTGCCGATCGCCATCAGGCCGGACGGGCGTCGCACCGCCCCCAAGGACGCGCTGACGCGCCGGGCGTTGTTCCTACACACCGTCATCGGGGTGCTGCTCGGCACGGAACTGTCCGCACAGCAACGAGCCGTGCTCGACCGGGCGATCATGGCCACCTATCAGCAGGCCGGGATCACCAGCGACCCGCGGACCTGGGGCCGGCAGGCGCCGCTGCTGGCCGATCTCGCCGCGGGCCTCGCCGGCACCACGGACCCGGTCGCGGCGGACCTGGGCGCCCGGCTGCACCCGTTCGTCGAGGGCGCGTTCTCCACGATGTTCTCCGGGCCGACCACCACCCGTGCCGAGGGGCACCTGACCGTGTTCAGCTTGCGTGACCTGCCCGACGAACTCCGGTCGATCGGGACGCTGCTCACGTTGGAGACGGTGTGGCGGCGGGTGTCCAACCCGGCGATCCGGCGCCCGAGGCTGATCACGGTCGATGAGGCATGGCTGCTCATGCAGGATCTTGCCGGGGCGCGGTTTCTGCACCGGATGGCCAAAGCAGCCCGGAAACACTGGGCGGGCTTGACGATCGCGACCCAAGATGTCGGCGACGTCCTCGGGACAGACCTGGGCAAGGCGATCATCGCCAACGCTGCGACGCAGATTCTCCTCCGCCAAGCGCCGCAAGCGATCGCTGAGATCGTGGCGACCTTCAACCTGTCCGAAGGCGAGAAGCAGTTCCTGATTTCCGCGGACAAGGGACAAGGTCTGCTCTCGACCGGGACGCAGAGAGTCGCGTTCCAGTCGCTGGCGTCTCCGCAGGAAAACGCGCTCATCACAACAGATCCGGCCGAGTTGGCGCAATACGCGGACCACGAATCTAGCACGGACGACGGCGCGTTTGTGGACCTCGACGTTCACGACACTGAGCTGGCTCTCGACGCGGACGCCGACGGGCACGTCGACCTCGACAGCGCAGCGTAACCCGCCCCGCCGCCGCGGATCTTTTCAACCACAACCGTTTCTTCTCGTTTCATGTACCCGCCTGACTTCTTTTTGAGGTGTCGTATGCCTTCTTCCGCCAGCGTGACCACAGTTCCGGCGCGGCCAGCCCGGTTGCTGACGCAGAACCGGGAGATGCGCGCAATCGGTGTCTGGAACTGGACTCTGCCCGCGCTGGCCGCCCGGCTGCCTGATGGACGGACGCAGGTGACCCGCCCAGCGGCGAGCGCATGCACTCGAATCTGCTACGCGCGCAAAGGAACCTATCTCTTCCCTGCGGTAAAAGCCAAGCATACCGACAATCTCGCCTACGTCCTGGACGACCTACCCGGCTGGACAGATGCGATGATCCGCGAACTGTCAGCGCCGCGCCTCAATGGGAAATTTGTCAGAGTGCACGACGCCGGGGATTTTTTCAGTGATGCCTACACGTTGGCGTGGTGTCGCGTGATGCGCGCCTGTCCGCAGGTGACATTTTACGCCTATACCAGGGAAGTTCGACGGTTCAAGCGGCTGATCGAACCGGACCCGCCCGAGAACTTCCTGTGGGTCTACAGCTACGGCGGTCGCGAGGATTCGTTCATCGACCCCGACAGTGACCGGGTCGCCGATGTGTTTCCCGATGAGGACGCCATCACCGAGACCGCCGGGTGGTCGTCGCAGGAAGCCTCGGACCTGCTCGCCGTACTCGGCCCGCGATTGGTCGGGGTGCCCGCGAACCGCATCCCGCAGTTTCTCAAGCGCATGGGCGGACGGCGGCTGTCGCAGTGGCAGGCCGAGATCGACGCCGAACGGGCACACAAGCGGCGCCGCCATCTGCGACTCGTGCCCAACGACGCATCCGCTCCTACCTCGATTCCGGAAAGCCAACCGAGCGTCGACGACGCCGAGCGATACGCGGCCTGACTCCGCAACCTTTTCACTTTTCGTTGACAGAGGGGGATTTCTGATGTCATCCACTCAGTCTGTTATCGCTTCGGCGAGGACGCTTGCGTCACCGTTGCAGGACTACCTCCGCGATCCCGGCGCCGCAGTGGGTGCTGTCGTTGCCGCGTTGCGGGAATTCGCACTGGCGTGGGGGCCACTCGTCGGGCCAGCCGTTGCGCTTGCGGTGGCTGGCGTCGTGGTCGGGCGACGGTGGTGGGCGCGCCGGTGCCATGACCGGATGGCCTCCGACGCCCGGGTGGTCACGGTGCTGGCTCCGCCCACGGTCGATCCAGACGGTGCGGCGGCCCTGTACTCCAATCTGGTCGGGTTGTTGCGGTCCGGCTGGAAACGGCGGATGCACGGCCAGCCGCACATTGTGTGGGAGTACGTGTTTTCCCACGCCGGGGTCGCGCTGCGGCTGTGGCCGCCGGGAGTCGTCCCGCCCGGCATGGCCGAACGCGCCATCGAGGCCGCCTGGCCCGGCGCGCACACCCGGACCACACCCGCCAAGCCGCCGATTCCCTTGTCCAATCCGCCGGGCAAAGCGGTCGAGGCCGTGGGCGGAGAACTGCGCCTGGCCCGCAGCGAGGCACTGCCCATCCGGTCGGACTTTCCCACTGATCCCGTCCGCGCCTTGCTGGGCGCCCCGGTCGGCATGGCCACCCACGAACGTGCCGTGGTGCAGATCCTCGCGCGACCGGTCACCGGCGCCCGTGTCCGCAAAGCCCGCCGAGCCGCCCGCCGGGTCCGCGCAGGCAGCTCGGTCCGGCTGGCCGGGCGCCTGCTGGACCTCATCACCCCGCACACCGGATCACGCAAGCCCAGCACGACCGCGAAGGGGCCGGTCGTCGATCACCAGACCTCGCTGGAAACCTCCGCGCAGGACCGGGTCATCGTCGCCAAACAGCGCGGCTCCCAGTACGAGACCCGCATCAGGTATGCAGTGGCAACCCTGGTCGACGAGCACGCGACCGGTGCGGAGCGGGTTCCGGTGCGTGAACACCTGCGCGGACGCGGGCATGCCATCGCCAGCGCGTTCGCGGCCTACAGCGAACACAACTACTACCGTCGCGTCCGGCTCACCAGCGCCATCCGGGCAGTGGCCGAACGACGCCTCACCTCCGGCGATCTGCTCTCGATCGCCGAGCTGGCCGCGCTCGCGCACGTCCCGACCGACGAGGCCGTGCCCGGTTTGCAGCGCGCCGGGGCGAAGGCGGTGCCGCCGCCACCGGGGATCGCCACCGAGGGCGCCGGAGTGAAACCGATCGGGATCACCGACTCCGGTCACTCCCGGCCGGTGGGGCTGCGCGTGGCGGACGCGCGTCATCACCTGCACATCCTGGGTGCGACCGGGTCGGGCAAGTCCGAACTGATGGCGCGGATGATCCTCGATGACGCCGACGCCGGCCGTGGGCTGGTCGTGATCGATCCCAAGGGAGACTTGGTCGCGGACACGCTGATGCGGCTGCCCTCGCGGCTCGGGGAGAAGGTCGTGCTCTTCGATGCCGACAGCCGGTCCCGTCCGCCCGTGCTCAACCCGCTCGAAGGCGATGACACCGCCCGCACCGTGGACAACCTGGTGTCGATCTTCTCCCACGTCTATGCCTCCAGCTGGGGGCCGCGCACCGAGGACATCCTGCGCTCCGGGCTGCTGACCTTGCGCGAGCTGCCCGGCACGCCCACACTGACCGATCTGCCGAAACTGTTGACGGTGCCCGCTTTTCGGCAGCGCGCGCTCGAACAGATCTCCGACGATGTCCTGACCGGTTTCTGGCACTGGTATGACGATTTGTCCGACGCCAGCAGGGCGCAGGTCGTCGCGCCGCTGATGAACAAGCTCCGCGGTTTGTTGTTGCGCCCGTTCGTGCGGGCCTCCCTCGCCGGGGGCGAGTCCACTGTGGACATGGATGCGGTGCTTGACGGCGGAATCTGCTTGGTGCGCTTGGGCAAGGACGCGCTCGGGATGGACACCGCGCGGTTGATCGGCTCGATTGTGGTGGCCCGTACGTGGCAGGCCGCCACCAGGCGTGCCCGGATTCCGCAGCGTGATCGGCACGATGCCTCGCTCTACATCGACGAGTGCCACAACTTCCTCAATTTGGCGTACCCGATGGAGGACATGCTCGCCGAAGCCCGGGGTTACCGGATGTCGATGACGCTCGCGCACCAGTACCTGCGGCAGTTGCCGCGCGAGCTGGAGGAAGGCATCAGCACCAACGCCCGCTCGAAGATCATTTTCTCGGCGTCCCCTGAAGACGCCCGGGACTTGGCCCGGCACACCGCGCCTCGGCTCTCCGAGCACGACCTCGCCAATCTCGGCCGGTTCCACATCGCCGCGCGGTTGGTGCTCGACAGCGAGGAAGCTCCCCCGTTCACCGCGGTCACCGAGAAACTTCCGCCCGCGATTCCCGGTCGGGCCAAGCAGATCCGTCGGCTCGCGCTCGTGAACACCGAACCTCGAGCCACGCCCGAGCCGACCCAGGACGTCAAGCCGGTGGCGTTCGATCCGCGCCGCGCGGCCTGACCCCGCTCAGCTTTTCCGTTTGCCCGCAGGGCGTTCTCACGTCCTGCCGTATTGGAGGTGCCTGTCACGATGGTGAGCAATCCCACCCAGCAAAGGCAATTGCGGGCACATCGGCCAGAACGCCCTGTTGCGCGCGTGCTCAACTCGGCCGAGCACCACGCGTGGCTGGCCCGGCATCTCACCGACCGTGACCGGTGGCTGTGCCGGATGCTGTTCGAGCACCACGTGCTCACCAGCACCCAGATCATCGATATCGCCTTCACCGGTCGCCGCGCCGCGAACTTGCGCTTGCGCAGCCTCTACCAGTGGGGCGTGGTGCACCGGTTCCAGCCGCACCGCGACCGCGGCTCGCACCCGATGTACTACGTCCTCGACACCGCCGGGGCGGTCGCTCTCGCCCGCGAGGACGGCATCGATCCCAAGGAACTTGGCTACAGTCGTGAGCGCGGGATCGGACGCGCGTTCTCGCTGCAGCTGGCGCACACCGTGGGCTGCAACGGGCTGTTCACCACCTTGATCCGCCGAGCGCGTCAGCCCGGTGCCGCTGGTGTGCTCGCGGCGTGGTGGTCGGCGGCCCGGTGCGGCCGGCACTGGGGCGACATCGTCACCCCGGACGGCTACGGACGCTGGCGTGAGGCTGGCCGGGAGGTCGAGTGGTTCGTCGAGTTCGACTTCGGCACCGAGCAACTGTCCCGCCTGGCGGGCAAACTGGCCCGCTACGAGCGGCTGGCCGAGGTCACGGGTATTACCACACCCGTGCTGGTGTGGCTGCCCAGTGCCCAGCGTGAAGTCAACGCACGCAGGGCGATGGCCGAGGCGCTGCGCGGTCTCGACCGGCCTGCACGCGTACCCGTGGCAACCAGCAGCGGCGAAGCCGCCGCTGACCCGCTCGATATGGCCGCTCCACGCTGGCGACGGCTCGACGAGTCCGGCACCGCTGGTCGCGTGGCGCTGGCTGGCCTGCCCGTCCTCTGGCCGGACCTGCGTGCCTCGGCTCCCGGCGGTGGGCAGCCTCCGACTGCCGCGACGCCTGCCTCCGCACGTGCGGAGGTGGCCCCGCCTTCCCCGATGCCCCCGCCCGACCCCGCGCGTCCGTGGAGGTGACGCGTCATGGGCAAGGTGGCCGCCGCCGGTGCCGGGTTCGTCGTCGTGATCATTCTCTTCATTGGCGGCGGCGCCATCGCTGTGGTTCAAGCCGTGTTCGGCAGTTCCAGCAGTTCCACCGGTGGCCTGAACTGTGCCCCTGCCGGGGCGAGCGCGACCTCGGCAGCGGGGTACGGACCGCAGGAGATGGGCAACGCGGCGACGATCGTCGCTGTCGGCAAACGGATAAACGTGCCCGAGCAGGGCTGGGTCGTCGCGGTGGCCACGGCGCTCACCGAGTCGCGGCTGAAGAACCTGAACTATGGCGATCGCGACAGTGTCGGCCTGTTCCAGCAGCGGCCCTC
Source organism: Amycolatopsis sp. NPDC039088 (assembly GCF_055598845.1). Lineage (NCBI taxonomy): Bacteria > Bacillati > Actinomycetota > Actinomycetes > Pseudonocardiales > Pseudonocardiaceae > Amycolatopsis > Amycolatopsis sp. NPDC039088. Next base: position 13,107 of record NZ_JBVKAE010000049.1, on the reverse strand, counting down.
GCAAGGCTGGGGAACGGTCGCGCAGATCATGGACCCCACCTACAGCAGCGAGCAGTTCTACCGGCATCTACTGGCGCTGCCGAACTGGCAGAACATGCCGGTCACCGTCGCCGCACAGACCGTGCAGCGGTCGGGCTTTCCTGACCGCTACGCAAAATTCGAGCCAGTGGCGCGCCAGATCGTCGGGGCGGTCCAAGGTGCCACCTGCACGACCGGCGGATGGACGACCCCCACGCGCGGCACCTGCACCTCCAGATTCGGGTACCGCGGCAATGAGTTCCACAAAGGACTCGACATCGGTGCGCCCATCGGTACGCCGATCCTGGCGGCCAACTCCGGCACGGTGATCAGCTCAGGTCCGGCGTCCGGATACGGGCTGTGGGTCCGCATCCAGCACGGGGACGGGATCGTGACGATCTACGGTCACAACGACCACAACCTGGTCCGCGAAGGACAATCCGTTCAGGCCGGCCAGCCAATCGCCGCGGTCGGAAACCGGGGAGCGTCCACCGGAGCGCACCTGCACCTGCAGATCGAGGCCAACGGGCAGGCCGTCGATCCCGTGGAATTCTACCGGCAGCGAGGAGGCCAGCTCTGCTGATAGGTGCGCACAGCCGCGCCCGGGAGGGGCCTTCGTCGCGTTCTCGACGCATGCCCCTCGTCTCCGGCAATCGTCCAGACGCGTGAGTCCGGCTACTCATCCGGCGGGGTGCTTTTGAGATGGTTGTAGAGATTCGCGCGGCTAAGGCCGACCTCCTTGGAGATTCTGGTCTTCGGCACACCGGCCTTGTCCGCTTCACGAATGTCGGCGAGCCGTTCGGTGCGTTCGACTTTCAGCTGCTTACTCAGGATCTCTTTCATCTCCTGGAGCGAGCTTTCCACGTCTCGGATGTTCTCCAGCGTGGTCTCGATCGCTTCCACGCGGTGTCGGCGGGCGCGCAGCAGCGCGATGTGCTCGTCCTTGTCCATCTGCGGCCCTCTCTCACGTGGCCAGGGTTGGCCGACCTCTGGGCTTGGCTGACCAGCTGTTTGCCGCCGTGTCGCCCTAGACACCTTACCGAGACAACCCGCGGGTCAGCAGGGGTGTGTCGTGACCAGCGATTACTGGCCACGACGCACCCCTGCCGACCTGGACCAAGCGGGCTTCGGCGACTCATCGGAGTCCGCGGGCGGCGGTGACCTCATTGGCGCAGGTGACGGCGGTGGCCATCCCGGTCCGCAGCAGCTCGTTCGTCCCGGCGGACTTCGCCGAGGTGACCAGCCCCGGGACCGCGTAGACGCGGCAGCCCAGCCTCGAAGCCATACGCGCTACAGCCAGGGGCCGGGCTGCGTCGGCCGGCCTCGACGATCACGGTGGCCTCGCAAGAGCGGCGACCAGGCGTTGACGTCCGTAGGCACAGGTGCGGCGAGGTTTCGTGTCGAGGGGATACTCGGTGACCAGGACTCCCTTAACGCCGAGATGAGTTCCCTGGTCCGACGGCTGGAGCACTGGTCATCGACACCGATACCGAATGTTGCGCTACTCCAGCTGCACAACGTAAGAGCCTTCAAGCCGGCGCTTCCTGAAGCCGGATATGACACCAGCCTTCTTAAGGCGGTCGAGGATCGTCCGGTGCAGCTCGTCAGCAGGCAGATCAAACTCGTTCTTGACTGGGTTCGTGAGGTAGCTGTACGGCTCTCCCAGCCGCGTCAACACGGGAACGAGCTCTACCGGAGGCGGCGCAAGTAAAATCAGCAACTCTAACGTGAGGTCCTTGTCGCGTGTGACCGCCGCAATTCGACCAACTTGATCCAGAGGCAGTGATCGCTTCTGGGCGAGGACGTAGCTCCCTGCTGCCGACAGCGCGGGGCCGTTGTCATGAGGCACATACCGCGCAAGATCGTCGATGACCTCTTCTTTGGCCTGTCGGGGGACCACGTGGCTGCGCAGGAGGTCAGGGATGAAATCATTAACCAATTCCGGTGCCATGAACTCCACGAACTTACTCGACTTCTCGATCGCAGGCTCGATCGCAGCCCACCCCGCACTCCGGAATTGCGTAAACGCCTCGACGGAGTCCTCGACCACCTGGTTAGCAAGCAGGAGCGCCAAGTAGCCACCGCCCTCCGGCTCGATATCCGCGGACGACACGTAGCGCTCGAGCTGCAGGCCCACGACCAACTCGACCCGTTTCCGAGCTTCGGGGATGGTGTCGATTGCGTTGAGCACGTTGACGGCGACGTTCATCTTCGCGGTTTCGTCCTCGCCGGTTCCGTCGAGGCTTCCTGCTTGAACGAGCAGGTCGGCAAGCGCCTGGTCGATGACGCCAATCGCATCGCGGTACGCCTGTATGTTTCGAACAGTCGCGCGGAAAAGGTGGTGTGCCGCAAGGTCCGGCCAGCACCGTTCAGGAACGGAGTCGAGCCGTTCTAGCTGGCTGCCTGGCGCGGCCATCGCGATGAACTCCCGGACGTGTTCCGCACTCCAGGCTTCGGAAAGCTTGGAGAGGACTTCGGTGAGTGTCGACTCGGTGAGGAACGAGTGTGGAGTGCGACTGTCGTTCTGCACCACGGCCAGGTACTCGTCCGGGCGCCTCCGGCACAGGTTGTATACGTCCGCGCGCTCGCGTATCCGATCGAAACCGACGTCGCCTGTGGTGCCCAGTGCCGCGCGCAGGTTTTCTGCTGTGAGGCGATACAGGTCGTGGCACACGACGCGATCCCGAATCGTCTCGTCCAGCCCCGCCAGTTCAGGAAGAACGACGCCCATTTCCTTTATGAGCGTCACGACCTTCGCCGCAATGTCACCGTCTTGACGGCTCGTGAAGGTTTCCATCTTCGAGTAGTTCTCGACAATAAAGTCGCGTACATCGGAGTTCAGCTCATATACTTCAGCCTCCTTGCTGCTGCGGAGTGCAGCGTCAACGAGGGCGGGTCGTACGTCCACAGGGATGCCCGCGTCCTTGGCTAGGTAAGTGAACACACCTGGCCAAGGACGCTCGCTCAACAGAGCCGCGAAGGATGCTCGTTCTGAGCCGGAGTTGAGGTATGAGCCGAGGAACTTCCGCGCATCGTCTCCGAAGTTCGACGCGACGGTGTCGGCAATGTCCGCTGCGAAGGCATTGTTCTGCTTGAGGAGGTAGTCGAGGATCTCGGTGTTGTATGCGCTGATCGTGTAGGAGAAGTCCTCCGGCGTTTCAAGAAGGAGGTTCGCGATGGCTTCGGGTCCGCTGAACGCGTAGTCGATGTCCATCGTGTTGGTCTCCACGGTGTGCACGATGAAGTTGGCGACGTCGACGCCGGTAAAGTCACCGTAGAACTGCGCCGCGTACAGAGCGAAGTTCCGGTCCAGGTAGCCCTGCTGCACGAGTTCGCGTGCCAACCGCGACTTCATGGTCGCGTCCACGAGGTCGGCGAAGTTCTTGTCACTGCCCTTCACAGACAAAGTGAACCGGCTTGCGCGGACAAGATCCTTGAAGTCTGCTCCGCGCAAGAACGCGATGTCGACGTCGAGACGTTTAAAGGTCTCCTGGTTCGCGCGCTCGTCGATCTCGGCCCAACGGCCTGCATCCAGCGCTTCCGGGAAGAGCTTCTCGATCTGGCCACGATCCAGCTTGCCCGCGTCGCGCAAACCACCACTGCCATTCGGTTCGGGAGAAGCCTGGATGAGGATCCCACTGGCCTCGGCCACAACGGCCCAGAACTGATACGAGTCCACCTGGTCTGCGGAATAGTGTTCACCACCAACAGAAAACCGCAGGTGCCGCCACGATCGGAGCCCGGATGCGTCCTTGGTGACCGTCCCGATCGTCACAAGTCGGTCGCCCAACTGCGCGGCCAGTGGCTTCCTCGACTTGTACCTGGTCGGCTCGTTCAGGATGTCACGCTTGTGCTTCTCGCAGTCATCGATGGCCGCGCGTACCAGTTCCCGGCGCCGATCATAGAGCACGTCGAGATCACTGTCGCGGCGCGAGATGTGTTCGAAGTCTTCGAGGTGGAAGTTCTTGTACGCGACCAGCGCGAAGAGATTGGTGGCGGTCAGGCCGGGCGCGGTCTTATCCGACTTGAGCAGTCGCTCGACGAAGACCACGTATTCGTTGCAGATATTCCGTAACAGCCGCATGTCGGTGGCGTGCTGAGCAACCAGCGCTATGAGGGAGCGGTCGATGTCCGTCACTCCACGCCCTTTGAGCAACCCATCGAGGAGTTCGCGGGCGTTCCGGTGCGAGATGAACGGAACTACCGGAATCACGACGTCGAAGAACTTCGTACGGTTGCCACGCACGGTCTCAGCGGCAGCAGCATCGCCCTTCGACTTCTCCGCGTCGGAGCCCAGCCGCTCGAACAGGCTGTCCTTGATAGCGTAAACAAACCGAAGTGGTTTCTTCTTCTTGAGGCGCCTCGGAGTCTCGTTGAGGAGCGTGTTGAGCTCCCGCAAAGCCTCGAAGATGTGTGGATCATCAAAGCGGTCGAGGTCTTCGAAGATCACGACGTCCGGGAAGACCTTATCGAAGAAGTAGACGATCTCTTCGAGGTACTCGTCGAAGTAGGTCGAGCTTCGCGGCGACAGCTTCACGGTTGCCCCGGCCGCCGAGACGTCGGACACGACGAACCGGCCGTAAATGACCAGTCGCACCGTGGCGAGCACGACTACGACGAGGGCAGCGAGCACGAGCCACGACACCACGTGGACCAACCACTGATACCCAGGTCCGATCCCAGCGATGCCGGGCAGCAACTTGATGTCCGGTAGCATCTTGAAGAACCAAAGGATCCCACCGACCAAGCCGACCGCGATAGTCGCCTCGCCCATCGCACGCTTCCGGGAGAGCGGGACGATGCGATTGAAACGCGAGAAACGGAAGTCTCGTGGCGACACTCGATAGATCAGCTGCTTGACGAGCTCTTTCTGAATCCGGTTGGTGAGAGTCGATTCTTCGGAGCCCGTTTCCTCAGAACTCGCCCTCTGGGAGTTCGACCCGAGCGTAGAGATCGTTATGCGGAGTGTGTTGCTCTTGTTCTTGAACGCTGTGCGCAACCTCCACTTCTTGCCCTCGGACACAAACTGGTCGAGAACGCTGGACTTGCCCGTCCCGTATCGGCCTGTAAGCGCGATGTTGAGGTTCCGCGGCTCCTCCACTGACTCCTGGAGGTACCGCAGATAAGTCTCGTGCTGCTCAGCTACGTAGCGTGAGGCCAGCGACTCCAGCGAAGGAAACGTCGGGACAGAGGCGAGGCTAGCTGAGCCCGCCCCCCTGCCAGCACCACCGGGCGCGCCAACGTCTTCGCAGGCCTCGGCGTTGCTTTCAGACGCCTCATCGTTAGCGTTGGCCATTCAGGTTCCTCCAGCGCTCTGTACCTTCTCACACCACAGAACCCCAGTGTGAGGTGTCTCGGCCTGGTCCTGCCGACGACCCGCCGAATACTGACTCTCCGGCCACAGTGTGGCGAGCGCGACGCATGCTGCGTCCCCGTCTCGGCGCCGCACACTGTCACCAACGCCGCCATCGCTACCGCTGTGGAGGCGACCCACGGGCGAGCGATTCAAACGCAAACTCCGGAGCACCTGCCCTGACCGCCGACGCGATCCGGCTCGACAACACCGCTCCAGCTCGACCTCATAGCGAGACGAGGCTGTATTCAGGGAGCCAGCTCAGGTATCGACGCTAGGTGATGAAGCAGTGAGGGTGCTGCGTGCCCCACTGTGGCAGCTGCAGCCAGTGTCACTTGGATTGATCTTTGACCACGGTCCGTGGCCGAGATTCGCGCCGCAGATGCCCTGGCCGCGCCAGCCCCAATCCGCTGTCACGAGGCGTTGCGAGTTGTCAACGTTGCGGGTTGTCAACAACGATGATGAGCATGACCAGTGAGCGAGACCCCGACGTGCTTTGGGTCCTCCGACTGTGGGCGGTTCTCGACGCCGGCGACCCAACGGGCGTGACAGCGTTCCACCGGTACTTCACTGGCCGTGTGGAGTTGATCGATCGTCGGCTTCTGTTGATCATCGAAGAACCTGGCAGCCGCTGTACCGACACAGTCCGGTTGGCCCAACGGGTGATCAATGCCGCCCAGCAGAATCTTCACGTCCATGTCGACGAGCTAGCTCCAGATCTGGTCACCATGCCGGAGATCGCCGAACGCGCCGGCCTCACCCGTCAAGCCGTCAGTCATTACGTCAGCGGCAAACGAGGGCCCGGCGACTTCCCAGCCTGCCTTAACCCTTGGAGCAAGATCCGCGTCTGGGACTGGCACTCGGTGAACAGTTGGCTGCACCGAGTCGGCCACGGACACCCTGCTACCCCGTTGAGCCGCGCCGATTTGGCGATCGTGAACGGATGGCTGGCCCGAGGTTATAGCCTCGGCCAGCGGGCGGCCGCACTGGTGGCACCACCTCCGCCCGACATCCGTGCTCCCGACCCGCAGGCCGAACAATTGGCTGCCACACTTCTCGGAGCAGCATCCAACGAACAGCTTCAACAGGTGATCACCCTCCTCAACACGACCGACGACACCGTAGCGTTCGTGAACGTCCTCGAACCAGTCAGCACGAACGTTCCCATCGTTGACCAGCAGAGTTGGGCACACATCAAGACCGCCAACAGGATCGCCGCCCTAACCATGGCGCTCCGCCATGAACTTGACGGCTCCGTCGCGCAGCAGCACCGCCGGGCCGCGGTGCTGAAGCGCATCACCGACGAACAGTACGAACTCGCCCACGGGTCCTACCGGCCTGACGAGCCGCCGGGCCGGTCGAAGGTCGCCTTTGAGGTGCGGTGCGCAGGTAACGGGGGCCGGTGCGGGCAACTGCGGGGACGCGCATATGTGCTCCCTGGCCGTTTACCCGGGAGTCCTCTGCTCTCGCTGTCGAACGACGGTCACCGTCACGGCGGGGCCCTACTTGAAGGCGTGGTGACCGACTTCGAAGGGAGCACCGACGTATTCCACAGCTTCCGCTGCGACCATAACAGCTACGTCACCACAGGCCCGAAAGGAGAGAAGATCAAGGTCGAGGGCGTATCTGTCCGGATGCCGCTGAAGCTGCTCAAGCCAAAGTACGAGGAGTACCTGGCCAGCGGTGGCATGGTCCAACCGTTGCGCTGGGCTCCAGGCGTGTCCGAAACAGCATACGATCCGGGAGCCAGGTAAACTCCTCGCGACGTACAAGGTGCCCGCGGCAGTGAGCTGCAGAGATCGGCGTGGCAAGCCGAGAAACCCGAGGAGGGGTTTCTCGTGCTACCCACGATTTGGGGTTCCCTCACTGTTCTCGTACCCATGGCTGTCGCCTGGGTGCGACGCAGGTTTGCTCGCCGTCCATCCACCTCGTTGCTCGGCTTGTTGTTGGGATGTCTCCGGGTTCGCATTGCTACGTGGCTGCTGCCCATTCCGGAGGCCCGAACTCGCTACGAGAAGTTTTGCCAGCGCGCTTACGACCAGTTCGAGAACCGGCTGCTGGGCCTGGACCAGCACGGCCAGCGAACCGAACCTGCAACTGGCAGCCAGCTCTCGACATCAAACGAGGTCAAAAACGGATGAGAGATCACGTCTGAGCGCCTCACGGTGCTGTCTGTACGGGATTCGATGAGACCGGCGCGATGATCGCTTCGGTCAACGACCTCATCGAGTTGCACGGTAGCCCATATTTCGTCGATGGGTCGGGTTTCGGAGTACGTTGCATTAGTTGATCCGGTCGGTGCCGGCCGCCTCGTACGCCTCGACGACCTCCGGCGGCATCTGCTCAGTGGTGCGGTGGCCGCGCAGCTTGTGCCAGGCGACGGTCCAGGCGGCCTCTTTCTCACCGGGCCGTGGTGGTGGAAAGACCGGGTTCGGCACGGTCACCGACTTCTTGTTGACCCGCCGTACCCGCATCCACATGCTGTTGTAAAGCACCCAGTCGCCCTTGCGCACGGTGTCTGGCCCCAGCGTGGATGCCTTGCCTTCGGCCTGGAGCTGGGTATAGACGCTCTTCCAGTAGTCGATTTGCTCGGTGAGGGTGGTGATTTCGCGCCGTAGGTAGACCGCGCGCTCCTCGCCTGGGTGCTGGATTCTCCAGCGGTGCCGCGGTTGGCCGTGCTCGTCGGTCTCGGTCACCCAGCCCGGTTCGCCGTCGAGTTCGCGCTGAAGACGCCGACGGTCGGCTTCCTGCTTCTCGATCCGGTTGGCGACGGTAACCGGGTTGTGGCGGGCGCCCATGTGGTGCGACGCGGTGTCGGCGCGGCGCGCCAGCTCGTCGGCGTACTCACCCTGCTTGATGGATTTGCCGAGGTTGTTCCACGCACACTCGCGACGGTTGCGGTCGGCTTTGTAGCTGTGGTGGTCGACCAGCAATGGCTGGCCCATCGGGATGTTGCGGAACACGTAGTCGGCTTTCGCCCGCGTGGCGTCGGCCTTGGCCTGATGCTTCCCAGAGCGTTCGGTTAGCCGGTCGACCCGATCGTCCATCCGGTCGGCGAGATCGGTTTCCTGCTGCTCGACGCTGGGCATCGTGTCGTCGATGTCGCGCTCGACGATGTAGCCCGCCTCGGTGAGCACGCGCTCGATCTCGGCGAGGGCGTACGGCTTCGACTGGCGATGCCGTGAGGACCGAAGCAGCCACGCTCCGGCGTAGCGCGACCAGGTCCAGGACGGATGCGCCTTCAGCGCTAAGTGCGCAGGACTGTTACGAGTGGTTCCTTCGACGGTGGTGCCGGATTCGTAGTCGTGGTGGATTGTCAGAGTTCCCAAGGACATGGCGATGCGCCTCCTTCGCTTCACTTCGCACGTGGTGTGAGCCGTCTTGTTCGGCCTGCCTAGATCCGGGCGGATCGGTGGTCCTGGTCTCAACCCACCGTTCGCGGGAATGTCGCCAGGAACGCAGCGACACGGGCGGCGTCGCCCGGAGCGACCGAAAAGGCGAAGGCCACGTGTCCGCCGCTACGGGGCACCGTGGCGGTGCCGGCCAGCACCCCCTGGTAGCGCACGATGGCTTCCTGCGGGTCGTGGCCGAGCGGGCTGGGGCCGGGCGTGTGGACGGTCGCGCCGAGCGAGTCCGCGATGGCGTGCGCGAGCCGGTCGCGTGCGGCGGCCTGGTCATCGATTCGTTGTTTCAGCTCGCGGGTTTCCGCGAGGGTGACCCGGTAGCCGGGCAGCAGCCGCCGGGCAGTCTCGGCGGCGACGGTTTCGGGCGTCTTGGCCGGTGACACCGTGATTTCGTGTGATGGCGCTGGGTTTCCGTGGCGGTGCCGGATAGTCGCCAGTTTGGCCGGGAGGCTGGCGGACAGCCTGAGCCGTGGTGTCTTCTCCCAGTCGGAGTAGCACACGTGAACTTGTTCGCCGTCTGGGCCGATGAGGTAGCGGTCTCGCTGGCCGTGGTAGCCCGATTCGATTGTCCACGTTCCGTCGAGCGCTTCAGCCATCGCTGCCGCGAATGCCTGCATGTCCATGGGTTTTCCTTCCCGTGTCGGGGTTTTGTGTGCACTGGTTTTGGTTCGGGCGCCGGTTGTGGCCATCTCGCGGCCACGGCACCCGCGCGGCGCATGGCCGCGCGGGCACCGAAGCGGCGACGGTACTTTTCAGACCGAAGCCAGCACCTTGCCGAGCGTCGTCACGGTTTCCTGGTCGAGCGCGTCGGCTTTTCCGTCCACCGCGCGGGACATGTTGCGTTCGGCGCGGGAGGCGTTGCGCACGATCGCTTCGTGATGGGTGTAGGTGTTGATGGCCTGCACGACTCCCCACGCGGTACCGCGCCACGGGCTGACCCGGTTGTCGCTGTTCCACAACCGGTTGAGCGCGGTCCGCTCGTTCGTCGCGGTGGTGCGGGCGCGTCCCTTCTCCTCGGGCACCGGGGTGTGTTCGTCTAGGAAGGCGCGCCATGCCTGGTCGGTCACGGTCGTTTCGCACAGGGCCTTGACCTCGGCGGCGAATTCCTCGGCCACGGTGTGGACCATCGCGAGCGCGTCGCGGGCCTCCACGATTCGGAACTTGCCGTTCTTGGAGTGCTTGACCTTGAACTGCTGGCCGTACTCGCGCAGACCGGCCGACATCGTGTTGTCGCACACGACGTTGGTGACGGTGCGCTTGTAGGTGGTGGCCAGGCTGCCGTCGTGGCTGGTGCAGGCGACCAGGTTCGGCCGGAACTCCACCCCTTCCGGGGTGGTGATGTTCTCGAGCACTTCCACGCTCACCCATGCCTGTCGGCGGTCGCGCAGCAGGCCCGCGGAACCGATCGACAGTCCGTCATCAAGGATCGTGCCGACCTTGTCGAGCAGCCATTCCTGGTACTGGTGCACGGTGTACCCGTCGGCGAAGATTCCGAGGACGTCGCCGGTATCCGATGCGGTGATGGCTTGCTTGTTGGGCACGCGGCGAAGGCCGAACTTGCCCGCGACGAGCACCGGTTCCCGTTCGGCGGTCCAGTGGAACAGGCGGCGCTGAACGTCGGCGACCGGGATAGCGCCGGGGTAATGGTTCGGCTCGCTGCCCTGTGCCGATGCCCGGTAGTGCCACGCGTGGCCACGTTTGTCGGTGAATCCGATCAGAACATTGTTGTTGAGCCATTCGCTGGTTTCTTTGGACATGACGAACCCACTTTCGTTATCGGAGGTGATACGGGAAACCGTTGTGCGGTCACGGCATCCGCACGCCAATGCGCGCGGCACCGAAACGACACAACATGGCGTACCTAGTCGTAGTGAGATTTCATGGTTTCTTCCGCCTGGCTCAGTACGGCGCGTTGCGTAAGCCATTGTTCGGCATCGGTGAAATGCCGGTGCCACACCTCGGTTTCGTCCGGTTCGACCGAGCAGAACGCCAGCCCGCGCCACAATCCGCGCCATCGAAGAACGACCCGTACATGTCCGTGTTCGGCGGCGTAGGCGAATACGGTTTCGTCATCGGGCTGTTCATTCCCTTGTGGGCCCGATTCGGCGAGATAACGCACGACCAGGCTCACTAGCAGTTCATGGCAGGCACCCATGGTGGATAATGATTGGTATGCGCGCCGGGCTCCGCGCTGGTCGGCGTAGTCACGAAAGACCGCGTATTGCCGGTCCTTCTCGCTTCTAGTACCCGGATTGTTGGAATCCACGGTGTATCTCCTTTGCCTACTACCCCTTTGATGGGTCGCGTTTGTTACGCCACGTTTTTGCCGTAGGGGTAGACAACGGGGTAACAGTGTTCGCAGCCACGCAATGTTTCGCGAACATCCGACATGGTTACGGTGTGATTGCCGTGCCGGTATCCGTCGACCATGACCGAAACACATTCGCAGTCGTCTTCCGCGTAGTTTTCGGCGCAGTCGTAATGCAGCGGCTCATCACAAGCGCTTTCGAGCCACTTGTCACACTCGGCGCATTGCCGATAGCCCAGCTCGGACATGATGTGGTCGATGTCCCAGCCGTGACAGTCGGTGCACAAGGTCTGTCCGTCATCGCTCAGCGCCGAAACGACGTCCGCCGCGATTTCCTCGGGCACGTCATAGCAGTCGACCAGCACGCGCGCGGCGTTCTCGGATTCCCGCTCGGACAGATCTTCGTCGTCGAGCAGCGGGTATCCGGCGAGAGCGGCACCGATACGGTCGGCTGCCTCACGTGCGGCGGAATCGCCGTAGTCGTAGGCAAGAAGGCCGTTCCACTCGGCCGCTTTGCCGGGTGCCGCTTCCTCCATGAGTCGCACCGCCGCGTGCTGGTTGGACACGTCCGCCAGGTGGGCGCACTGGTGCCCGGTGAGGTAGTCGCCGGGAATTGGCAGCGGATCACCACCCGATCCGAGCACGAATCCGAATCCGGACCAGTCATTGTCGCGGGCGCAGTCTTCACCGTCCCATGTCCCATAGCGAAAGTTCTGCCCGAAATACAGATTCGCATCTTCGGAAAACGAAATTTCAGGGTTGTTCATGATTGACACTCCCAGTGGGTGCGGATTCGTGCGGGTCACAGACCGCATGCGGCAAAGAAGCGGTCTCGGTCGAATCCGGGGTTTACCGATTTAAAGTACGTGCACAAGGCGTCGGCGAGCGCTTTTCGTTCGTCGTCGGCGACAACTTCCCGGCGTACGGAATCAGCAATTTCTGTGAAGTCTTTACGCGTCATGACAGAACCTCCAATGGTGTCGTAGTTGCATGTTGTTTGGCGGTTCAGGCCAGTTGCGAACTGGTACGGGCCGGAATGTGGACACGTCGGGTGCGATTCGCGCAAAGGGGATCATCTTCTATGTCCGTGCGATGCGAAATCACAAGCGATAGCGCCCGGTCGGCCGGTAGCGCATTCCCCGAACCTCCCCAAAAGGGGAAGCCGTTATGTCTAGTGCACAACGCAGGGAACCATGCCCGTAAGACATAGCGTGCTATGAACAGCAAAAGCGCGACGCGCTTGAGAGGGCCGTTCAATGTCGGCAACCGCTTTACACAATCCGGACGCCCACACGTTGTGACGTTTGTCGGTGCTAGACCACCATGTAGTTATCTTGGGGACACACCTCTGGCAGGCATGCCTTTTATGCGCGCTACTCCGCTCTATAGCAAGGGATTCACATAACGGGGCTGCAAGCGCAGTTACTACGCATCTCAGACTAGAAATACGCGTTTGGCTACGCGTCGTTCCCCACTACTGCCCTGCACGGTTTCGCTGCTGTCCGCGCGGCCCAAGCCGCTGCCCGCGCTATGCGGGTCTTATATTTCGTAACGACCAAACCTTTGAGGAGAAGAAAGGAAGGAGATCGCTCGCGGGACGCCGTGTCCCGGTCCTCACGCCCTTCTCTGTCTCATCCCCTCCGGCCTGTCTCGGTTACATGTCTAGGTTGACAGACTGACTAGACACTTTCAAGCTTCAGCCGGGTTCCGTTATCTCGCCGTTACCTTCGGCGTCGACCTTGCTGCTCAGGGCTGGTCAGGCCCTTGAGTTGGGAAGACGCATAGGAAGAGAAGACCCGCACAGCGGCAGCCAGCGCCCGCGCCCGCGACCCGCACAGCGGCAGCCAGCGCCCGCGCCCGCGACCCGCACAGCGGCAGCCAGCGCCCGCGCCCGCGACCCGCACAGCGGCAGCCAGCGCCCGCGCCCGCGACCCGCACAGCGGCAGCCAGCGCCCGCGCCCGCGACCCGCACAGCGGCAGCCAGCCCCCGCGCCCGCGACCCGCACAGCGGCAGCCAACGCCCG
>NZ_JBVKAE010000048.1:17423-52022 GCF_055598845.1 Amycolatopsis sp. NPDC039088 | reverse complement strand
TTGATCAACAGAACTTCAGGGGCATGCCCCTGAACCCGGTACACCTCGAGTGTGGAGGATTTGGGACCTTCACCGTCCCAAATCCTCCACACTCGAACCCCACAGGCATCAGCGATGCCACATCCGGACCACCAAGAACAGTGCCGACCAGCAACTCTGCGACTTTGCCGGGGCCCTGCCTTGAGAGTAGGGAAGGAGGCCTTCACGGACCGCTAGCGGGACGCCAGGTACGCCCGCCAGTCCCCTGACGACGTGATGTCGGTCAGCTCAGGTGAGTCCACAAAGGACGAACGCAGGACGGTCGCGAGGCAGGCCGCGCCGTCCTCAAGTTCGACGACGCCCAGCTCCAGTTCCGGCGGCTCCGCCGGGACGAGATGATCCCGCAGGACCGTGAGCGGCAGGTCGTAGACCTCGCCGACCACGGATCCGGTGCCGCCCTCGTACATCGCCGGAAACCGGTCCCCCACCGAGAAATACCGGTACTTCGGGGCCGAACGCGCCACGCAGCACAGCGGCGCCCCCTGCAGCTGTTCGTGCAGCGGACCGCCGCGCATCCCGCCGCCGTTGAGGAACATCAGAACCACGACATGATCCCTTCGATCCCGAAGTACGCCCCGAACACCGCGGCCAGGATCCCGAGGATCCAGCCGATCTCACGGAGCTTGCCCTTGCAGATCTTGATCAGCACGTAGGCGACCAGCCCGGCGCCGATCCCGTTGGTGATCGAGTAGGTGAACGGGATCAGCGCGATGGTCAGGAACACCGGAATCGCGAAGTCCAGGTCCCGCCAGGGAATCCGCGCGCACTGCGCCATCATCATCCCGCCGATGACCACCAGCGCGGGGGCCGCCGCCTGTGCCGGGACGATCGCGGCGATCGGGGTCAGGAACAGCGTCGCGGTGAACAGGCCGCCGGTGACGATGCTGGCCAGCCCGGTCCTCGCGCCTTCGCCGACCCCCGCGGCGGACTCCAGGAAGACCGTGTTCGGTGCCGATCCGGTGACGCCGCCCGCGAGCGCGCCGACGCCGTCGACCAGCAGGATCCGGCCCATTCCTTCGACCTTGCCGTCCTTCGTCAGTCCCGCCTCTTCCGAGACACTCGTGATCGTGCCCATCGCGTCGAAGAACCCGGAGAGCACCAGGGTGAACAGGAACACCGCCGCGGTCACCGCGCCCGCCGAGCCGAACCCGCCGAAGAGGTCGATGTCGCCAAGCAGGCTGAAATCGGGATTCGCCACGACGTGGTCGGGGACCTTCGGCTCGACCAGGCCCCAGCCGCCGACGTGGAACACGGTGTTGACCACCACCGCGACTACGGTCGCGACCGCGATACTGATCAACACCGCCCCCGGCACACCGCGGCTCACCAGCACGATCATCAGCAGCAGGCCGAGGCAGAAGATCGCGATCGGCCAGCCTTCCAGATGCCCGCCGATCCCCATCCGCACCGGCACCGTCGACTGCGCGGCGTCCGGTGTCCTGGTCACGAATCCGGCGCTGACCAGGCCGACCAGCGCGATATAGAGCCCGATTCCGACGGTGATCGCGACCTTGAGCGGCATCGGGATCGCGTTGATGATCCGTTCCCGGATCCCGGAGACGGCCATGAACACGATGCAAACGCCTTCGAGGACGACGAGTCCGAAGGCCTGCGCCCACGTCATGGTGGGTGCCATCTGGAAGGCGACGACGCCGTTGACGCCGAGCCCCGCCGCGAGCGCCAGCGGCGCGTTGCCCACGAGTCCCATCAGGATGGTGGTGACCCCCGCCGCCAGCGCGGTCGCGGTGGTGATCGCCTCCGTGCTCAGCCGCGCGCCGGTGATGTCGGCCGACGCACCGAGGATGAGCGGGTTGAGCAGCACGATGTAGCACATCGCGACGAAGGTGGTGATCCCGCCGCGCACTTCGCGGCCGATCGTGCTGCCGCGGTGGGAGATCTTGAACCAGCGGTCGAGCCCGGACAGCCGCCTCGGCTCGGACGAGGGCAGATGAGGACGCTCTGTACCTAATTGGGTCATGCCTACTCCACAACGTTGTGGGGCGGGAAGAGACTAGTAAGCCAACGGTCGGCGGAGCAGGTGTGGGCAGCCGAACCAGCCGACTATGACGTGAACCCGCCCGGTCGAAGACCCCGCTATCGTGGCGGCAGGGCGCCCCTTCACACCAGGGCGCACGTCGACTCGAAACGAGCGCCCTGGCGACGCGATCGCGGTCGCGGGTTCACCCATTCAGTAAGCCTTCTTGTCGGGTTTCGACAGCCAGGCCTGGAAAGGCGCGAAAGAGTCCGAAAGGGACAGTTGGCCGACGGGTAGTGACCAGGTCTCGCGCGGGCGGGAAAAGAGCTCGTAGAACTCGCGGTCGTCGAAGCCGGCCTCGGCCGCGTCGTGCCGGTCGGCGGCGTAGATCACCTTGCCGACGCGCGCCCAGAGCGCGGCGGAAAGGCAGAGCGGGCAAGGTTCGCAGGAGGTCACGAGGACACAGCCGTCGAGTTTGTAGTCGCCGATCGCCTGGCAGGCGGCGCGGATCGCGACCACCTCGGCGTGCGCGGTCGGGTCCAACGTCGGGGTCACCTGGTTGGTCCCGGTGGCCAGCACCGAACCATCCCGGACGATCATCGCGCCGAACGGACCACCGCCGCGTTCGACGTTCACGGTGGCCAGTTCGACGGCTTCGGCGAGCCATTTCCGCTCGTCGGACTCCGAAATGGACAGAGGGGTACCCACAGCTGGACTCCTAGCTCGAAAAGTACGGTTTTCTCAGGTGCCGGTGAGGTGTTCGGGGCGCACCGGGACCCGGGTGAGCGCGAGGCCGGTGGCCGCGCGGATGGCCGCGACGATCGCCGGGGTGGACGAGATCGTCGGCGGTTCACCGACCCCGCGCAGACCATACGGCGCGTTGGGGTCCGGTCGCTCCAGCACGTCGATGTCCATCGGCGGCATGTCCAGCACGGTCGGGATCAGGTAGTCGGTGAAGGACGGGTTGCGGATCTTCCCGTCGACGGTCTGGATCTCCTCCATCACCGCGAGACCGAGGCCCTGCGCGGACCCGCCCTGGATCTGGCCGAGCACCGCCTGCGGGTTGAGCGCTTTCCCGACGTCCTGCGCGCAGTCGAGCGCGACGACCTTGATCAGCCCGAGTTCGGTATCGACGTCCACGACCGCGCGGTGCGCCGCGAAGCCGTATTGGACATGCGCGTCGCCTTGCCCCGTCTCGGGATCGATCGGCACGGTCGGACGGTGCCGCCATTCGACGGTCTCGTCGAAGACCTCGTCGCCGAGGACGTCGGCGAGGTCCGCCAGCACACTGCCGTCCGCCGAGACGACCTTGTTCCCGACGACGTTCAGCTTCCCGTCGGCGGCGAGTTTGCCCGCCAGATGCTGGTGCAGACCCGAACGCACCGCGACGCACGCGGCTTGGACGGCACCGCCGGTGACGTAGCTCTGCCGGGAGGCCGATGTCGAGCCGCCGTTGCCGATGGTGGTGTCCATCGGCAGGATCGTCACCTGCTCGATGCCGAGTTCGGTCCGCACGATCTGCTGCATGATCGTCACCAGGCCCTGGCCGACCTCGCAGGCCGCGGTGTGCACGGTCGCCGCGGGTTCGCCGCCGACGAGCTGCAGCCGCACGCGGGCCGTCGAGTAGTCGTCGAATCCCTCGGAGAAGCAGATGTTCTTGATCCCGACCGCGTAACCGACGCCGCGGACGACGCCTTCGCCATGCGTGGTGTTGGAGACGCCGCCGGGCATCCGGCGTAGATCGAGCTCCTCGTGCGCGACCGGCAAAGGCTTGGCGCGCAGACGTTCCAGCAGCTCGGCCACCGGCGCGGCCGAGTCGACCACCTGGCCGGTCGGCATGAGGCTGCCTTCGGCCATCGCGTTGCGGATCCGGATGTCGACCGGGTCGAGACCACAGGCCTCGGCGAGTTTGTCCATCTGCGACTCGTAGGCGAACGCCGCCTGCACCGCGCCGAACCCGCGCATCGCACCACAGGGCGGGTTGTTGGTGTACACCCCCCAGCAATCGACCGAAGCACTGTCCACATTGTACGGACCGACACCGAGGGTGGCGGCGTTCGCGACCACCGCGCCGGTGGACGAGGCGTAGGCGCCGCCGTCCAGGTACAACTTCGCCTTGACGTAGACCAGGCGGCCGTCCTTGTCCGCGCCGTGCTCGTAGTACATCTTCGCGGGGTGGCGGTGCACGTGCCCGTAGAAGGATTCCTCGCGGTTGTAGACCATCTTGACCGGCTTGCCGGTGTGCAACGCGAGCAGACAAGCGTGGACCTGGATCGAGAGGTCCTCGCGGCCACCGAACGCGCCGCCGACCCCGCCGAGGGTCAGCCGCACCTTGTCCTTGGGCAGGCCCAGCGCGGCGACGATCTGCTGCTGGTCGACGTGAAGCCATTGCGTGGCCACGTAAAGATCGACGCCGCCCTCGGTGTCCGGGATCGCCATGCCCGACTCGGGCCCGAGGAAGGCCTGGTCCTGCATGCCGACCTCGTAAACCCCGGAGACCACGACGTCGGCCTTGACCGACTGGTCGCCGTGGCGGATCTTGGCGTGCCGCACGACGTTCCCGCCTGGGTGCAGCTCGGCGCCCTCGCCCGCGGCGGCCTTCTCGGAATCCGTCACCGGTTCGAGGACCTCGTAGGAGACCTTGATCCGCTTCATGGCACGGCGGGCGGTTTCGGGATGGTCCGCCGCGACGAGCGCGACCGGCTCGCCCTCGTAGCGCACGACGTCGACGGCGAGCACCGGCTGGTCGGAGTGTTCCAGGCCGTACTTGTTCACCCCGGGCACGTCTTCGTGCGTCAGCACCGCGTAGACCCCTTGCACCGCGAGGGCGTCGGTGATGTCGATGCCGGTGATCCGCGCGTACGGATGCGGGCTGCGCAAGGTCGCGCCCCACAACATGTCCTCGTGCCACAGGTCCGAGGAGTAGGCGAACTCGCCGCGCACCTTGACCGTGCCGTCCGGGCGCCGCGGGCTCGCACCCACGCCGTTGGTGGTGCCTGTCGCGGTGGTGGTCTGTTTGGACGTGTCAGTCGAGGTCATACCGTCTCCCTCAGCCGGGCGCCGGCCACGGCCAGCTCGCGGGCGATCTCGTCTTCGGATTCCTCGCGCAGCGTCCCGTCGGTCACCACGGTCGCGCCGCCGACGAACAGCCGCGCGATCGGCGGGGTCGCGCCGAGCACCAACGCCGCGACCGGGTCGGTGATCCCGGCGTAGTTCAGGCCGTTCAGATCCCAGACGGCGAGGTCGGCGAGCTTGCCGACCTCGATCGAGCCCAGGTCCTTGGCCCGGCCCAGGCATCGCGCGCCGCCCATGGTGCCCATCCACAACGCTTCACGCGTGGTCAGCGCCCGCGGTCCGCCGCGCTGCCGCGCCTGCAGCAGCGACTGGTGCAGTTCCTCGCCCAGCCCACCGGATTCGTTGGACGCGGCGCCGTCGGCGCCCAGCCCGACCGGCACACCGGCGTCGAGCAGTTGCCGGACCGGGGCGATCCCGGCGCCGATCCGCCCGTTGGACGTCGGGCAGTGCGCCGCCCCGGTGCCCGTGGCACCCATCCGCCGGATCGCTTCCGGGGCGAGGTGGATCGAGTGCGCGAGCCAGACGTCGTCGCCGAGCCAGCCGAGTTTGTCGGCGTACTCGGCGGGTGTGCAGCCTGCCTCCGCGAGGCACTGCTTTTCCTCGTCGATCGTCTCGGCGAGATGCGTGTGCAGCCGGACTCCCTTGCGCCGAGCGAGTTCCGCCGCACCCGTCATCAGCCGCTCGCTCACCGAGAACGGCGAGCACGGCCCGGCCGCGATCTGGAGATGCGCGCCGGCGGAATCGTCGTGGAAGCGGTTGATCGCCGCCTCGGTGCCGAGCAGCGCGGCCTCGGTCTCCTCGACGAGATTGTCCGGCGGGAGCCCGCCCTGCGACTCGCCGCGGTCCATCGAGCCGCGGACGACGTGCAGCCGCACGCCGACGCGGATCCGGGCGGCGGCGAGGGCTTCGACCTGGTCGCCGCCGTCACGCGGGAAGACGTAATGGTGGTCGGCGACCGTGGTGCAGCCGGTGGTGGCGAGCCGGGTGAGCCCCGCCGTGGCCGCCGCGTGCGTGATGTCGGCGTCGAGCCTGGCCCAGATCGGATAGAGCGCGACGAGCCATTCGAACAGCGTGTGGTCGGCGGCGAGACCGCGCGTGGCCCACTGGTAGAGGTGATGGTGGGTGTTGATCAGGCCCGGCGTCACCAGGTACCCGGAGCCGTCGATCCGTTCGTCGTACTCGTCTTCGGGCGCCCTGCCGCCGCCGACCGCCGCGATGCGGTCGTTTTCGATGACGACGTGGCCCGAGGCGTGCTCGGTGCCCTCGCCGTCGACGGTGGCGATGGCGGCGTTCTCGATGACGGTCTTCACGTGCTCTCTCCCCTGGTCGCGGCCAACCGGACGGCGTCGAGGATCTTCTCGTATCCGGTACACCGGCAAAGGTTCCCCGCCAGCGCCTCGCGAATCTCCTCGTCGCTCGGCTTTTCGACGCGGTTGAGCAGATCGTGCGCGGCCACGACGAGGCCGGGGGTGCAGAAGCCACATTGGACGGCACCGGCGTCCACAAAGGACCGCTGAACCGGGTCGAGCTCGTCGCCGTCGGCGAGCCCTTCCACGGTGCGGACCTCGCGGCCCTCGACCTGACCGGCCGCGACCAGGCACGAGCACACCGGGACCTCGTCGAGGTACACCGTGCAGGAACCGCATTCGCCCTGCTCGCAGGCGTTCTTGGAGCCCGGGAGACCGAGCCGCTCGCGGAGCACGTAGAGCAGGCTCTCCCCTTCCCAGACGTCGTCGGCCTGACGGGATTCGCCGTTGATCGTCACGTTCACGCGCACTCGCGTTCACCCTTCTGGAAGTCGTTCCACGCCCAGGTCAGCGTTCGCCTGGCCAGGACGGACAACGCGTGCTTGCGGTAGTCGGCGCTGCCGCGGACGTCGTCGATCGGCGACGACGCCTCCGCCACCAGCTCACCGAACCGACGTTTGACCGAGTCCGCGACGGACGCCTTGGTGGACCAGGGAAGTTCGGCGGACAGGAACTCCTCCGCCGCGGTCGCCCGGCGTGGGGTCGGCGCCGCCGACCCGACCGCCGCGCGGATCTCGCGGGTGTCGAGGTGCAGGGCCAGCGCGAACGAGCAGACCGCGATGACCATCGCGTTGCGCGTCCCGACCTTGGCGAACTGCTGCGGACCCGCACCGGCGGGCAGGTGGACGGCGGTGATCAGCTCGTCGGGTTCGAGGGCGTTGCGCTTGACGCCGAGGTAGAACTCCTCAGCCGGGATCAGGCGCGTCCCGCGTACCGAAGCGACCTCGACTTCGGCACCGAGCACGAGCAACACGGGATGTGTGTCGCCGGCGGGCGACGCGGCGCCGAGGTTGCCGCCGACGGTGCCGCGGTTGCGGATCTGCGGCGAGCCGACGGTGCGCGAGGCCATCGCCAGCGCGGGCAGAACTTCACCCAGCTCAGCGATCACCCGGACGTAGGGCACCGAAGCGCCGAGCCGGATCCTGCCGTCGGACTCGGCCCACTCGGCGAGTTCGGTGACGCGGTTGAGATCGAGCAGCGCGCCGGGGCGGCGGTGGTCGAAATTGAGCTCCACCATCACGTCCGTGCCGCCCGCGATGGGCACCGCGTCGGGCCGCTCGGCCTTGACGGCGAGCGCCTCGGTCAGCGAGCTGGGGCGCAGGAAATCCACTCTCGGGCTCCTCGGTTCGGCGGCGGGCTGTGACGGCTGACTCAGTAGACGCCCTCCGCCCGTACGGCGGCAACGGTGCCGAAGCATGAAATCTCCCCAGCACATGCCGGTCGATTTGTGGTTTCCTACAAACCTGATGACGACTGTGAAAACTCTGCTCGCGCTGCCCGGGTTGCGCTTGCGCGTACGCGCCGGGACGGCCCTGCTCGACCGTCCGGTGTCCCGGATCTACGTCACCGAACTGCCCGACCCCGGGCGATACGTGTCGGCGGGTGAACTCGTGCTGAGCGGGTTGCTGTGGTGGCGCGGGCCCGGCGATTCCGAGGCCTTCGTCGCCGCGCTGGCGAAGGCGGGCGCGGCGGCGCTGGCCGCATCCGGCGCGGACTCCGACGGCATTCCCGAAGACCTCGTCGACGCCTGTACGCGACACCGGATCCCGTTGCTGGAGGTGCCGGCGGATCTGTCGTTCTCGGTCGTCACCGAGCGGGTCGTCCTGGCGTTGGCCGGGGCCGCGGAAGGCGCCCGCAAACGTTTGCTTTCAGCGGCGACCGAAGACGTGCCGATGGAGACGCTGCTGGACCGGGCCCGCGCGGAGATCGGCCTCCCCTGCTGGGTGGTCCCCGCGACCGCGCCGGACGACCTGGTGCGCCGGTTCGTCGCCGCGGGCGGACGCTCCCTCGAAGCGGACGACGTCTCCGTCCGGCCCGTCGGCGGAAGGCACGCGGTGCCGTGGCTGCTCGCGATCGGCGGCAGGCTCACCGCGGCACAGGCGGAGATCGCCGAAGAACTCGCCGGGCTGATCGGGCTCGCGCGCACCCGGGCGGACGAGGTCCGCGCGGTCACCGACCGGGTACTCGAACCGCTGCTGGCCGCCCTCGAGGAGGGCAGCGATCCGCACGCGGCGCTGACCGCGACCGGGCTGCGCGGCGATCTGCGTGTCGTCGTCGCCCGTGCCGAGGGATCCGAAGCGGCGCGCGGGATCCTGACCGAGTTGCTGCCGCCGGGCGCCCTCGTCGGCGCGGGCGGGGAAACGACCTGGGCGGTGGCCGAGGACGACGGCGAATGGCCGGACGACTGGCCCACCACCGTGGCCGCGGCCTTGGCGGGAGTGGAATCGCTGCTGCCGTGCCGTCGTGTGCTGATCGGGATCAGCGATCGTTCCCCGGTTTCCGCGCTGCGGGGCGCGAAAGAGGTCGCGCGCTACGCGCTGGCCGTGGCGGCGGAGCGGGCGGGCGCGGTCGAGGTCGTCCCCGGCGGCGAGATCGGCATGCACCGGCTGCTGCTGGCGGGCGCGTCCGACGACCTGCGGGCGGCGTTGCGGCAGCGGGTACTGGGCCCGCTGCTGAGCTACGACGCCGAACAGGGCACCGATCTGGTGCACACCCTGCGCGTCTTCCTCGAATGCTCCGGCTCGCCGACGCGAGCGGCGCGGACCCTGCACATCCACGTCAACACCTTGCGGTACCGGATCGGGCGGGCGAGCGAACTGCTCGGCGTCGATCTGACCGAGTTCACCGAGCAGCTGGACGTCTATCTGGCCTTGTCGGCAGGGAGCTGAAATGGGCATCACCACGGCGAAGGAAGCCGCCTACGACCCGCGGGTGGTCGCGTTCGGGCGGCTGATGGGCGCGGCGAACCGGCTCGAATACCTCCTCGGTCGCGCGCTGGAGACCGAATGCGGGATCTCGCATCTGATGTTCGAGGTCCTGCTGATCGTCGGGCGGAAGGGCGAAGCCGGCACGAGCATGCGCGCGATCGCGCAGGAACAGGTGCTGACCACCGGCGGCGCGACCCGGCTGGTCGACCGGATGACGAAGCTCGGCCTGGTCGTGCGTGCCTCCGATCCCGACGACCGCCGCGTACAGCTCGTCCGGCTGACGGGGGAAGGCGAGAAGACGACCGTGCGGGCGGCGCGGATCCATGTCGAGAACATCCAGCGGCTCTTCCTCGACCCGCTGCCCGCCGACCACCGCGAACAGTTCACGCAGGACCTGCGGACACTGAGCCATTCCGCGCGGGACGCGCTTCCCCGGCTCCGGTAGGAATATCTGACTGGTCAGGCATCGTTGGGCAAGTCATGAAGCTCATCTATGTCTTCGACGCGTACTGCGGCTGGTCGTACGGGTTCGCCCGCACGATGGCCGACGTCGCGCACCGGCATCCGGACCTGCCGGTCGAAGTCGTCTCCGGCGGCTTGTTCCTCGGCGGACGACGGGTGCCGATCCGGCAGTTCGGCTACGTCCGGGGAGCGAACGCCGAGATCACCCGGCGGACCGGAGCGCCGTTCGGGAAGAGCTACGAACGACTCATCGCGGACGGCGAGTTCGTCATGGACTCCGAAGCCGCCGCGTGCGGGATGGCGGCGCTGCGCGAAGTCGCGCCGGACCGTGCCGTCCGGCTCGCGGCCTTGTTGCAGGAGGCGTTTTATCTAGACGGACTGAGCCTTTCCGAAGTCTCGACCTACCGATTGGTCGCGCAGCGGGCGGGCGTCGACGGAGACGCCGTCGAGGCCGCACTGGACCGGGTGTCCGCCGCGGCCGATTTCCAGCGGGCGCGGGAATTAGGAGTCACGGGCTACCCGACGTTGCTGGCGGACGACGGCACCCGGATCGCGACGCTGGTTTCGGGGAACGCGAGCGCGGACGAGGTGGAGCGGCGGATCGGAGCCCTGGTTTCCTGATCACTTCACCCTGCGGTTGCCTAAGCTCATGGTCATGCCTACCTCTGTCGTGATCCGCCCGGCGGCCCCGGACGACGCGGACGCCGTCGCGGAAATCTGGTACCACGGCTGGCGAGACGGACACCTCGGCAACGTGCCCGACGCGCTCGTGCGGGTCCGCACCCCGGAGTCGTTCCGGGAACGGGCGGGTGACCGCGTGGAGGACACGGCGGTCGCCTTGATCGAAGGCGAAGTCGCCGGATTCGTGATGGTCGTCGCGGACGAGGTCGAGCAGGTCTACGTTTCGTCGGATCATCGCGGGAGCGGGGTGGCGTCGGCGTTGCTCGCCGAGGCGGAACGGCTCGTGAGCGCGGGCGGACATTCCCGCGCGTGGCTCGCCGTGGTGCCGGGGAACGCGCGGGCGCGGCGATTCTACGAACGGTGCGGATGGGTCGACGAGGGCCCGTTCGACCATCAGGCGCCGGCCACCGGTGGGGAGATTTCTGTTGCCTGTCAGCGTTATGTGAAGACGTTTGGTTGAGAGGCTCGGTCAGCTTTGGGCTGCCGCAATTAGTCGACTAAATGCGGTGTCTCGCGTCGTAGTCGGCTGACGTGGTGACATCACCCTTCAGTGGTCAATGCGGCCGATTCAATGTCGCTTAAAATTACGAACACACGTTCGATCATTGTTTGATATTATTGAGAGGTGTCCGAGACCTTCCTTCCTGAACTGCCGCAGGAGTTGTGGCGTGCCGGCAAGTTGGAGCTTGGCCATGGCGTGCAGCAGTCTCTGCAGGTGATCCGGGTGGCTTCCGCCGCGTTGGGGCGGTTTTTGGCGGAGATTGAGTCTCGTGGTCCGAAAGACTTGTATGGCTATGGTTCCACGGTGTCGTGGTTCGCTGATGTCGCGGGGTTGACCCGTGGTGAGGCGGGGCCGATCGTGCGGCGTGCGATCGCGTTGAACCCGACCCGCGCCTTGGACGGCACCGAGATTCCGGCGTTGGCGCCCGCCACCGCCGCGGCGGCCGCTGATGGTGCGATCGGAGACCATCGCATCGATCAGATACTGGAGTTCCTGAAGAAGATCCCGGCGGAGGTGGCTGCGGAGGATCGGGAGTGCGCGGAAAAGATCCTCGCCGACCTCGCTCGCGAGGCCGGGCCGAGACAGCTCAGACAGGCCGAAGAAAACCTGCTGGCCTGGCTCGACCCTGACGGCAACGAACCCAAGGACCCCGAACCCGCCCAGCCCGTACGGGAAGTCACGCTGGAGCGCCGCAGAGACGGCTTCTGGAAGCTGACCGGGCTTCTGGATGACGAGTTGGGTGCCCGCACCGCCGCCGTTCTCGATGCCTACGCGAAACCGCGACCGGTCGACGAGTTCGGCCAAGCCGACCCTCGCACCAAATCGGAACGTCAAGGCGACGCCTTCGCGGAGATCCTGGACCTGGCGATCGCGTGCCCGGATCAGCCCGGCACCTCTGGCTACCGGACGCTGCTCCACGTCACCATCGGTCTTGAGGAGTTGAAGTCCGGGGTCGGGACAGCGTGCCTGGACTTCGTCGGGGAAATGACCGCCCGCGAAGCACGCCTCGCCGCCTGCGACTGCCTCATGCTCCCCGTCGTGCTCAACGCTGCCGGGGAACCCCTCGACATGGGACGGCTACGACGATTCGTCACCCCAGGCCAACGACGGGCACTCAACATCCGCGACCGAGGCTGCGCCTTCCCCGGCTGCCATCGACAGCCGAAACACTGCCACGCCCACCATATTGATCATTGGGCCGATGGCGGACCGACCGACCTGCGGAATCTCACCTTGTTGTGCGGTTTTCACCACCGGCTGATT
Organism: Amycolatopsis sp. NPDC039088; assembly: GCF_055598845.1. NCBI lineage: Bacteria > Bacillati > Actinomycetota > Actinomycetes > Pseudonocardiales > Pseudonocardiaceae > Amycolatopsis > Amycolatopsis sp. NPDC039088. Next base: position 39,791 of record NZ_JBVKAE010000048.1, on the reverse strand, counting down.
CACCACGGCGACTGGCAAGTCCGGATGGCCCCCGACGGCCTCCCGGAGTTCACCCCGCCCCAGTATCTGGATCCGCTACGAAGACCCAGGCGCAACACCCTCCACCGCGCCACCGCTTAACCCCGTAGAACCCGAGGAGCCCGCCAGCCACACCGGCGACGGGCCCCTCGCCATGCCCACAAATCACTCTGGAGAGAGAGTCGAAGCAGTGAAGGCCACCTTTCCTACCTTGAGGGTCAGGGTCCCCGGCAAAGTCGCATAACTGCTGGTCGGCGTCACTGCCATAGCGGAACAAGGCAAACGTGTCGCAGTGGAGCTGACGGGAGCGGGCTCGCACAGAGGCTCAGCCCGACTCTTGACTGTCCACAAGGGACATTTTTCGAGACCAAAGCGCCCGATTTAGGCAATTTACGCGGTTTTGCGAGGGGGTCGTGAGTGATTTGTGTCGTTCTAACCCTCATTAACACTCACGACCCCGCGCGGAAACGTACATAAACACATCAATCAGACACACAATGGCGCGAAGGTGTCCCTTGTGGACACTGAAGCCCGGCCGACATCCAGAACCAGGCCTTCCCTACCTCGGCTCGTCCCTGATCTTGCGTATCCGCCCGACCTACAAGATCTCGACTTTGCCGCGACCCTGACCCTCAAGGCAGGGAAGGAGGCCTTCACGGACTGACCTCTACCGCTCAAGCCGCCTCAACAGTCTCCCGATTTTCCAGTACCGCCACCAGTTTCTCCCGATCCAGCTGCTTCTCCGACTTCGCCACCACGAACGTCGCCACACAGTTCCCCAGCAGGTTCACGAAAACGCGCATCGAGTCCATCAGCCGGTCCGCGCCGAGCAGCAGCGCCACCCCGGCCACCGGGAAGGCGCCGATCGCGGCGGCGGTCGCGGAAAGGGCGAGGAACGACGAGCCGGGCACGCCCGCCATTCCCTTCGACGTGAGCATCAGGATCCCGACGGCCAGCAGTTGTTGCCCGAGCGACATGTCGACACCGAAAGCCTGCGCCAGGAACACCGTGCAGATCGAGAGGTAGATCGTCGCGCCGTCGAGGTTGAACGAATAGCCCGTCGGCACCACGAGACCGGTCGCCGCGCGGGAGCAGCCCGCGTCGGTCAGTTTCGTCATGATGCGCGGCATCACCGACTCCGTCGACGCCGTGCCGAGAGCCAGCAGGAACTCTTCGCGCGCGTAGCGGAGGAAACGCCAGATCGAGACGCCCGCGTAGAACCGGGCGATCGCGGCCAGGATCAGGACGAACAGCAGTCCGGCGGCGTAGCAGGCGGCGATGAGCTTCGCGTACGTCCCGAGCGTCGAAATGCCGTACTGGCCGATGATGAAGGCCATCGCGCCGAACGCGCCGAGTGGTGCGACGCGCATGATCCAGCCCATCACCTTGAAGATGACCTGCTGCACTTGGTCGACGAAGCCGAGCACCAGCGGCGCGCGTTCCCGTCCGATCGCGGCGAGCGCGAGGCCGAAGAACACCGCGAACACCAGAACCTGCAGCAGCTGGTTCTCCGCGAAGGCGTTGACGACGCTGTCCGGGATCGTGTGCAGCAGGAAATCGCCGATCGACGGCAACTGGCCGCCGCTGGTCTTCTTCTCCACCGCGTTCGGGTCGAGGGTCGCGGGGTTGATGTCGAGCCCGCTGCCCGGCCGGAACACGTTGGCGATCAGGAGCCCGAAGATCAGCGCGAACGTCGTGACGATCTCGAAGTACAGCAACGCCTTGAGCCCGATGCGGCCGACGGACTTGAGATCGCCGACCGCGGCGATCCCGGTGACCACCACGCAGAAGATGAGTGGCGCGATGATCATCTTGATCAGCCGGATGAAGCCGTCGCCGACCGGTTTCAGGTTCGCGCCGAGGCCCGGCCAGAAATGGCCGACCAGGATACCGGCCACGACTGCGACCAGCAGTTGCACGAACAGCGACTTGTACCAGCGCCCACCGGATTTCGACATGAGCGGAACCTAGATGGTGATTGTTCCAGCCATGTTACGGAATCCGCCGCGCGTAACCGTCCAATTCGGACCTTGAGAACGAAAGCTCACCTTCGTCCACCGCGCCACAATCCAGTCCTCGCATCAGAAAGCTCGCCAGGGCCTGCGCCGTCGCGGGCTCGTCCAGCACCCCGCGCCCGGTCTGGTCCGCGTAGTCCCTCAACCGTCCCAAAGCCGCCGGGAAACCCTGCCGGAAGAAGGCGTAGGTCGCGGCGAAGCGGGTCGGCAGCTGATGGGGGTGCAGATCCCAGCCCTGGTAGAACCCGCGCTCCAGGGAACGCCGCACCAGCCGCAGATGTTCGCGCCAGGCCGGGAGGATCGCTTCGCCGACGGGCAGTTTGTTCGTCGAGCCGTCGGAAAGCCGGACACCGGTGCCCGCCGCCGAAACCTGCATGAGCTGCTTGGCGAAATCGGCGGCCGGATGTTCCATGCTCTGGTACTCGGCGCTGATCCCGAGTCCCGCGCTGTAGTCGTAGGTCCCGTAGTGCAGTCCCGAACACCGGCCGCGCGCGGCTTCGATGATCCGCGGCACCGCGACCGTCCCGTCGACATCCACAATGGACTGAGCGGTCTCGATCTGTATTTCGAACCGTAGCGCACCGTCGGCCAGCCCGTACGCGGATTCCAGCCGCTCCAGGACATCCGCCGCGACTTCGACCTGCTCGACCGCGGTCACCTTCGGCAGCGTGACGACGAAACCTTCCGGTAGCGGCCCGCTTTCCAGCAGTCCGGCCAGAAACAGGTCCAAGGTGCGGATCCCACGACGCCGGGTGGCCTGTTCGAAGCTCTTGAACCGGATGCCGACGAACGGTGTCCCGCCCGTGATGGCCAGCGTCCGCCCCGCGGCGAGCGCGGTGGTGTCCTCCTCGGCGTCGCCGGGTTTGCCGTAGCCGTCCTCGAAGTCGATCCGCAGATCCTCGATCGGCTCGGTGAGGAGTTTGGTACGGACGCGGTCGGCGACGTCCGCCTCCAGGCCCAGCTGATCGGCGTGTTCGCCGAAGACCCGCAGGGCCTGCTTTCCCCAATCCGCCACCAGCCGCGTCTTGTACTGCGACGCGGGTACGTACACGGTGTGCACGGGCTGGCGGCCGGGCGGCTCACCAGGGTATTTGGCCGCGACGCGCGCGTCGGCCTCGGCGAGGCGCGCGTCGGCGGCGGTGTAGACGTCCTCGGTGAGCCGCCCGTTCCCCATCGGTCTACTTGATCCGCTCGTAGGCGGGCAGCGTCAGGAAGTCCGGGAACTCGTCGGCGAGCGCGACCTGCTCGAACAGTTCGACGGCGGGTTCCAGCAGCTCCGGCTTGATCTCGGCGGCCAGTTCGCCGCGGACCTCGGCCAGCACGCCCCGGACCAGTTCCTCGGTGACCTTGTCGCCGGTGTCGAGCCGCGTGCCGTTGCGCACCCACTGCCACACCTGCGAACGCGAGATCTCCGCGGTGGCCGCGTCCTCCATCAGGTTGTGGATCGCCGCCGCGCCGTTTCCGCTCAGCCAGGAGGCGATGTAGCGGATACCGACGTCGACCGCGGCCCGCAGACCGGCGGCGGTGGCGCCCCCCGGCGTCGAAGCCGCGTCGAGCAACTGGTCGGCGGTCACCGAGACCTCGTCGCGGGTCCGGTCGAGCTGGTTCGGCTTGTCGCCGAGGACCTTGTCGAACTCCTCGCGGCAGATGTCGACCATGCCCGGGTGCGCGACCCACGAACCGTCGAAGCCGTCGCCTGCCTCACGGCTCTTGTCGGCGCGGACCTTGTCGAGCGCCGCGGCGGTGACTTCCGGGTCCTTGCGGTTCGGGATGAACGCGGCCATACCGCCGATCGCGAACGCCCCGCGTTTGTGGCAGGTGCGCACCAGCAGTTCGGTGTAGGCGCGCATGAACGGCGCGGTCATGGTGACCGAGTTACGGTCCGGCAGCACGAACTTCTCGCCCGCGTCGCGGAAGTACTTGATGACGCTGAACAGGTAGTCCCAGCGGCCGGCGTTGAGGCCGGAGGCGTGCTCACGCAGTTCGTAGAGGATCTCCTCCATCTCGAACGCGGCCGGGATGGTCTCGATCAGCACGGTCGCGCGGACGGTGCCGTGGGAGATGCCGAGGGTCTTCTCCGCGTGGGTGAAGACGTCGTTCCAGAGCCGGGCTTCGAGGTGGCTCTCCATCTTCGGCAGGTAGAAGTACGGGCCCTTGCCGCGGTTGAGCAGTTCCTGCGCGTTGTGGAAGAAGTACAGGCCGAAGTCGACCAGCGCGCCGACGGCCTGGCGTCCGCCGAAGGACAGGCCGCGCTCGTCGAGGTGCCAGCCGCGCGGGCGGACGACGATGGTCGCGTGCTCGACGTCGTCCTTCAGCGCGTAGCTCTTGCCGCCGCTCTCCAGCGTGATGGTCTCGCGGACGGCGTCGTACAGGTTGACCTGGCCGGAGACGACGTTCGCCCAGTGCGGCGTGTTGGCGTCCTCGAGGTCGGCGAGCCAGACCTTGGCGCCGGAGTTCAGCGCGTTGATGGTCATCTTGCGGTCGGTGGGGCCGGTGATCTCGACGCGGCGGTCACGCAGGGCGGGCGGGGCCTCGGCCACCTTCCAGTCGCCCTCGCGGATCTCCTTGGTCTCGGGCAGGAAGTCGAGCTTGCCGGTGGTCCTGGCCTCCTCGCGGCGCTTGCTCCTGGCCTGCAGCAGCTCGTCGCGGCGGGCGGCGAAGGCCTCGTGCAGACCGGCGAGGAAGGCGAGCGCCTCCGGCGTGAGGATTTCGTCCCCGCGCTCGACCGGATCGCCGAGCACCTGAGCTTCAGACATGAGCAACACCCCGAGTTCGGAAAGACAGTGACATCCCTAATACAAGACGTCCCTACGGTTTTACATGACGGACTATAGTTTCTGCATAGCGGAACATCAACGCGGACGTAAGGAGTACCACGGTGGCAGCGGAGAAGAACGGGCGTGACGGCGGCGTCCAGTCCCTTCAGCGGGCCTTCGAGCTCCTCGAGCATCTCGCGGACACCGGAGGCGAGGCCAGTCTTTCGGAGCTCGCGACGCTGTCCGGGTTGCCGATGCCGACCATCCACCGGTTGATCAGGACGCTGGTGGACCTCGGTTACGTCCGGCAGAACACCAACCGCCGGTACGCGCTGGGTGCCCGGCTCATCCGGCTGGGCGAGAACGCCAGCATGCAGTTCGGCTCGTGGGCCCGGCCGCTGCTCACGGAACTGGTCGACGAGGTCGGCGAGACCGCGAACCTCGCCGTACTGGAGCGGGACGAGGTCGTCTACGTCGCCCAGGTGCCGTCGAAGCACTCCATGCGGATGTTCACCGAGGTCGGACGGCGGCTCCTGCCGCACGGCACCGGCGTGGGGAAGGCGATGCTCGCGCATCTGCCGCCCAAGGACGTCACGGCACTGCTTTCGCGGACCGGCATGCCGTCCTACACCGAGCACACCTTCACCGACCAGGACGCGCTCCTGCGCGAGCTGGCGAAAATCGCCCAGCAGGGTTACGCGCTCGACGAAGCCGAGCAGGAACTCGGCGTCCGCTGCGTCGCCGTCGCGGTCCCGGGCGCGCCGGTGCCGGCGGCGGTCTCGGTGTCCGGACCGTCGGGACGGCTCACGATGGAGGCCGTCGAGCGGATCGCGCCCGCCGTCCAGCGGATCGCGACCGCGCTCGGTTCGACCCTTTCGCGTGACGGGGTCACCGTTTGAGGCGGGTCTCCAAGCCGTCGAGCATCCGCTCCAGGCCGTAGCGGAACTTCTCGTCGCGGAGCCGTTCCGGGTCGGCCTCGACGTCGTCCCGGACGAGCCGGTCCCGCTGGTGTGGGTACTCCCGTGCCGCCTCCTCGACGGCGGGGCGCAGATGCTCCGCCCATTCACGCTCGCTCCGGCCGCTTTTCGCGACCGTCGTGAGCCATGCCGCCTCGGTCGTCCCCATGCCGATGACGTACGAGATCACCGCGCTGATCGCCTGATCCGCCTCGTCGTCGGGGAATCCGGCGGCCACGAAGACGGCCAGCAGCCGCTCGTTGAGCCGCATGACGTTCGGCCCGAGGTACGACAGGCCGACCGAGCCGAGCAGTGAAGCGATCCAAGGGTGCCGCAGGATCATCGCGCGCACGCTTTGCGCCCCCACGACGGCCGCTTCACGCCACCGAGTGTCCCCTTCCGGCACGGTGATCTCGCCGTAGACCTCGTCGACGACCAGCTCGATCAGCTCGTCGCGGTTGGCCACGTGCCGGTACAGCGAGGTGGCGCCCGCGTTGAGCGCGGTGCCGAGCCTGCGCATGCTCAGCGCGTCGACGCCTTCGACGTCGAGGAGCCGGACCGCCTCGGCGACGATCTGCGCCTGGCTCAACGCGGGTTGGTTCCGCTTCCGGCGCGGACGGGTCCACACCGACTGGATCGGCTTCTCGTCAGTTGGCATGCCGCCACCCTAGCGCACGACGTACCCCCTTGCGAACACTCTCGCCTTTTGCGTACAGTGTGCGCAACGACGGAACAATGTACGCAACTACCTCTGGGGGTTTCCCGATGAAGGCGATCGAAGGGCGCGATCCGCGCCGCTGGTGGATCCTGATCGTGCTGTGCTTGAGCACGCTCGTGCTGGTCGTGGACAACATGGTGCTGACGGTCGCCGTGCCGCCGCTCGCCGAAGACCTCGGGGCGAGCGCCCAGGACACGCAGTGGATCCTGGACTCCTACATCCTGGTGTTCGCCGGGCTGCTGCTCACCTCCGGAAGTCTCGGCGACCGCTTCGGCCGCCGGAAGGTGATGATCATCGGCCTCGCCCTGTTCGGCGCGGCCTCACTCGTCGCCGCGTTCGCCGCGAATCCGCTGGAACTGATCGTGGCCCGGGCGGTGATGGGTGTCGGCGGCGCGCTGATCATGCCGAGCACCCTCTCGATCCTGATCACCGTCTTCGACGACGAGGAGCGCCGCAAGGCGATGGCGGTGTGGAGCGCGGTCGCGATGCTCGGCCTCATCGGCGGACCGGTGCTGGGCGGCGTGCTGATCGCGTGGTTCTGGTGGGGCGCGGTGTTCCTGATCAACGTGCCGATCGTCGTCATCGCGGTGCTCGCCGCGCTCACGCTGATGCCGGAGTCCAAGGGCCCGTGGCAGAAGCCGGACCCGCTCGGCGCGATCCTGTCCGCGACCGGAATGGTCGCGCTGGTCTGGACGATCATCGAACTGCCCAAGCACGGCATCACCGAGGCCGGGACCCTCGTCCCGCTGGCGATCGCGGTGGTGAGCCTGGCCGGATTCGTGGCGTGGGAGCGGCACACGCCCTCGCCGATGGTCCCGCTCAAGCTGTTCCGCAAGCGCAACTTCAGCGGCGGCAGCCTGTCGCTCACGCTGGTGCAGATCGGCAACGGCGGTCTGCTGCTGCTCCTGACCCAGTACCTGCAGTTCGTGCTCGGCTACACCCCGACCCAGGCGGGGCTGGCCTTCATCCCGATGGCCGTCGCTTCGCTGCTCTGCAACACCTTGGGCGCCACACTGGGCCAGAAGATCGGCAACCGCGCGCTGGCCACGGCCGGGATGACGGTGATGGCAGCCGGGTTCGGCCTGCTCGCGACCCTGTCGACGAACGAAGGCTTTCTCCTGCCGTCACTCGCGCTGTTCCTGCTCGGCGCGGGTGGCGGGCTGGCGATGCCGTCGGCCATCGCGGCGCTGATGGGCGAGGTCCCGGAGGAGCAGGCCGGTGTCGGCTCCGCGCTCAACGACACCATCCAGCAGCTGGGCGCCGCGCTCGGCATCGCGATCCTGGGCAGCCTTGTGTCGAGCCTGTTCACCTCGCAGATGCCCGGCTCCGCTCCGGCACAGGCGCGACTTTCGATCGGCGACGCTTTCGCGACCGGCAACGACGGCCTCATCGCCGCAGCCCGCGAGTCGTTCACCTCGGCGATGTCGACGACGTTCCTCGTGAGCGCCGTGGGCGTACTGGCCGCGGCGGTGGTCGCCTTCCTGGTGATGCGGGACAAGAAGACCGCCTCGGCTCCGGCCGACGCTCCGGTCTCCGTCTGACGGCGAAGTCCATGAAGGCCCCTCTTTCGGCTGAGCCCGGGAGAGGGGCCTTCGCCGTAACCTCGAGACGGGCCGAGTGAGGGGATGTCAGATGGTCGAGCCGGTGATCGCCTGGGTGGGGCAGAAGCTCGCGGAGAAGGCACTCGACCGGGCGGTGGCCACGGACCGAAAACCGCGGCGGCACGATCTCAGCGTCCAAGGCGCCGAAGCGACCAGCGACCTCGACATCACCGTGAAGTACACCTTGCCGTACTGCCGGGGCGCGAAAGCACCGGTCGTCCTCACTTTGCGGAGGGTCGACCGCTTCACCGAGACCCTGAGGCTGGACATGGTGCTCGGGGAAACCGCCCGCGTACGGCTGAAACGAGGCCGCTACGAGATCACGGCGAAGATCCACGAACTGTCTCCCCGGCTCGGCCCGGAGCCGATCCTGCACGCCGTCGGGTCGCAGTTGCTGTGGCTGGGCGGCAACCGCACCGAGAAAGCCTGTATCCGCCCGGCTCCGGTGATCGTCCTGCCGTCCGCGGCTCATCGGCCGATCAGCCAGCGGAGCCTGGGATGCCCGATGTGCGGTGGCCCCGGGATGTACTACGAACTCTGCCTGGACCACCGACTCGAGGTTTCCCGCTACGTACTGGAGAAGTTCGCCCCCCGCGTCCACGCGTCCTAGTTGCTGAGCAGGGCCTCGACGAACGCGCCCGGCTCGAAGGGCGCCAGATCGTCCGGGCCTTCGCCGAGACCGACCAGCTTGACCGGCACCCCGAGTTCGCGCTGCACCTGGAAGACGATGCCGCCCTTCGCCGTGCCGTCCAGCTTGGTGAGCACGATGCCGGTGACGTCGATGACCTCCGAGAACACGCGGGCCTGCATCAGCCCGTTCTGTCCGGTGGTGGCGTCGAGCACGAGCAGCACCTCGTCGACCTTCGCCAGCTTCTCGACGACTCGTTTGACCTTGCCCAGCTCGTCCATCAGGCCGGTCTTGGTGTGCAGACGGCCCGCCGTGTCGACCAGTACCGCGTCCACGCCGGCGTCGATGCCGCGTTTGACGGCGTCGAAGGCGACGGCCGCCGGGTCCGCGCCTTCCTTGCCGCGCACGACCTCCGCGCCCACGCGCTCGGCCCAGGTCTGCAACTGGTCCGCCGCGGCGGCCCGGAAGGTGTCGGCCGCGCCGAGCACGACGGTGCTCCCCTGCGCGACGAGCACCCGGGCGAGCTTGCCGGTGGTGGTCGTCTTGCCGGTGCCGTTGACCCCGGCGACCAGCACGACGGCGGGCTGCTTCACCCCGTCGACGATATGCGGCAGCGCGCGGACGGCGCGGACCGCGTCGGTCGACAAGGCGGCGGTGAGGACCTCCTGCAGGACCGTGCGCGCCTCCTCGGACGTCCGCACGGCGCGGCGCTTGAGCTCTTCACGCAGGCGTTCGACGATCTCGGTGGTCGTCGCGGCACCCAGGTCGGCCATGAGCAGCGTGTCTTCGACGTCCTGCCAGGAGTCTTCATCCAGGTCCCCGGCACCCAGCAGGCCCAGCAGGCTCTGCCCGAACACCGAACGCGACTTCGAAAGCCGGCCGCGCAGGCGCTCGATCCGCCCGGTCGCCGGGGCGATCTCCTCGCGAGCGGGAGCGGGCTCCTCGACGGGCTCGGCGGGTTCGGGGAGTTCGACGTCGCGCACCGTGCGCTGCGCGGAATCCCTCGGCACCGCAGCGTCATCACCGACCGCGGGCTGACCGTCGGTCTCGGGGCGATCCTCGACCGGGTGCTCCGGTTCGACCGGCTCCTCGGCCTCGTCGGTCTTCTCACCGCCCGGCGCGAGCGCGATCCCGCCGGTCGCGGCGTATCCGCCGCCCTTCGGCTTCGCGCGCTCGACGGCCTCGGCAGCCTTGGACTCGTCCAGGCTGATCCGGCGGCGGCGCGCGATGAACAGCCCGGCCACCAATACGGCGACCAGTACCACGACGGCAACGACAACGATCCAGAACCAGGGGGAGCTCGACACGGCGCCATCTTCGCATCCGCACCCGGCCCGGCTCAGGCGCCCCACTGCGAGGTAGCGGATCTTGTCAGACACCCACTGGATAGGACTCATTTCGGACAAGAAGAAACAGTCCTGCTTGCGCGGCCTCCGGAACGAGGGCTAGACCACTCCAAATGACGGTTTTCTCCGGCACTGGGGTCCGGGTGATCGGACTCATCTCCGGCACGTCGATCGACGGGATCGACGTGGCGGCCGCCGAACTGCGCGCCCACGGTGACACCGTGGAACTTTCCCCGCTCGGTCAGCTCGAAGTCCCTTATCCCGAACCGCTCCGCGAGGCCTTGCTCGGCGCACTGCCGCCGAATCCCTGCAGCGCCGAACAGCTCACGAAACTCGACACCCTGGTAGGCCAGGCCTTCGGCGAGGCCGCCGCTCGTGGCATCGAGGAACTGGCCGGTGGCGAAGCCGACGTCGTCGCTTCCTTGGGACAGACGGTGTTCCACTGGATCGAGGACGGCACCGCGCGCGGCACGCTGCAACTGGGGAACCCGGCGTGGATCGCCGAGCGCACCGGGCTGCCCGTGGTGGCCGACCTGCGTGTGCGCGACGTCGCCGCCGGCGGGCACGGCGCACCGCTGGCCAGCACGCTGGACGCGTTGTGGCTCCGGGAAATGGCCGATTCCGGCCCGGTCGCCGCCTTGAACATCGGCGGCATCGCGAACATCACTGTGGTCCCCGCGGACGGCGGTGCCGTTCTGGCCTACGACACCGGGCCGGGCAACGCCCTGATGGACATCGCCGCGCATCGCGCCACCGGACGGCGTGCCGACGTCGACGGAGCGCTCGCCCTGCACGGCAGCGTCCGGCCCGATCTGCTGGCGAAACTCCTGCTCGATCCGTACTACGCGGCCGCGCCACCGAAGTCGACCGGCAAGGAACTGTTCCACGGCGCGTACCTCGACACCGCGCTCGACGGTCTCCCGCCCGTCGGCGCGGAAGACCTGCTGGCGACGCTGACCGAACTCACCGCCGTGACGATCGCCGCGGAATGCCGTCGCCACGCGATCGCGACGCTGATCGTCTCCGGCGGGGGCGCCGACAACCCGGCGCTGATGGCCGCGCTCGCCCGAAATCTGCCCGATACGGCGCTGAAGACCAGCGACGACCACGGGTTGCCACGTGCGGGCAAAGAGGCATACCTGACCATTCTGCTCGGCTGGCTGACCTGGTCCGGCGTCCCGGGAAACCTCCCGTCGGCGACCGGCGCCCGCGGCGACCGGCTGCTCGGCAACATCACCCCGGGCGCGGGGCCCCTGCGGCTTCCCGCGCCTCATGCCTCAACCGTGACCCGGCTACGGGTAGCGGCGACGACCGGCGAGCGATAGGAGATACGGATGCGCGCACTTGACCTCGCGATCATCGGGCTTTTTCTGGTCGGCATGCCCCTGCTGGGCATCTGGATCGGCGGCAAACAGAAATCCGGCTCCGACTACTTCGTCGGCGAAGGCAAGATCTCCTGGTGGGTGGCCTGCCTGTCGGTGGTCTCCGCGGAGACGTCCACCCTCACCGTGCTCTCCGTACCGACGGTGGCCTACATCGCCACCCCGGGCGAAGGCGGGATGACCTACCTGGCACTGGCGATCGGCTACATCGCCGGCCGGATCGTGGTGTCGATGGTGCTGTTGCCCCGATATGTGGCTGGCAACCTGGTCACCGCGTACGCCTTCCTGGGCAAACGCTTCGGCAACGGGTTGCAGGGCACCGCGTCGGTGACCTTCCTGCTCACCCGCACACTGGCCGACGGCATCCGGCTGTTCGCCACCGCCATCCCGATCAAGGTGGTGCTCGCCGCCTACGGCCTGACCGTCTCGTACTGGACCATCGTGGTCGGGCTCGGCATCGCGATGGTGATCTACAGCTTCTTCGGCGGGGTCCGCGCGGTCGTCTGGGTCGACGCGATCCAGATGCTCTGGTACATCCTCGGCGCGGTCGTGGTGATCTGGGTGATCGCCGGGCGGCTCCCGGACGGCTGGTTCGGCAAGGCCGTCGACGCCAACAAGTTCCAGCTCTTCGACTTCAGCTCGAACATGCTCACCGGGCAGTACGCGTTCTTCACCGCCGTGATCGGCGGCGCGGTGCTCTCGATGGCGTCGCACGGTTCCGACCAGTTGATCGTGCAACGCCTGCAGGCCACCAACGACCTGCGCGCCGCGCGGAAGGCGTTGGTCGCCAGCGGTTTCGTGGTGTTCGTCCAGTTCGCGCTGTTCCTGTTCATCGGGGTGCTGCTGTGGGCGCTGTACAACGGCCTGGCCCCGACCAAGCCGAAGCCGGAAGGCCTCGGCCTCGCCAACAAGGACGAACTGTTCGCGAACTTCATCGTGAACGACCTGCCGAGCGGTCTGTCCGGTTTCGTGATCGCCGGGATCCTCGCCGCCGCACTGAGTTCGTCACTCGGCGCGCTGGCGTCGTCCACGGTGACCGACGTCTACGAACGGGTGATCGGCAGGCAGCTGCCGGAAGCCGACCGGCTGAAGCACGGCCGGATCTGGACGATCGTCTGGGCGGGCGCGCTGATCCTGTGCGCGGGCTTCTTCGCCTCGTCCAACAAGACCTCGGCCGACCCGATCGTGGTGCAGGCGCTCGGCATCACCGGCTACACCTACGGCGCGCTGCTCGGCGCGTTCCTGCTGGGGCTGCTGTTCAAGCGGGCGAGGCAGACGGACGCGATCGTCGCGTTCGTGTCGACGGTGATCGTGATGGCGTTCCTCATCCTCGGCGTCAAGTTCAACAAACCGGACGGCAGCCTGATCGGCATCGACTTCAGCCGGGCCGCCGGGACCAAGGTGGCGCTGGCGTGGCCCTGGTACACGTTGTGCGGCGTGGTGATCACGCTCGTGGTGGGCGGGCTGCTCTCGCTGCGACACCGCAGTGAGGACCCACTCGCCGAAGAAGGCGTGAAACAGCCCGAATCGGTATGACGCGAAGGTTCCCGCCCCGGTGGCCGCCGGGGCGGGAACCGTCTCAGATCTGACGGCCGGTCTTCGGGTCGTAGCGCACCGGGACGGCCACCACCTGATCGGTCGGCAGGATCTCCACCCACTGGTCGAAGAGCTCGAAGTTTTCGGTCGCGTTCGAGCGGAAGCCGTTCGGGAGTGGATTGAAACCATGCTCGTAGACCCGGTCCACCGGGGTCGACCGCACGGTGGAGCGATCGTCGAGCGGGTCGGTGAAGCCCTTCGTCGTGACCCCTTCGCGGTGTTTGGCGGCGACCCGGGTGGCGAGGATGGCGAGCACCTCGAACACCGTCTTGCCGCGCCACTCGGGCTCCGGCCCGAGATAGAGGTCGTCCTCGCTGATCGTCCCTGTGCCCTCGACGTGTTCGAGCCAGTTCAGCGCCGCCTTCTCCTTGCCTGGCCGGATCGGCATGACCGCCTTGACCCAGGGGGCGTTGAGGAAGGCGTTGCGCTGGTCGTCCCCGTCGAGCTGGAGCAGCCAGCCGAGTGAGCTGCCGAGCCTGGCGGGCTCGGACTCCTCGGTGATGTAGTAGCTGTCCTCGCGGGTGTCGGCCTCACCCCAGGCGCCGATGGATTCCTGGGGAATCCCGTTGTGATGCTCGATCGTCACCCCGTTCGGGTCGGAGACGGGCTGGGTCGAACCGAGTTGCTGATGGGCGCGGTGCAGCCGCGGGCGCCACCATTCCGGTGCCACGAAGTACAGCATCTTGTCGACGTCGAAGATGGAGTCGATCAGCTCGGCCACGACGTGCTGGGTGTGCGTGTCCGGTGAGGGGATGAGGGTCTTGGGGGTCAGCATCCCCTGGACCAGCTTGCGGTAGACGACGATCCGTTCCTCCTCCCGGAGGTCTTCGAATTTCCGCTTGGTGATCCGGCTGGCCAGTTTGATCCGGTCCCGTGCCGCCCCGACGAACGCCTGCTGCGCCGTGTCCCGCTCCCGTTCGGTGAACAGCGCGATCCGTTTGGCGTTCTCGGCGTCGATCACCTTCTGGTCGTAAACGGGCGTCCAGCCCAGTTTCGCCTTGACCGGCAGGCTGTCGCGGTCGTTGAAGTTCACGTGGTCGAGATGGACGGTGAACTTCCAGTCCCCGGATCCCGACGGCGATTCCGCGATCTCCCGCACGGACAGCTTCGCGTCGGCCCCCTGCGGATCGAGGCTCACCGCCGTCAGTTTGAAGCCCGGCTGCGGGCAGCGATACGGGCCCTGGGGGAAATCGGCGACGATGTGATCCGTCCCGTCGAACAGGCCGAGGCTGGTCTCCGAACCGTGCTCGAAGGTGTCGTCCTTGGCCGCGCCGTCGTTGGACAGGAAGGGGATCGTCAGGTCGGAGTCGGACGAGAACGGCTGCGGCGGCACGATCATCTCCGGCTGAACCACCTTCGACAGATCCGGCGGCGCGCCGACGTGGACCATCTTCGCCAGCCCGATCTCGTCGGCCGGATTGTCCACATAGGTCTGCCAGCACAGATAGCTGCCGATGTCCTGCACCTGGACCCCGACCTGGCGCATCTTGCGGCGCAGCTCGTAGTTGACCAGATCGTCGCCGGTGTTGGTCAGCACGTAGCGTTTCGTCGAGGTGTCCGTGGTCTCGGTGACCGTGCGGAAGGTGCTCTTGAAGTTCTGCTTGATCTCGGTGGTCAGTTTCTCGGACTGGTCCCGTTTGGTCTTGTGGATCTGCTCGCGGGCGCGCTGCTGGGTGTTCTCCAGGCTGAAACTGGCGGATTCGTCCGCGCTGCCCCAGCCCCAGTGCTGATTGGCCGCGACGTTGGCGCCGAACTTCGTGCCCGATCGGTTGTCCTCCTTGACCGCGTCGGACAGTTCGTCCTGGACCGCGACCGCCTTCTCCGCCCGGATGGTCGATTCGGTACTCCGTTCGAGCGTCTCCTCCTGCAGGAACCGCCGGGTGTGCACCTCGATCAGCTCCACGGTCGAACCCGGCGCCACCCAGACGTGCCCGACCGGCTGCCCCAGGAAGGTGTCGAATTCCGAGAAGTACTGCCGGAACAGATGCGCGAGGCCGACCGGTGACAGGCCGACCCGGTCCAGCTGACTGGTCGGGTCGAGCGTTTCGAACGGGTCCGCGTCGGTCAGGCTCGACCACAACGGGTCGACCGGGCTGGCGAGCGAGTCGTAGAACATGTGCTTCAGCTGGTCGTGCAGTTCGCGATCACGGAGCTGGGTCAGCAGACCGGTGACCTGGGACTCGCGGTTGAGGAGCGCGCGAGTGGCCTTCTCCGCCGATCCGGTGTCCATGAGGTGCGGGCCCGACGGCGTGGTCAGCTCGGTGTACAGCGCCACCGCGCGTCGTTTGACCGGACCGTCGAGCGTGGCGCGCAGCCGGTCGGGCGAGAGCACCTGCGACCAGATCGCGGGGGTGTACTCCGCCTTGGGCGGGAGTGTTCCGCGTACCGCGGCGGTGACGATGCCGGACAGCGCGGTGCCGGCGTTCACGGTTCCCGCGTCCAGCTTGGTGACCTCCACCTTGCGCTCGGCTGGCGTGAACTTCGCCTCCACCACGGGCGCGACGCGATCGCCGACGTTGTTCAGCAAGGCGGCCGACCGGTTCTGGCCCGCCTGTTCGACCCTGGCGCCGATCCGCGCGGACTTCCAGCCCAGCAGTGGCTGGTAGATCCCGAAGATCTCGCTCGAATACGGCAGGACGCCGCGGTAGTTGTTGAGATTGGTAGGTGGTTTGGGCACAGCGTTCTCCCCTGCTCACTGGCGAAATGGATCTTTCAGGTACCGGATTTGGCGGCCGCGCCGATCAGCTCGTCGTCGAGTTCGACGATATTGCCGAACGATTTTTCGAGCGGCTGCTGCGGCGTGTTGAAGAAATCACCCTGCTGAACCCATCGGCTCTTCAGTTTGATCGGTTTCACGCGACGGCCGAGCAGCTCGATCATCAGCCCGGGAATGGCGGCGGACGAAACCTTCCGCACGAACTTCAGATAGAGGTAGAGCGTCTGCAGCGAGCCGTCGACGTGGTCTTCGTCGGTGCCGATACCGAGCGTCAGATGGCTCAGGAAACCGGGGCCGCGACCGTCGAAGAAGTAGTGCAGAAGGCCGTCCGGCGCCCTCGCGCAACCGTAGAAGACGAGCAGGAACGCCTTGCCGTCCACCCGGACGACCGGTTTCCAGTACTCCTCCTTGGCCAGGTCGTCGATCCCCTTCACCAGCCGCTTCTCGACCAGGGTGCGGACGAGGTCCGCGAGAGCCTCGAATTTGCCGGGGCGCGCGAACTTGATCAGGACGTCGTCGTCGATCTCCTCGACGATCTTCTTCTTGTCCTTGCCGACCCCGTCCTTGAGCCTCGCCAGGTTGGCCAGCCGGGTCTTCTTCATCTTGATTTCGACGAAGCCGCCTTTCGCCTCGGTCGAGAAGTCGAGCGGGATCAGCACCTCCCCCATTCCGGAACCGAGCTTGTTCGTCACATAGAGACCCGCGTCGCTGGTCTTCGGGTTGACCCGCGAGCCCGCGGAGAAGGGGGCGTTCGCGAATTCGATCCCCACCGACCGGGAATTCGACACCCCGCCGTGCGCGGTGTGATTGGCGATGTCGGAGAACTGGATGATCCTTCCCCGGCCCTCGGCGTCCAGGTTATTGACGCAGAAATGCGGCACCTGATAGGTGTTCCCCTCCTTCTGCGCGCCCGCGATGGTCATGCCGACGAAGTCACCGGTCTCGTGAAGGAGGATCTGCGTCGGTCTCCCGACCGAGCGGACACCGATCGAGCTGTCGTACTTCTCGAGGTCCGCGACGCCTTTCCAGTTGGTGAACACGAGGCGTTCCGAGGCAATCGCGTACTCCTCCGAGCAGGCCACGAGCGTGTCGTCCTTCACGGGGTCGAACGCGTGAGGGTCACTCCTGTCGTAGGGCTCGTAGAACTTCTTCGCGACGGCGTTCGTACCGGGGTCCCAGCGCAGTGAATACCGGCTGAAGTACGAGATCTCCTGCCTCGGGTCCGCGGCGAACCGCCGCGTGTCGGAGATCGGGAAGTCGTCGGTCCGGCCGACCCCTCGGACCAGCTCCAGATAGAACCGGGCGATGGTGCCGTGTACTTCGAATACCTCGTCGGTGACCCGGTTGCAGAAGAAGACCGCGGTGTGGACCTCGTCGTGATGGGCGTAGTGGTCGATCTTGAACCAGCCGCGGCCCGACTCGAGGCTGATCACCGTGTCCGGGGTGAACGGGGTGCTCCCGAAGAACTCCCTTTCCTTGGCACGGAAGGCGTCCGCGACCTTGGCGGGGTAATTGTCCATGGCCCGTGCGGCGGGCGGTCGCGGCGGCTCGGGCGGTTTCGGCGGGGCGGGCGGCACGATCGTGCCGGGCGGGTCGGCCACGGGGGTTCCCTTCGCGTGGAGATCATCAGGATCTCCACGCGAAGGGTGTCGGCCCAGGTGCGACGGGACGGACTTTCGGGCAGCCCTTGGCCGCTAGGCGGGAACCGGGTCGTCTTCGGCGGTCCGCAGCCGCTGCGAGATGACCTTCGTGATGCCGTCGCCCTGCATGGAAACGCCGTACAGGGCGTCGGCGATCTCCATGGTCGGCTTCTGGTGGGTGATGATGATCAGCTGCGAAGAATCGCGCAGTTGCTCCAGCAGCCCGATGAGCCGTCGCATGTTGGTGTCGTCGAGCGCGGCCTCGACCTCGTCCATGACGTAGAAGGGCGAAGGCCGGGCGCGGAAGATCGCCACCAGCATGCCGACGGCGACGAGCGACTTCTCGCCACCGGAGAGCAGCGAGAGCCGCTTGACCTTCTTGCCCGGCGGGCGCGCTTCGACGTCGACGCCGGTGGAGAGCAGGTCGTTGGGCTGAGTGAGCACCATGCGCCCCTCGCCGCCGGGGAACAACACGCTGAACACGGTCTCGAACTCGCGCGCGACATCCTCGTACGCCGACGCGAAGACCTCGAGGATCTTCTCGTCGACCTGTTTGATGACGGCTTCGAGGTCCTTGCGGGTGTCCTTGAGGTCTTCGAGCTGGGTCGAGAGGAACTTGTACCGCTCCTCCAGCGCCGCGAACTCCTCCAGCGCCAACGGGTTGACCTTGCCCAGCAGGCTAAGGTCCTTCTCCGCGCGCTTCGCACGGCGGGCCTGGGTGTCGCGGTCGAACGGCATGGGCGGCGGCGGGGTCACGTCTTCGCCGCGTTCCTTGGCCGCTTCGTACTCGGCCATCTCCCCCGCGCTCGGCGGTACGGGAACGTCCGGGCCGTACTCGGAGACGAGGTCGTCGAGGCCGATCCCGAAGTCTTCGGCGATCTTCGTTTCGAGCTGTTCCAGTCGCAACCGCTGTTCGGCGCGCAGCACTTCGTCCCGGTGCACGGCGTCGGTGAGCTTTTCCAGTTCACCGGTCAGCTCGCGGACCTTGCCGCGGACCTGGGTCAGCGCGGTCTCCCTCGACTGCCGCCGCGCCTGCACCTCGTCCCGTTCGTGGGCGGCGCGCTGCACGGAGACCTCGATGCGTTCCAGCGCGATCTCGCCGCCGTTGACCACCGCGTTGGCGATCTCGGCGCCGCGTTTCCGCGCGGCCCTGGACTTTTCGGCGCGTTCGCGGGCCTGCCGTTCCGCGTGCGCGGCCCGGCGGAGTGATTCGGCCTTGCCCTGGATGCTCCGCGCGCGCTCCTCGGCGGTGCGCAGCGCGAGCCGGGACTCCATCTCTTCCTGGCGGACCGTGCCGAGGTCTTCGGCGGCCTGGTCGCGTTCGGCGGTGTCCGGATCCTCGTCGACCTCTTGGTCGGCGACGGCGGCCAGCCGCTCTTCGAGTTCCGCGAGCTGCCGCAGTGCCTCTTCGCGGCTCTGCTCGACCTTGGCACGCTGATTGCTCAGCCTGTCCATCTCGGCCTGCGCGGCGCGCGCGGCCTGCTGCATCCGGTTCAACCGCTCGGACGAACGGGCCTTGCGGACCTTCGCATCCCCGAGCGCGTCCTTGGCCCTGCTGACCTCTTCGCGGCGGGCCTGCTGTCCGGCACGGGCGCCTTCGAGTTCCGCGGCGGTGCGTTCCAGCGCACGCTCGGCCGCCCGCAACCGGTCGCCCGCCTCGTCGACGGCGGCCTGCACCTCGATGACACTCTCGCTGCGGGCCGAACCGCCGACCGCCCAGCGGGCACCGAAGACGTCACCCTCCGGCGTGACCGTGCTGACCTCGGGGTGCACCTCGACCAGACGGCGTGCGGATTCCAGACCGTCCACAATGGCCACGCGGTCGAGCGCGTGCTCGACGGCGGAGCGCAGCGCGGACGGCGCCGTGACCACTTCGCGTGCCCAGCGCGCGCCCTCGGGCAGCGACGGCCAGGCGCTGGTGTCCACAGTGGATTCCGGGCCACCGAGCAGAATGCCCGCGCGGCCGGAGTCGTTCTCCTTCAAGAACTTCAGCGCGGCGAGCGCGTCGGCGCCACCGTTGACCGCGACCGCGTCGGCCACCGGGCCGAGCGCCGCGGCCAGCGCGACCTCGTGGCCGGGTTCGACGGTGAGCAGCGCGGCCACCGAGCCGAGCAGACCGGGGAGTTCGTGCTGCGCGCCGAGCAGCGCACCCGCGCCGTCCTTGCGGCGCAAGCCCATCGACAGCGCCTCGACGCGCGCCTTCTCCGAAGCGATCTCGCGTTCGGCGGCCCGCTCGGCCTTGACCAGCTCCTCGACCCGCGCCTTGGCGGCGTTGTTCGCCTCCACCGCGCGGTCGTGGTGGGCCTGCAGTTCGGAGTCGTCGGATTCCTCGACACCGCCCGCGGCCTTGGCCTCTTCGAGCTCCTCGATGGCGATCTCCGCGCGCTCGGCGGCCTCTTCGAGCGACACGGTGAGCCTGTCGATCTCGTCGGAGGTGGCACCGTTCTTACTGCGCAGCGCCTCGACCTGCCCGGAGAGCTTCGCCAGTCCCTCCCGGCGATCGGCGATCGCGCGGACGGCGGCCATATGCGCGCGCTCGGCCGCCTGGACGAGGTGTTCGAGCTGCTCACGACGCTGAACGGTCTCCGAGAGCATCATCCGTGCCTCGGCGACGGCCTCGTTGAGCTCCTGCTCCCGCTCGGCGACCTGCTCGGCCTCGGCGAGCAGCTCGTCGGGGTCACGGCCGGTGCTCGCCTGCTGCACGTCGGACGACAGATGCCGCTGCCGCTCCAGCGCGAGCCGCACGGTGCCGCGCAGTCGCTCGGTCAACGCGGAAAGCTTGTACCAGGTCTCTTGGGCCGCGGCCAGCTTCGGCGCGTCCTCGGCGAGCGAGGCTTCGAGTTCGGCTTCCTCGGCGGAGACGATCTCCAGCGCCTGCTCGACCTCGGCGCGGCGCTGACGGGCGACGCGCTCGTCTGCCTCTTCTTTGGCGAGGCCTTCGCGCTGCGTGACCAGGTCGTGGGCGAACAGCCGCAGCCGGGCGTCACGCAGTTCGGACTGCACCCACTGTGCCTTGCGGGCGATCTCGGCCTGTTTGCCCAGCGGTTTGAGCTGGCGGCGCAGCTCGGTGGTGAGGTCGCCGAGACGGTCGAGGTTGCCCTGCATGTTCGCGAGCTTGCGCAGGGTCTGTTCCTTGCGCTTGCGGTGCTTGAGGACACCGGCGGCCTCTTCGATGAAGGCGCGGCGCTCCTCGGGCTTGGATTCGAGGATCGCCGACAGCTGGCCCTGCCCGACGATGACGTGCATCTCGCGGCCGATACCGGAGTCCGACAGCAGTTCCTGCACGTCCATCAGGCGGCAGCGGTCACCGTTGATCTCGTACTCGCTCGCGCCGTCGCGGAACATCCGGCGGGTGATCGAGACCTCGGAGTACTCGATGGGCAGCGCGCCGTCGGCGTTGTCGATGGTGAGGGTGACCTCGGCGCGCCCGAGCGGGGCGCGGCCGGCGGTCCCGGCGAAGATGACGTCCTCCATCTTGCCGCCGCGCAGGTCTTTCGCGCCCTGGGTGCCCATGACCCAGCGGAGCGCGTCGAGGACGTTCGACTTGCCAGAGCCGTTCGGTCCGACCACGCAGGTGATGCCCGGCTCGAAACGCAACGTCGTCGCCGAGGCGAAGGACTTGAAGCCCTTGAGCGTCAGGCTCTTCAGGTGCACGTCGTGCTGACCCCTCTTGCCGCGGGAACCGGTCGTTCAATCGGCCCAGGCTACCTGTGTGCTCACGGTGATCGTGGGACGCGGGGCCTCAGCGCTCCACGAACCCCTGGAGCCCACCTTTCGCGGGCGACCAGCGCTCGACGACGTGATCCACACTTCCGGGTGATTCCCCGGACCGCAAAGCCGCCAAAAGCCGCTCACAGTGTTCACGAGCACCCTCCGCTACCACCTCGACACGTCCGTCGGCCAGATTGCGCGCGCTGCCGGCCAACCCCAGCTCAAGCGCCCTGCTGCGGGTCCACCAGCGGAAACCGACCCCCTGGACACGGCCGTGCACCCACGCGGTCAGCCTGATGTGTGTTTCTTCCTCACTCACGACCTCCATCGTGCACCATGCGGGCGAACGCGGAGGGTGAGCACCCGGTCCGCCGTCGTTCGCGGACCGTGAAGTGGCGGTGATAATCTCCGCGCCGGGTCCCCACTTGGGCTACCTCGCCCGGGTAGCCGGAGACGGCTTGGCATACTCGCCTGCTGTCTCGAACTCCCCGAAGTCCCCCATCCGAGGAGCCAGCACATGTCCCGTCCCGACGGGTCTGATCCGAGCGCACGCGTGTCCGTGGCGCCCCCGCGCGGCGCCACCGGCAAGCTCAACCGCAGCGGCTACGCCGTACTCGGCGTCAGTGGCCTCGTGGTGGCGACGGCCTTCGCCGCGATCGCCGAACTGGCGGGCCCCGGCGTCTCGGCCACCGCGGGCGGCACCGGCGTCCCCGGCGGGCAGAACACCTCCCCCGCCGGCGTCCAGCTGGTCCCCGGCAACGCCGTCCCCGGCGGCCCGATGACCGTCAGCGGCGAGCCGACCCCCGGCGCGCCCACCAGCTCCACCCCACCGCCGACCACGGTGACGTCGGTCGGCGCGGACGGCAAGGAGACGACGAGCATCATCACCCCGCCTCCCCCGCCGCCGCCGAACCCGGGCCCCGGCCAGCCGCCGGGCAACACGGTCCTGCCGCCGACGACCCCGACCACGCCGAAGCCCACCACGCCGAAGCCGACGACGAACACACCCACCCCGACCACCCCCACCACGACGACTCCGACGGATCCCCCGTCGAGCCAGCCGGGCGGTGGCTCCAGCACCAGCGGCGCTCCGAGCGAGTCGACGCCCGGCCGGTCCAGCACCTCGGGCACCGACACGAGCACGCGCAGCGCCCAGTAGACCTCCCTAGCGGGGGGGGGGGGGGGGGTTTTTTGCCAAATTTTTGGGGAAGGGGAAGTTTGCGGTGTGGTGTTTTGTTTTTTTTTTTGTGTGTGGGGGGAGGTTTTTCCGGTTTCTTTTCGGAGG
>NZ_JBVKAE010000048.1:0-17413 GCF_055598845.1 Amycolatopsis sp. NPDC039088 | reverse complement strand
CACCCCACAAAAAAGTTCCCTTCCCCAAAACGTTTCAAAAGAAAACCCCCTTCCACACCCCGCGTTTTGGTCTTGGCGCGGGTGAGCCGGGCGATGCTTGCAGGGTTCCGTTGAGGAGTAAGCCAACTGTGGGCGTGTCCGGGAAGGCCTCCTTCCCTACTTTCAAGGTCAGGGTCCCGGCAAAGTCGGGATCGTGCAGGTCGGGGACCTCTTGGTCATGGCGCAGGGCGACGTCCATGAAGGAATTGGGACGTTGAGTGTCCCAATTCCTTCATAGACGCGGGGTCGCCTTCGGTTGCGAAGCTTGATCAACAGAGGGCATCAGCGATGCCACATCCGGACCACCAAGAACAGTGCCGACCAGCAACTCTGCGACTTTGCCGGGACCCTGACTTTCAAGGTAGGGAAGGAGGCCTTCACGGACTTTCCTGACTTGAGGCTGCGGGTGAGGGGTGGGCTGGGTTGGTCGTGACACTTCCGGCCCTCGGTAAGCCTCCCCAAGTGACAACCAGGCTCACATTTCGAAGCGGTACCCCATCCCCGGTTCCGTCAGCAGGTGCCGCGGCCGCGAGGGTTCCGGTTCCAGTTTCCGCCGCAGCTGCGCCAGGTACACCCGCAGGTAGTGCGACTCGGTCTCATACGTCGGCCCCCACACCTCGTGCAGCAGCTGTTTCTGCGCCACCAGCCGTCCCCGGTTGCGCACCAGCAGTTCCAGGACACCCCATTCGGTCTTGGTGAGGTGCACTTCCTTGCCGTCCCGGCGCACCTTCTTCGCCGCCAGGTCGATGCGGAACGAGCCCGTGTCCACCACCGCGTCCGCACCGTCCACACTGGACGTCGCCGACCGGCGGACCGCCGCGCGCAACCGGGCCAGCAGTTCGTCCATGCCGAACGGTTTGGTGACGTAGTCGTCGGCGCCGGCGTCGAGTGCCTGGACCTTGTCGGCCGAGTCGCCGCGGGCGGACAGGACGATGATCGGCACCGTCGTCCAGCCGCGCAGCCCGGCGATCACCTCGGTGCCGTCGAGATCGGGCAGGCCGAGGTCGAGGACGACGACGTCGGGTTTGGTCTCGGCGACGGCCTTCAGCGCGGCCGTCCCGTCGTGCGCGGTGATCACCTTGTAGCCGCGGGCGGACAGGTTGATCCGCAGGGCTCGCACGATCTGCGGTTCGTCGTCGACGACCAGCACGGTCGCCGACACGCTTTCGGCACTCATCGCACTCGCTCCTCCTCTTCGTGTTCAAAGCCCTCGTCGTCGAAAGCGAGGAGGTTCTTTTCCGGGTCCTGACCGACATACGCGGGCAGCGAGATGACGACGGTGAGCCCGCCGCCCGGCGTGTCCTCCGCCCGGATCCGCCCGCCCATCGCCTCGGTGAATCCCTTGGCGACCGAAAGCCCCAGCCCGACCCCCGGCACGGTGTCCCGGTCCCCGCCGAGCCGCTGGAACGGCGCGAACGCCGAGTCCGCGGTGCCCTTCTTCAGCCCGCGACCGTGGTCGACGATCCGCAGTTCGACGTGGTCGGAGTGGGTGCTGGCGCGGGCGGAAACCGGCTCGCCGGACTTCCCGTGCCGCAGCGCGTTGTCGATCACGTTCGCCACGACCCGTTCCAGCAGCCCGGGATCGGCGCAGACCGAGGGTAGCCGGGAGTCGATCGCGACCACGACCGAAGCCGAGTCGTCCACATTGGACAGGGCGTGCGAGACGACCTCGTCGTAGCCGACCGGACGCAGATGCGGCCGGACGGCGCCGGTCGCCAGCCGGGAGGAGTCGAGCAGGTTGTCGATCAGCCCGGCGAGCCGGTCCGCCGACTCCTCGATCGCTTCGAGCAGTTCGTCGGTGTCCTCTTCGGACAGTGAGATGTCGGTCGCGCGGAGGCTGCCGATGGACGCCTTGATCGACGTCAGCGGCGTGCGGAGGTCGTGTCCCACGGCCGAAAGCAGAGCCGTGCGCAACTCGGTCGCCTCGGCCTTGCGTTCGGCGCGGACGGCCGCCTTCGCCGTCCGTTGCTGCCGCAGCGAAAGCAGTGCCTGCCCGGCGACGGCTTCCAGCACTCCCCGATCGGACGCGGGCAGGGTGCGGCCGCGCAGGGTGAGGTGGACGTCGGCGGTCACCGCGATGTCGGCGTCGGCCTGGTCCGGGTCGGCGCAG
The DNA here is from genome assembly GCF_055598845.1 of Amycolatopsis sp. NPDC039088. NCBI lineage: Bacteria > Bacillati > Actinomycetota > Actinomycetes > Pseudonocardiales > Pseudonocardiaceae > Amycolatopsis > Amycolatopsis sp. NPDC039088. The sequence continues at coordinate 15,264 of NZ_JBVKAE010000048.1, read as the reverse complement.
GGATCCGAACCCGCGTTCGCCACCCGCTTCCACTTCCCGTCCCGCTTTTCCAGCAAGGTCACCGAAGTCATCCCGAAGTTCTCGCGGACCTTCTCCAGCAGCCGCTCGATCGGGTTGGTGTGCGCGAGCACGGTCCGCGCGTAGGACGCGAGCAGCGCCGCTTCCGTCCGTGCCCGCGCGGCCTGGGTGGCGCGCCGCGCGGCGGTGTCGACCACCGCCGCGACGAGGATCGCCACCAGGACCATCGCGACCAGGGTGATCACGTTCCGCGGCTCGTGGACGGTCAAGGTGTACAGCGGCGGGGTGAAGAAGAAGTTCAGCAGCCCCGCCGAGAACACCGCCGCCACCAGCGCCGGCCCGAGTCCGCCGACGAGCGCGACCAGGACGGTCGCGAGGACGTAGTCGACCACGTCGGTGGAGAAGTCGAGCTGATCCTTCAGCAGGACACCGATCAGCGTCGCCAGCGCCGGCAAGAACAGGGAGAGCGTCCAACCCGCCAGCCGCCGCGAGGACGGCAGTGGGCTCCGGCCGAACCGGGCGCGCAGCCGTCCGCCCGCCTGGGCGTGCGTGACCATGTGGACGTCGATCGGACCGGACCGCTGGACCACGGCCGCGCCGATGCCCTCGTCGAACAACCGCGCGACCCGTGACCGTCGTGAGGTCCCGACCACCAGCTGGGTGGCGTTCACTCCCCGCGCGAAATCGAGCAGCGCCGTCGGGACGTCGTCGCCGACGACGGTGTGGAAGGTCGCGCCGACCTCGTCGGCCAGCTTCCGGTACTTCCCGACCGCCGTCGGCCCCATCGCGGCGAGCCCGTCGCCGCGCAGGATGTGCAGTACCTGCAGTTCGGCGCCCGCGCGGTTCGCGATCCGGCTCGCCCGGCGGATCAGCGTCTCGCTCTCCGGCCCGCCGGTGATGGACACGACCACCCGTTCGCGTGCTTCCCAGGTGTCGGTGATCTTCTGCTCGGCCCGGTACCGCTGCAGGGCGACGTCCACCTGGTCGGCGACCCACAGCAGCGCCAGTTCCCGCAGCGCGGTGAGGTTGCCCGGCCGGAAGTAGTTGCCCAGCGCCGCGTCGATCCGCTCGGCCGGGTAGACGTTGCCGTGCGCCAGCCGCCTGCGCAGCGCCTCCGGGGTGATGTCGACCAGCTCCAGCTGCTCGGCCCGCCGCACGACCTCGTCAGGCACCGTCTCCTGCTGGGTGACGCCGGTGATCCGCTCGACGACGTCGTTGAGGCTCTGCAGATGCTGCACGTTGACCGTGGAGAGGACGTCGATCCCGGCGTCGAGCAGCTCGTCGATGTCCTGCCAGCGCTTCTCGTTGCGCGATCCCGGCACGTTGGTGTGCGCGAGTTCGTCGACGACGGCGACCTCGGGCGCGCGGGCGAGCAGCGCGTCGAGGTCCATCTCCTCGAACGCGTGGTCCCGGTGCGCGGACCGGCGGCGCGGCACGATCTCGAGGCCCTCGACGAGTTCCGCGGTCTTCTTCCGCCCGTGCGTCTCGACCAGGCCGATGACCACGTCGGTGCCCCGGTCGAGGCGGCGGCGCGCCTCACCGAGCATCGCGAAGGTCTTCCCGACGCCAGGGGCCGCGCCGAGGTAGATCCTCAGCTCGCCCCGGCGCGGCTTGGTCGTGTTCTCGTCCACGTCTGTCAGTGTGCTCCTCCGGCCGCGTCGCGCACGGCCAAGTTGACCTTCAGCACATTGACGCCCGGCACACCGATCCCGGCGCCGCTCGTGTTGTCGGCCACGAGCTGCCGGATCTTCTCCTCGGACAGGCCGGTGTTCCTGACCACCCGCGGGATCTGGAGGTCGGCGTAGGCGACGCTGATCGCCGGGTCCATCCCGGAGCCCGACGCCGTCACCGCGTCGGCGGGCACCTGCGATTCCTGGACGCCTTCGCGGGCGGCGATCAGCTTCTTGCGCTCACCGATGGCGGCGACCAGGTCCTCGTTGGAGGGCCCCTTGTTCGACGCGCCGGACGACGACGGGTCGCCGGGGCCGAGCACGTCCTTCGATCCCGCGGACGGGCGGTTGTGGAACCACGGGTCCTTGGCCGGGTCCGCGGCGACCGGGTCGATCCCGATCAGCGACGAGCCGACGGCTTGCCCGTTCCGGGTGACGATCGAGCCCTCGGCATTGCCTTCGAGACCGGGGATCCGGGAGATCGCCCAGACACCCAGCGGATAGACGACACCCAGCAGGACGGTGAAGACCAGCAGGACACGAAGCCCGGCGAGGGTCTGCTTCAGCAGTGCGTTCATGGTTACCCGATTCCAGGGATGAGACGGACCACGAGATCGATCAGCCAGATCCCGAGGAACGGGCTGACGATGCCACCGAGGCCGTAGACCAGCAGGTTCCGGCGCAGCAGCGCCGAAGCCGAGGACGGCTTGTACCGGACGCCGCGCAGGGCGAGCGGGATCAGCCCGACGATGATCAGGGCGTTGAAGATGACCGCCGACAGGATCGCCGACTTCGGCGTCGCCAGGTGCATGATGTTGAGCGCGCCGAGCTGGGCGAAGATGCCGGTGAACATCGCGGGCAGGATCGCGAAGTACTTCGCGAGGTCGTTGGCGACGCTGAAGGTGGTCAGCGCGCCGCGGGTGATCAGCAGCTGCTTGCCGATCTCCACGATCTCGATCAGCTTCGTCGGGTCGGAGTCGAGGTCCACCATGTTCCCCGCCTCCTTGGCGGCGGAGGTCCCGGTGTTCATCGCGACGCCGACGTCGGACTGCGCCAGCGCGGGGGCGTCGTTGGTGCCGTCGCCGGTCATCGCGACCAGCCGCCCGCCCTCCTGTTCCTTGCGGATCAGCGCCATCTTGTCTTCGGGTTTGGCCTCGGCGAGGTAGTCGTCGACACCCGCGTCCTCGGCGATGGCCTTGGCCGTCAGCGGGTTGTCCCCGGTGATCATGACGGTTTTGATGCCCATCGCGCGGAGCTGGACGAAACGTTCCTTCATCCCCGGTTTGACCACATCGGACAGCCGGACCACGCCACGCACGAACGCCTTCGCGCCGTCGTATTCCGCGACCACCAGCGGGGTCCCGCCCTGCTGGCTGATCTCGTCGACGACACGCTCGGTCTCGTCAGGCATGTCGCCGCCGCGGTCGCGGACCCATTCGCGGACGGCGGCGGTGGCGCCCTTGCGGACCTGACGCTCGCCGATGTCGATTCCGCTCATCCGGGTCTGCGCGGTGAACTCGACGAAGTCCGCGAGCTTCTCGCCGTCGGACGCCGTCTCCGCGAGACCGTGCTCCCTCGCGGCGAGTTCGACGATGCTGCGGCCTTCGGGCGTGCCGTCGGCGAGGCTGGACAGCCGGGCCGCCTTGGCGATGTCGTCCACAGTGGAGGATCCGACCGGGATCAGCTCGGTGGCCTTGCGGTTGCCGAAGGTGATCGTGCCGGTCTTGTCCAGCAGCAGGGTCGAGACGTCGCCGGCGGCCTCCACCGCGCGGCCGCTCGTCGCGAGCACGTTGCGCTGCACCAGCCGGTCCATCCCGGCGATACCGATCGCGGACAGCAGCGCGCCGATCGTCGTCGGGATCAGGCAGACCAGCAACGCGGTCAGCACGATCACGGACTGCTGGCTGCCGGAGTACCCGGCCATCGGCTGCAGGGCCACGACGGCGAGCAGGAAGATGATGGTGAGCGTCGAGAGCAGGATCGTCAGCGCGATCTCGTTCGGCGTCTTCTGCCGGGAAGCGCCTTCCACCAAGGCGATCATGCGGTCCACAAAGGACTCACCGGGTTTGGTGGTGATCTTCACGACGATGCGGTCCGAAAGCACCGTCGTACCGCCGGTGACCGCGCACCGGTCGCCACCCGACTCGCGGATGACCGGGGCCGACTCGCCGGTGATGGCCGATTCGTCGACGGTCGCGATGCCCTCGACGACGTCGCCGTCGCCAGGGATGACCTGTCCGGCTTCGACGACCACGAGATCCCCGACGCGGAGGTCGGCACCCGGCACCTGCTCCTCGTCGCCGTCCTCGGTGAGACGACGGGCGATGGTCTCCTTCTTGCTGCGCCGCAGGGTTTCCGCCTGCGCCTTGCCCCGGCCCTCCGCGACGGCCTCGGCGAGGTTCGCGAACAGGACGGTGAACCACAGCCAGATCGTGATGAGGATGGTGAACACGCTCGGGTCGGTGATCGCGAAGACCGTGGTCAGCGCGGAGCCGATCCACACCACGAACATGACCGGGTTGGCGAGCTGATGCTTGGGGTTCAGCTTGCGCAGCGCCTCGGGCAGGGAGGTCAGCAGCTGACGGGGGCTGAAGATCCCCGCGCCGACCCGGCCGGTGTTCTCCACGTGGTGCTGCGTTGTCTCTTCGGGAGTGCGTTCTTGAGTGACGGTCATGCTGTGTCCTTCGCAAGTTTGCGCGCGGCCGCGATCGCGTCGCCAGGGCGCGATATTCCGATGAAGCGCGTGTCCGGCGAAATGGCGCCCTGCCGCCCCGATAGCGGGGTCTGCCGACCAGCGCGCGCGCTGTGGTCCCGGTGCTTGCCGCGGCTCATGCTGCGAGTGCCTCTGCGATGGGCCCGAGCGCGAGCGCCGGGATGAAGGTGAGGGCCGCGACGAGCACGATCGTGCCCGCGAGCATCGTGCCGAAGAGCGGCCCGGTGGTCGGCAGCGTGCCGGCGGTCTCCGGGACCTTCCGTTGCGAGGCAAGGGATCCGGCCAGGCACAGCACGGCGAGGATCGGGATGAACCGGCCGAGCAGCATCGCCACCGACAACGAGGACTGGAACCAGTCGTTCGTCACGGTGAGCCCACCGAACGCGCTGCCGTTGTTGTTGCCCGCCGAGGCGTAGGCGTAGAGGACCTCGGAGAGGCCGTGCGCGCCCGAGTTGGTCATGGCGGCCGGGGTGTCGGCCAGCATGAGCGCGATACCGGAACCGAGCAGCACCACCGTCGGCATGGCGAGCATCGAGACCGCCGCGCAGGTGACCTCGCGTTTGCCGAGCTTCTTCCCCAGGTATTCCGGCGTCCGGCCGACCATCAGCCCGGCGAGGAACATCGCGATCACGGCCATCACGAGGATGCCGTAGAGACCGGTGCCCACCCCGCCCGGCGAGATCTCGCCCAGGAGCATGTTGAGCAGCGCTCCGCCGCCGCCGAGTCCGCTGTAGCTGTCGTGCATGCCGTTGACCGCGCCGGTGGAGGTCCCCGTGGTGGCGTTGGCGAACAGCGAACTCAGTCCGATGCCGAACCGCTGTTCCTTGCCCTCCATGTTCGCCCCGGCGGCCAGCGGCGCCGGACCGCTCGCGTGGGCCTCGGCGAGCCAGGTCACCGCGAGCATCGCGGTGAACAGCCCGGCCATCACCGACAGCAGGACGTAACCCTGTTTGGTGTTGCCGACGAGCTTGCCGAAGGTCCGGGTGAGCGAGACCGGGATGACGAGGATCAGGAAGATCTCGATCAGGTTGGTCCAGGCGTTCGGGTTCTCGAACGGATGCGAGGAGTTGGCGTTGAAGATGCCGCCGCCGTTGGTGCCGAGTTCCTTGATCGCCTCCTGGCTCGCGGCCGGGGCGAGCGCGATCTTGCTCGTGCTCCCGTCCGGGTTGAGGACGTCGACGCCACTCTTGAGGCTCTGGACGACGCCGAGCGCGATCAGCAGGATCGCCGCCACGAACGCCATCGGCAGCAGGATCCGGATCGTCCCGCGGGTCAGGTCCACCCAGAAGTTGCCGAGGCGGTCGGTCTTCGAGCGGACGAATCCGCGCACCACCGCGACGGCGACCGCGAGCCCGACGGCGGCGGACAGGAAGTTCTGCACGGTCAGGCCGGCCATCTGCACGAAGTGACCCATGGTCGCTTCGGGGCTGTAGGACTGCCAGTTCGTGTTGGTCACGAAGCTGACGGCGGTGTTGAACGCGACCGCCGGCGAGACCGGTTCCTTGCCGAGGCTCCACGGCAGGATCGACTGGAACCGCTGAAGCAGGTACAGGAAAACGACGGAGACGAACGAGAAGCCGATCACGGCGGACGCGTAGGTCTTCCAGTGCTGTTCCGATCCGGGGTTCACCCGGAACAGGCGGTACAGGCCGCGTTCGGCCTTGGTGTGCTTCTCGGTCAAGAAGACGCGCGCCATGTAGTCGCCTAGCGGTTTGTAGACCGCGGCGAGCGCGACGAGTAAGAGGCCGGCCTGCAGGAGGCCGGCCGCGGTGTCTGACATCAGAATTTCTCCGGCCTGACCAGTGCGATGAACAAATAGACGATCAGCCCCAGCGCCAGCAGTCCGCCGACGACGTTGGCCACGGCTCCCGTGCCGGTCACAGCTTCTCCAGACCACGCAGGGTCAGGGCGAGAACCACGAATACGCCGATCAGGAGCACGGCGTAGAGCAAGTCGGCCACAAGGCACCTCTCAGGACAGGTCACCCCATCGGCGACCAGGACCCCGCAACAGTGCGCCTGGTACAGACCATCGCGACCGGGGACTGACGGCGTCTTGATGCCCCGATCAGGTGCCTTTACGACTTCTTGATGCCCGGTGATGTGCCCCACAGCCCGTGACGTACTGCGGACGGAGCGTGCAATTCGGGCAGACAACCGCGCCGAAGCGTGTTACACCGGTGTTACAGATAGTTGTATGTGCTAAGCAACAGGAGGTAGCGATGTGCGGAATCGCAGGATGGGTCTCCTTCGGCACGGACCTCACGCAGCGCCGGGAGGTCGTCGACGCGATGACCGCCACGATGGCCTGCCGCGGCCCTGACGACTCGGGCACCTGGGTCCGGCCGAACGTGGCGCTGGGCCACCGGCGGCTGGCGATCATCGACCTGCCGGGCGGCAGGCAGCCGATGGCCGAAGCCGGGCTGGCGGCCATGGTCTACAGCGGCGAGGCGTACAACTTCACCGAGTTGCGCGCGGAACTTTCCCAGCGTGGCCACAAATTCGAGACCGACAGCGACACAGAGGTCGTGCTGCACGGCTACCTGGAGTGGGGCGACGCGGTCGTCGATCACCTCAACGGGATGTACGCCTTCGCCATCTGGGACGAGCGCGACGAGAAGCTCGTGATGATCCGTGACCGCATGGGCATCAAGCCGTTCTACTACTACCCGACCCCGGACGGCGTCCTGTTCGGCTCCGAGCCGAAGGCGATCCTCGCCAACCCCTTGGCACGCAAGGTGGTCGACACCGACGGCCTGCGCGAACTGATGGCGATGACCAAGACCCCCGGCTGGTCGCTGTGGAAGGGCATGCACGAGGTCGGCCCCGGCACCATCGTCACCGTCGACCGCTCCGGCATCCGCACGCGGACGTACTGGAAGCTCGACGCCAAGCAGCACACGGACGACCAGGAGACCACGGTCGAGCGGGTGCGCGAGCTGATGACCGACATCGTGCACCGCCAGCTGATCGCCGACGTCCCCCGCTGCGTCCTGCTGTCCGGCGGGCTCGACTCCAGCGCCGTCACCGGTCTCGCCGCCGCGCGGCTGGCCGAAGAGGGCGAACGGCTGCGCACGTTCTCGGTCGACTTCCTCGGCCAGGAAGAGAACTTCAAACCGGACGAGGTGCGGGACACCCCGGACTCGCCCTACATCCGCGACGTCGCGGAACTGGTCGGTTCCGACCACAAGGACGTCATGCTCAACCCGGCGGACCTCAGCGATCCGGAGGTCCGCCGCAAGGTGCTGACCGCGCGGGACATCCCGGCCGGGCTCGGGGACATGGACACCTCGCTGTACCTGCTGTTCAAGGCGATCCGCGCGGAATCCACGGTGGCGCTGTCCGGCGAGTCGGCCGACGAGGTGTTCGGCGGATACCGCTGGTTCCACGACGAGGCGTCGGTGAACTCGGGGACGTTCCCCTGGCTCGCGTTCCGCATGGGACTCACCAGTGAGCGGGAAACCCTGCTGCGCGAGGACGTCCGGAGCAAGCTGGACCTGCCCGGCTACGTCGCCGACCAGTACCGCACCGCGGTCGCGCAGGTCGAGTACCTCGACGGCGAAAGCGAGCAGGACCGGAAGATGCGGACGGTCTGCAACCTCCACCTCACCCGGTTCGTTCGGATGCTGCTGGACCGCAAGGACCGGGCGTCGATGGCCGTCGGGCTCGAGGTGCGGGTGCCGTTCTGCGACCACCGGCTCGTCGAGTACGTCTACAACACGCCTTGGTCGCTGAAGACGTTCGACGGCAGGGAGAAGAGCCTGTTGCGGCACGCCACGAAGCATGTGCTGCCCGCGTCGGTGCGTGACCGCGTCAAGAGCCCGTATCCGTCCACTCAGGACCCCGGCTACGCGGCGGCGCTGCAGCAGCAGGCCAAGGAGGCGCTGGCCGAACGCGACAACCCGGTGTTCTCACTGGTGGACCGCGACTGGCTCCACCGGGTGTCCGAAGTGGACCCGGTGACGATGTCCTCGGCCCAGCGCACCGGCATCGACCGGGCGCTGGACCTCTACCACTGGTTCGATCTGTACTCCCCCGAGCTGCAGCTCGACTGAGTTTTTCCAGCGCCGGCCGGACGGTCCGCCGCCTCCTCAGCGACGGCGGCGGACCGTTCCCCCTACCGCGACACCCCCGAGCACCGCGGTCGCGGCGAGCAGGATACCCGCCTCGGTCCATTGGAACCGCCAGAACCGGCTGGAAGGCTGGTACACGGTGAAGTCGCGGTAACCCGCGGCTTCGACGCAGGCGTTCATCCCCCTGCCGCGAGGACATTCGGGCACGTCGTCCATCAACCGCAGCTCACGCCCGTCCGGGGCGACCCTGCCCGCTTGGACGATCAGGGCGTCCTTGGCGGTGGGATCCGCGCCGATCGTGCGCACCGGTTCGGCGTAATGCGGCCGCAGGAGCAGCAGGGCGATCGAAGCGGCGACGAACACCGCGACCGTGATCGCGATGGCGGGCAACGTCTTGCGCACCAGCACCCCGGCCGCGGCGCCGAGCGTGAAGGCGAACAGCCACCAGGCCGCGGGTGCGATACCGACGGCGCCGAAGTACGCGGTCTCGGCGAGCGTCCCGGCCTTGCCGGGGAAGATCTCCAGCCACCTGCCGAACATCTGCCCCGAACCGAGCCCGGCGAGCGCCGCGCATCCGGCGAGGACGCCGAACTTGACACCCAGCCAGCGCCCACGGCTCACCGACTGCGTCCAGGCGAGCTGATGGGTGTTGCGTTCGTACTCCCTGGCGAGCAGCGGCGCGCCCCAGAAGACGCCCGCCAGCAAGGGAACGAACGGCAGCATCACCACCAGCGGGTAGATCTTCTGGTAGAGGTCTTCCAGTCCCGCGTCGCGATCGCGGCACGGGACGCCGCCTCCGTAGCAGTAGGAAGAGATCTGTCCGTTCGCCGCGTCGAGGGCGACCCGGCCGGACAGGAGCAGGACTCCGCCTAGCGCGACCAGGAACCCCAGGGTGACGAGCAGCTGAGCGCGATGCTGCCGCCAGGTGAGCCAGAGCAAGAACGTTTCCCTTTCTAGGAACGTCGCCGGATGGCGCAGGTCGCGGTGACGGCGAGGAGGAGCGAGACGCCGGCCAGGATCGCGGCTTCGGTCCACTGGAAGCGCCAGTAGAAGTCCTGCGGCAGGATCTTGAGCGCGGTGATCTGTCCGCCGGCATCCATGATCATGTCGACGACCCGGCCGCCGGGATCATGCCCGGTCGGGCCCGCCGCGCCCAGGACGACGAGCCTCGGTTCGGCGTAGAAATCGCGGACGCTGGACACGCCGATCATCAATCCCACGGTCACCGCGATGGTGACGGCGATGGCCGGGAGCGTCTTGCGGATGACCGCGCCCGCCGCCGTGCCCATGACGAAGCCGAAGAGCCACCACGCGCCGGGCGCCACGCCGGTCATCGCGAACAGGACCGGATTGTCGAAGTGGCTGGTGAAATTCGTGTCGCCGCGATCGGTCGGGAAGACCTCCAGCCAGCGCCGCATCATCAGGCCGAACGCCAGGCCTGCCAGCGTGACCAGGAGGGCGAGGAACCCCAGTTTCACGCCGAGCCACCGGAACCGCGAGATCGACTGCGTCCAGGCGAGTTTCGTGGTGCCGCGCTCGTATTCGGCGGCGAGCAGCGGCGCTCCCCAGAAGACGCCGATCGCCACCGGAGCCACCTGCAGCCAGGAGAGATAGGCGTAGAGACTCTCGAAGTAGTCCGCCGGAACCGGGCTGCCCGCCGCGGCGTTTCCGTTGATCAGCAACAGGATCCCGACCACGACGAGGGCGCCCGCGGTGATCAGCAGCTGCGACCGGTGCTGACGGTAGGTGAGCCAGAACATCGTTCCCCCTTACGCCGAGGCCAGTGTCGGACGAGGCAGGCTCGCGGAGTCGGGCCGTCTCAGGTAGGCGAGCACCAGCTCCTCCAGGTTCGCGGGCCGTTCGGTCCACTGTGGACCCAGCGGGACCGGCGCGGTACGGGCGAAGACGGTCACCTGCCTGCCCGCCCTGGCCTCGTCCACGACCGCGACGCGGTTGGCCAGCGCGTCGGCCTCCTCCGCCGGTCCGGAAAGGATCCGGTGCCCGGCGACGAGTTCGTCGATGTCCCCGCTGACCTGGACGCGGCCGCCGTTGAGGACGATCAGCCAGTCACAGGTGTTTTCCAGGTCGGAAACGACATGAGAGGAGAGCAGAACGGTCATGCCGGTTTCGGCGACCGCCTCCATCAGCCCGCGCATGACCTCGTGCCGGGCCAGCGGGTCGAGATTCGCGAGCGGCTCGTCGAGCACCAGCAGATCCGGGCGTTTCGCGAGCGCGAGGGTGAGCGCGACCTGCGCGCGCTGACCGCCGGAAAGCTTGCCCACCTTGTGTTTCAAGGGAAGCCGCAGCGAATCGATGCGTTTGTGCGCGAACTCGTCGTCCCAGCCGGGGTTCAGCCGTCTGCCGAACTTCAGCATCTCGGCGATGCTGAAGCCGGGGTACAACGGTTTGTCCTGCGCCAGGAACGCGGCGGTTCCTTGAATCGAGACCGAGCCGAGGGTCGCGTCGAGCAGCCCGACGGCGAGGTGCAGGAAGGTCGTCTTGCCCGCGCCGTTGGGCCCGACCAGTGCCACGACTCGTCCTTTCGGGACGGACAGGGAACAGTCGCGCAGCGCCCACTTGCGGCGGTAACGCTTGCCGAGGCCGGTGGCTTCGATGACGGGTTTCTCATTCACGCGGTTCGCTCCCCTCGAAAGCCGTCGACCACCACAGAGGTGAACAACGCCTCGACGTCTTCCTGATCCAGCCCCGATTCGCGGGCGTCGCGGACCCAGACCCCCAGGCTCTTCCGCAACCGCGCGTGCTCGGTGAACGAAGCGCCCCCGAGCGTCTTCTGCACGAAAGTGCCGAGACCCGGCTTTCCCTCGACGAGCCCCTCGCGCTCCAGTTCGCGGTAGGCCTTGAGGACGGTGTTCGGGTTGATCGCCAGCTCGGCGACCACTTCCTTCGCCGTCGGCAGCCGGTCGCCCGGCTCCAGGAGGCCCAGCCGGATGGCGTGTTTGACCTGCTGGACGAGCTGGACGTACGTCGCGACGCCCGAGCCCTTGTCCAGGTGGAAGGTGACCACTGGCAACACCCTTTCACTAATTAAGTAGTGAAAGGGTGCAGGCAGACGAGCGCCCTTGTCAAGCGACGAACGCGTTTAGTCCTCTGAATGCGGTCCGCTGATCCGCGGAAGGTCCTGGAGCGGGGCGGGCCACATCCGGCCCGCCCGCCTCTCCCCAGGACGTCGCCGAGAGACGGCGACGAGAAAAACCCCAGCCCCAGTCAAGAAGAAGCGCCAGTTCGACGACACGGGGGAAGACGTCGAGCTGGCACTACCCCCAACCCCCACCGCCGTCAGAAGGCGGTGCCTGTGCAAGTTGAAGGTGTCCACCGTCGTACCGGAACCGAATGGGGGGTCCTGCCCGTCTTGTTGGTTGGGCACGGTTCCGGCGACGGGTCCTCGGTGGACACCGCCCAAGGATCACCGGGGCCGGATGCAGGGCGCTTGCACTACGCTTGCAGGCTCTGACGAGGTGTGGGCGGAGGTGGCCGGGTGGAGTTCCGCGTCCTCGGCGCCGTCGAGGCGTGGGCCGACGGCGGCCCGGTCGAGCTCGGCTCGCCCAAACAGCGGCTCGTGCTGGCGGTTCTGCTGCTGGAGGCGGGCAAGCCGGTCCCGCGCGACCGGATCATCGACCTGCTCTGGCCGGAAGAACCGCCGGTGAGCGCCCGGAACACCGTGCAGGCGCTGGTGTCCCGGCTGCGGGCGGTGTTCCGCGGCGCGGGCGGGCCGGAGATCGTTTCCGAGGGGACCCGTTACCTGCTGAAGGTCGATCCGCGCCAGGTCGACCTGCACCGTTTCACCGAGCTGACCGCGCAAGCGCGCAAGGCCGACGACGAGACCGCCGTGGAACTCCTGGACGAGGCGCTCGGGTTGTGGCGCGGCGAGGCGTTGTCCGACGTCGTGAGCGGCGAAGTCGCCCAGCGACTGCGCGGCGGCATGAACGAGGCGCGCTGGACCGCGCTGGAGGATCGCGCGGACGCGCAGTTGCGGCTCGGCCGCGGCCGGGAGGTGCTCGCGGATCTGACCGGACTGGTCGCCGCGCATCCCCTGCGTCAGCGGTTCGTCGGGCAGCTCATGCTCGCGCTGCACCGCGAAGGCCGCACCGACGACGCGCTCGAAGCCTTCCGCGCGCTGAGGGACAGGCTCAGTGGCGAGCTGGGCCTCGACCCGTCCCCGGAGCTGCGCAAACTCGAAGCCGCCATCCTCGCGGCGGACCCCGCTCTCGAACCGGCGGCCGGCACGGTCAAACCCGAGCCGGTCCGCCCGGCGCAGCTGCCCCACGACGTCCGGGGATTCGCCGGCCGGGCGACCGAGTTGGAGCGGCTCGACGAGGCGACCCGCCCAACGGGTGAGGGCACCGACATCTGGGTGATCAGCGGGACCGCCGGCGTCGGCAAGACCGCGCTCGCCGTCCGCTGGGCACACCGCGTCCGCGACGCGTTCCCCGACGGGCAGCTCTACCTCGACCTGCGAGGATTCGACCCCGATCACGAACCGCTCACCCCGGCGGTCGCGCTCACGCAGCTCCTCCAGGCCCTCGGCACCGCGCCGAAAGCCATTCCGCCGGACACCGACGCACGGGCCGCGCTCCTCCGTTCCCTCCTCGCTGACAAACGGGTCCTGCTGGTCCTCGACAACGTGCGCGACACCGGTCAGGTGATGCCACTGCTGCCGCCGTCGGGCACCGTCCTGGTGACCAGCCGTCAGCGGCTCGGCGACCTCATCGCCCGCACGGGCGCCCGTGCCCTCCCGCTGTCCGTGCTGCCCGCCGAAGACGCGCGGCATCTGCTGGAAGCCGTGCTGGGCAGCGAACTCGTCGCGGCCGAGGCGGGCGCGGCGGCGGAGCTGGCCAGGCTGTGCGGGCATCTCCCGCTCGCCCTCCGGATCGCGGCGGCCAACCTCGGCGCGAGCGGCGAACCCGAGATCGCCGAACTCGCCCGCGAGCTGGCCGGTGGCGACCCGCTGGCGGAGCTGACCGTCGACGGCGCCGAGGAAAGCGCCGTGACCACCGCGTTCGGCGTCTCCTACCGGGCACTGCCCGAGGAACACCGCCTGCTGTTCCGCAGGCTCGCGCTCGTACCCGGCCAGACGTTCACCCCGCCCGCCGCGCAGGCACTGACCGGTGCCCCGCTTTCCCGCGCGAACCAACAGCTCAAGGCGCTCGCGGCGGCGCATCTGGTCGAGCGCTACACCCCTGGCCGCTATCGGTTCCACGACCTTCTCCGCAGTTTCGCGGCGGGCCGCACGCTGTCCGAGGACGCGAAGCCCGAACGCGACACCGCGGAGAGGCGGCTCTTCGAGAGCTACCTGACCACCGCCGACGCCGCCGGCCGCGTACTCATCCCCCACTTCTTGCGGCTGCCGCGCGAAGAGCCGGAGGGCACCCCCTTCGCCGACACCGACGAGGCGCTGGCCTGGCTGGACGCCGAGTGGCCGAACCTCGCCGCCGCCGTCGAGCACAGCGCCGAACACGGTCCGCCCGAGTTCTCGTGGCATCTGGCCGACGCGCTGCGCGCCTTCTTCCACCAGCGCGGCCATCACGCGGAATGGATCGACACCGCGTCGACCGCCCTCAAGGCCGCCCGCCGCAGCGGCGCCGGACAGGCACAGGCGGCGATGCACCTGAGCATCGCGCTCGCCTGCGTCAACAGCGGCCGCTACGACGAGGCGCGCGAACACCTCACCAGCGCCCTGCGCGGAGATCTCCTCGAAGGATGGGACGCGGGCCGCGCGGCCGTGCTCAACAATCTGAGCGCCGTGCACCAGCGCCTCGGCGACCCGCAGGAGGCGATCCGCTGCGGGCTGGAATCCCTGCGGCTGTGCGAAGAACTGAACATGCCGGGTGTCTCGATGGCGCTCGCGAACCTCGGTTTCCCGTACTGGCAGACCGGCCAGCTCGACGCGGCGCTCGCCAACTTCACCCGCGCGCTCGCGGTCTCCGAACGGGACGGCGCCCGGTTCAGCGTCGCGGTGCTGCTGGTCGACCTCGGCAATGTGCACCGTGATCTCGGCCTGACCGACGAGGCCTACGACTTCTACACCCGAGCGCTCGCGGCCAACCGCGAACTCGGCTACACCTACGGCGAAGCCACGGCCCTTTCCGGCAGGGCCGTCCTCGAAAGCAGGCTCGACCCGAGCGAGCAGAACCGCGAGGACGCGCTCGAAGCCGTCGAACTCACCCGCAAGATCGGCGACCGGGGCACCGAGGCCTGGACCCTGGCCGGGCTCGGCGAGGTCTGCCTGCGTCTCGGCCTGCCCGAGGAGGCCGCCGAACACCAGCGGCTCGCGTTGTCGATCGCGCGCACGACGAGCTTCTTCTGGTGCGAGGCCGCCGCGCGGACCGGGCTCGCGGAAGCCCTGCTGGAACTCGGGAAACTCGACGAGGCCCGGACACACGGCGAGCTGGCACTCGAACTCGCCACACGCTCGGGGTACCGGCTCGCCGAAGAACGGGCGAAGCTGATCCTCGACAAGCTGTAGGGAGCAAGTTCGAGGCGCGCGGTCGCGAGTGGGGATCGTGGTCATTGAGGGGCGAGGCAAAGTTGTCCTTTGGCCTTGACACTCGACACCAGCCCGACTTCAGTGTCCACAAAGGACATTTCCTGCTAATTTAGTGTCCGATTTACGTCTCTATGTACGGTTATGTGTGGGGTCGTGAGTGCTAATGAGGGTTATTGAGAGGTGACCCAAACGTGGCGTGGTGGGTGGTAAGTCCGTGAAGGCCTCCTTGAGGGACTCTGGGTCCCTCAAGGAGGCCTTCACGGACTTCAAGACGGGACGTTGATGT
>NZ_JBVKAE010000047.1:0-57445 GCF_055598845.1 Amycolatopsis sp. NPDC039088 | reverse complement strand
AGATCGGGCCTCTGCTGGTCGTGATCATGATGTGGTGTCTAGATCACTAGCAGAGGCCCGACCCATACCCACCATCGGGATCACAGACAGGCTCTTAGGACACGGCCTAGCCTGGATGGCCCCCTTCACAGCCGTCATACCGGTGGTCCGGTTGGCTACCTTCACGCACGGCTGTGCCACCGACCACTACGGTCACATCCGGACGCAAGAACGCAAGCGGGGAACACAGGAGGCACGAGTGACCGAGCCCGGCTACGCCGACGGCGCGCAGCAGCAGCCCGGAACGCCGGCGCGGGACGCCCAGTTGCTGGAGCGGACCGTGTTCGAGGTCAAGCGGATCATCGTCGGCCAGGACAGGCTGGTCGAGCGGATGCTGGTCGGCCTGCTGGCCAAGGGCCACCTCCTGCTCGAAGGTGTCCCCGGTGTCGCGAAGACCCTCGCCGTCGAGACCTTCGCGCGAGTGGTCGGGGGCTCGTTCTCCCGCGTGCAGTTCACCCCTGACCTGGTCCCCGCAGACATCCTCGGCACCCGGATCTACCGGCAGGGCGCCGAGCGGTTCGACGTCGAGCTGGGCCCGGTGGTGGCGAACTTCGTGCTCGCCGACGAGATCAACCGCGCGCCCGCGAAGGTGCAGTCGGCAATGCTCGAGGTGATGGCGGAGCGGCACGTGTCGATCGGCGGGCAGACCTTCGAGATGCCCGACCCGTTCCTCGTGCTCGCCACGCAGAACCCGATCGAGAACGAGGGCGTGTACCCGCTGCCCGAGGCGCAGCGCGACCGGTTCCTCTTCAAGATCGTCGTCGAGTACCCGACCGCCGAGGAAGAGCGGGAGATCATCTACCGGATGGGTGTCACCCCGCCCACCCCGCAGGAGGTGCTCTCCCCGGGTGAGCTGGTCCGGCTGCAGGGCGTGGCCTCGCAGGTGTTCGTGCACCACGCGCTGGTCGACTACGTCGTCCGTCTCGTGCTGACCACCCGTACCCCGAACGACCACGGTCTCGCCGACGTCGCGGGCTGGGTGTCCTACGGTGCCTCGCCGCGTGCCAGCCTCGGCATCATCGCCGCCTCGCGGGCGCTGGCGCTGGTCCGCGGCCGCGACTACGTGCTGCCGCAGGACGTCGTCGACGTCGTCCCGGACGTGCTGCGTCACCGGCTCGTGCTGTCCTACGACGCGCTGGCCGACGGCGTCCCCATCGACCACATCATCACGCGGGTGCTGCAGACCGTGCCGTTGCCGCAGGTCTCGGCCCGTCCGCAGGGCGGCACCGGGCAGGGCGGCCCGGTCCCGGCAGGCGTACCGGTCAGGTAGGGAAGTCGCGTGAAGAACGAGAAGGGCGAACGTCCTTCCTGGGCTCCGCCGGTACTCCGCGGGGAGCGGATGGAGGCGGGCCTGCGCACGCTCGAACTCGACGTGCGCCGCCGTCTCGACGGTCTGCTGCAGGGAAACCACCTCGGACTGGTGCCAGGACCGGGTTCGGAACCGGGGGAAGCCCGGCCGTATCAGCCCGGCGACGACGTCCGCCGGATGGACTGGGCGGTCACCGCGCGGACGACGAGTCCGCATATCCGGGAGACCGTCGCCGACCGTGAACTGGAGACGTGGCTGGTGGCGGACGTGTCCGCGAGCCTCGACTTCGGTACCGCGCTGTGCGAGAAGCGTGACCTGGTCGTCTGCGCGACGGCCGCGGTCGCCCACCTGACCGGTGGGGGCGGCAACCGGATCGGCGCGCTGGTCACGAACGGGGCGGGCAGTATCACGCGTATCCCGGCGCGCGGCGGTCTTCCGCACGCGCGGGGGCTGGTCCGCAAGATCGCCGAGACCCCGCGTGCCGAAGTGGGTGTCCGCGGGGATCTCGCCGCGGCGCTGGAGAAACTGCGCCGTCCGCCCCGCCGTCGCGGGCTCGCCGTCGTGATCTCCGACTTCCTCGGTGACACGGAATGGCAGCGCGCGTTGCGTGCCCTCGGCGGGCACCACGACCTCATCGCCATCGAAGTCCTCGACCCGCGCGACATCGACCTGCCCGACGTGGGCACCGTCGTGCTGGCCGACCCGGAGACAGGGAAACAGCGCGAAGTGCACGCTTCGGCCTTGCTGCGCAAGGAATTCGGCGCCGCGGCGCACGCTCACCGGCAGGAGGTCGCGGCCGCGCTGCGGCGGGCCGGTGCCGCGCATCTGGTGCTGCGCACCGATTCGGACTGGATCGCCGACATGGTCCGGTTTGTGGTGGCCCGCAAACGCCGCTGGTCCGGTGGTGTCGCGTGAGCCTGACCGGATTCGCCTCGCCGTGGTGGTTCCTGCTGCTGCTGGCGGTCGCCGCGGTCGCCGTCGGTTACGTGCTTTCCCAGCGCGCGCGGCGCAAGCGCACCATGCGGTTCGCCAACCTGGAACTGCTGGACAAGATCGCGCCGAAGAGCCAAGGCTGGGTGCGGCACGTTCCCGCCATCCTGATCGTGTTGTCGCTGCTGGTGCTCACCGTCGCCCTCGCCGGACCGACGGCCGAGCAGAAGGTGCCCCGCAACCGGGCCACCGTGATGCTGGTGATCGACACCTCGCTGTCGATGGAAGCGACCGACGTCGCGCCCACCCGGCTGAAGGCGGCCCAGGAGTCGGCGCGTTCGTTCGCGCAGAACATGACCCCGGGGGTGAACCTCGGGCTGATCTCGTTCGCGGGGACGGCGACCGTGCTGGTCGCGCCGACCACCGATCGCGGCGGTGTCGTGAAGGCGATCGACAACCTGAAGCTCGCGCAGTCGACGGCCACCGGTGAAGGGATCTTCGCCGCGCTGCAGTCGATCGAGAGTTTCTCGGCGATCGTCGGTGGCGCGGAAGGCCCGCCACCCGCCCGGATCGTCCTGATGAGTGACGGCAAACAGACGGTCCCGGACGACCTGTACGCACCGCGAGGCGGCTACACGGCCGCGCAGGCCGCCAAACAGGCACAGGTGCCGATCTCGTCGATCTCGTTCGGGACCACGCACGGCTCGGTCGACATCGACGGCAAACCCCAGGACGTGAAGGTCGACGACGAGTCGCTGGAGGAGATCGCGCGGCTTTCGGGCGGCGATTTCTACAAGGCGGCCAGCGCGGACGAGCTGAAACGCGTGTACAACGACCTCGGCGAGCAGATCGGTTACGAACTGAAGGACGCCGACGCGAGCCGTCCATGGGTCATCATCGGGACTTTGGTCTTGATGATCGGCGCCGCCGCTTCGCTCTTCCTGGGGCAGCGGTTGCCGTAGGGGACCCCTCATGACACTTCACGGGGTCGCGAAGCCGTTCTGCCGCCAAGCCTCGTAGACACTGATCGCGGCGGTGTTCGAAAGGTTCAGGGACCGGCTCGACGGCAGCATCGGCAGCCGCACCCGATCGGTCACCTCGGGGGCCGACTGAACCTCAAGAGGCAGCCCGGCCGACTCCGGCCCGAACATCAGCACGTCTCCTGGCTCGTACGCGACGTCGGTGTGCAGCCGCGTCGCCGAAGCACTGAACGCGTACACCCGCGCGGGGAGCAGCGCCGCCCACGCCGCGTCGAGGTCCGCGTGGACGTGGACGCGCGCGAGGTCGTGGTAGTCGAGCCCGGCACGCCGCAACTGCTTGTCCTCCAGCGTGAAACCGAGCGGCTCCACCAGGTGGAGTTCGCAGCCGGTGTTCGCGGTCAAGCGGATCGCGTTACCCGTGTTGGGCGGGATTTCCGGGCGGTAGAACAGGATGCGGAACACGAGGGTTGATCGTCTTTCGTTCACGGGCGCTTCGCCTGAGCGCGGCCGGGTGGCCATCAAGCCGGACGAGCATGAGGCCCGCCCGTGACCATCCCACCACAGGAGGGCTTCATGCCTTCGCTCCCTCACCCCCTGTCGCGGCGTCGCTTCCTCGGTTACGGCTCCGCCGGGGCGGCCGCCGTCCTGCTGGGGACCGGTGCCTGGAACGCCGCCGGCGCGATGCCGCTCGCTCGCGGTGCCGGCGACCCGTTCACCCTCGGCGTCGCGTCGGGCGATCCGTTGCCCGGCGGTGTCGTGCTCTGGACCAGGCTCGCGCCGCGGCCCTACGAAGCCGACGGCTTCAGCGGTATGCCGCGGACGCCGGTTCGCGTCGAGTACGAGGTGTCGCTCGACGAGCGGTTCCGCGCCGTGATCCGCCGCGGGTCCGCGGTCGCCACGCCCGAACTCGGTCACTCCGTGCACCCCGAGATCCACGGTCTCGCGCCGGACCACGAGTACTTCTACCGCTTCCGCGCGGGCGGGGAGATCTCTCCGGTCGGCCGCACGCGGACCGCGCCGGTCGCGTGGTCGTCGCCGCGCGAGCTGAACTTCGCGTTCGCGTCGTGCCAGAACTGGGAGGCTGGGCACTTCACCGCGTACGAGCACATGGCGGCCGAAGACCTCGACCTGGTCGTGCACCTGGGGGACTACCTCTACGAAAGCGGCGTCACGGGCGTCGGTCGCGGCACGCCGGTCGGGCCGCAGTTCAAGGGCGAGACCTTCGATCTCGCCCGCTACCGGCTGCAGTACGCGCTCTACAAGTCCGAGGCGCCGTTGATGGCCGCGCACGCCGCCTTCCCGTGGATCCACGTCAACGACGACCACGAGGTCGAGAACAACTGGGCGGGCGACCACTCCCAAGCCGACAACGAACCCGACCAGGACCCGGCGGTGTTCCGCCAGCGCCGCGCCCAGGCGTTCCAGGCGATGTACGAGCACCTGCCGTACCGCGTCGCCCAGCTGCCGAAGGGGCCGGACGCGCGGCTGCACCGGCGCCTGAGCTACGGCACGCTCGCCGAGTTCACCATGCTCGACACCCGCCAGTACCGCGACGACCAGCCCTGCGGTGACGGCCAGTCGGCGAACTGCACCGATCGCTTCGACGAAGACAGGACCCTGCTCGGCGCGGAACAGCGGCAGTGGCTGCTCGACGGCTTTTCCCGATCCCGCGCGCGATGGCAAATCCTGGGCAACCAGGCGCCGATGGGCCAGACCGACACTGACGCGGGCGCCGCCACCAACGTCTACCTCGACCCGTGGGACGGCTACGTCGCCGACCGTGACCGTGTCCTCGCCGCGGCTCAGGACCGGGGCGTGCGGAACCTGGTGGTCATCACCGGCGACCGGCACCAGAACTACGCCTGGGACCTCAAGCGCGACTTCGGCGACCCGGGTTCGCCCACCGTGGCGAGCGAGTTTGTCGGGACGTCGATCACCAGTGGTGGCAACGGCGCCGACATGACACCCGCCGGGGAGAACCTGCTGAAGGCCAACCCGCACATGAAGTTCTTCAACAACCAGCGCGGCTACGTCCGGGTCAACGTGAACCGCCAGCGCTGGCGCAGCGACTTCCGGGTGGTGCCCTACGTCAACACCCCCGGCGCGCCGATCAGCACGCGGGCCAGCTACGCCGTGGAGGACCGGCGCCCCGGCGTTCAGTCCGCCTGAGCGGGCAGGAGGGCGGCGTACGCCTCGCGCACGGACGCGGGCGGCGCCGCCTTCCTGAGCGTCACCGGATCGACGAAGACGTAGCGCGTCTTCACCTCCGTGCACAGGGTTCCGCCGCGGCGGATCTCGAAGTCGATGATCAGCGACGTCGTCCCGAGATGGTCCAGGAAAACGGCGATGACCAGGTCGTCGTCGTAGCGGCACGGCGCGTGGTAGCGGAGGTTCGATTCGGCGACCACGAGGTCGGCGCCGTGCTCCAGCGCGTTCTTGTGGGATCCGAAGAGGGCCTTCTCCACGTCGAACATGGCCATGTCGACGTAGGCGAGATAGTGCGCGTTGAAGACGATGCCCTGCCCGTCGCATTCGTGGTAGCGCACGCGCAGCGGCATCTCGACGATCGGTTTCCGTGGCTCTGTCACGATTCCAACCCTACCGCCTTCGCCTTGAAGGGGTTGTCTCATGCCGGACATGAGAAAACCCCTTCAAGGGCAGTGAAGCATTCTTTAGCCAGAGAGGTACTCCAGAACTGCGGCTACCGCAGCGTTGCGCATTTGGCGTGCGCGCTTCTCGCCGACGTAATACGCTTTTGTGAAGTCTTTTTCGCTGGCGCCGAGGACTTGACCTATTGTTGCGAGATTTAGCTCTGCTAATTTTGACTTCTGAAACGAGGATATATCGAGAACGCTACTTGAGGTGGCAAGACGCGCGGTAAGTGCCAAGTTGTCGCTGGCATCGAGATCGCCGATCGCAAAATCCTTGATTTTCTTGTATGCGTAGTGATTTGCGCCGAACTCGACAAAACGTTTTATTGATAAAGACTTTCGGACATGGGCTCCGTAGGCAACGGGTTCTGCATTTAATGCGAACTGGCAACCAAGGTTTACCATATACCTAGTGCCAACCTCGCTGCGAGTGGCCCTGATTCCGGAGACGCCTTCTTGTAAGATTCCGCTATAGCATAGAAGACGTAGTGCTTCGCGTGCCGCCTGAGGGGCGTCGCGATGGACCCATATGTATGAGGACGTTTCCTTATTTCCTCCCTTGTTGCGCCTATGAAGTTCTGGTAGAACGTCGCTTTCTATGAAAGTTCTGCCCCAGTCGATGAGCTCGCGATGGCCGGGAAAGCGTTCGGCCAGACTCGAGTGTTCCGCCCAGATTTCCTCGCGATAGTACTCGCGAATGCTTTCTTGGACGTTTCTTCTATTGAAAGGAGTGCTGCGACTTAACGTCTTGAGCAGAATTCGCGGATTTCCGGTGGCTGCGTATGCTAAAACATCAAAAATCTCGCCGTTGCGCTCTATTGAAGTACTGATGGACCTGTCTTGTTTGAGTACAATTTCGCGCATCGCTTCGGGATATTGTCGCTCTGTTACAGTTCGATCTACGGTTAGAACCGTGGCGTCGTGGCTGGGCTGGAACGAGTGGCCAAACGCGGTCGCGCCGGGATAAACTGCAGCTTTGACGGATATAAATGGGCTTCTGAGGTCGCGCATGAGCGTGAAGAATTGTCGCTGTTGTTCTGGTAGAAATACGTGAGCCGCCTCGTCTACAAAAATCGCAATGCGATTTAATCCCGTGTGGCGACACAGATCTTCCACGGCGTCCCTGATTGTTTCTGGTCCGGGGACGTCTTTGGGGTCGATTTCCTGGGCGCCGCGCCAGGCGTTTTCGAAGCTGTCTTCAATATTCTGCAGGTGAGATCGAGTGGAAGAGGAGTTTTCGCCTCTAATGGCGGCAATCGTCGCACCTTCAGGGAGAGTGTATCCATTGACTGAGGCTGCGCGAACTATCTGGTTGCATAGCTTGGCCATCATCCATAAAAGAAACCTCTCCGCAGTAGGGTCGGTTATTAGCGTTGCGCGAGCAAATGTTACATATACGGGAAGAACCTTATCGCTATTGATGGACGTAAGTAGCTCTGTTTCGGCGACGCGCAGCAAAAAAGATTTTCCGACGCCGCGGCTGCCTCGAAGGATTACCGGCGAACGACCTTTGAGCGTATCAATAATTGTCCTGTCTGTTGTGGTTTCGACCAGGTAATCCATAACTTCTTCGCGTCTGATATCTTCTGTCCTGAAGAAGAAATCCCCGGCCATTACTGATCCGCCTTCTTTTCTACGGGCATGCCAAGTATTTCTCGCATAAATTCGATGTGCGAGAAGGAGTGCTCAAGGGTCGCTAAAATTCCCTGGTCGGCAAGCGAAGTCTCGTCGCCGTACCTGCAGAATATCAAAAATAGCACGCATTCAGCAGACTTTAGCGCCACCTCGCTCCATGGCACAAAGGCGCTTTCAGTATAAGAAAATGATACTGGCAGGTCGCGTGTTACTGTTTCTTTTCCGTGCAGGAATTGGGAGCAGGTTCTGTAGCACGAAGCAGCCGCGACGGCATACTTTGCTGCACTCTCGACGGCTCGTGGATTGAACTCCTGGACGAAGTCCTTTGCGAGAATTCCTTCAGTCTCGTCGAGTGCGCGCGACCATGAAAAATCCTGCCGATCTGATATCCATCGCCTGCGCGATAGCTCATTTGCTGAAAAGTATACTGCCGCAAAGCTTAGCTCTAAAAATAGTCGAAGCCCTGAATATGCGTGCCTGTACTGGCCGGCGGCTGCGGCGTATATAGAATGCGCGAGACTTACTTGCCCCTCTCTAATTTGACTGATTTCGGGGCGGCTTGACAACCTTTTTTCCCACGTCTTGATGTCGATGTCGAGCTGTAGAAGCTTTCCAACTCGATCGCGATGAAACTCCAAAGTTTGTTTGATTGAATCGCTAGCGTCGCGGTTTATCTCAATTAAATGTTGCTCTGCAGTGGAGTTCCTTGTTGATTTCGGGCTGCTCATCGGAGGGCCTGCGCAGATAGGCCTGGAGGCAAATATAGGTCATTCAAATGTGTTTCTTCTGGCACTGCTGTCGCATTTGCCAAGCGTGTATCCGTGTGCCCCTGCCAGGGGGCCTTGGCTCTGTCTCGCGCTTCTGTGGCAAGTAACCGCATGTGTCAGAGGTCGTCTGAGCGTGTGGTTGCGTTACGTCACCATGTCTGAAACATACTAGTGCGATACGACGTGGCGACCTCCTTCGTGGGGCAGCTGGGTTTGGCTAGGGCGGCGTGGACCTGGTGGCTAGCTCCCGACTTGTGTGAAGGCCTTCATCCCCGTCTGGGACGAAGGCCTTCACGCGCGTCCGGTCAGTCGATGAAGTCGATGTTCGGATGCCGTGGCGACTCACCGTCGAACAGGTGCCTGTCCCGGCCCTTCAGGTGCAGGTCGAAGAACGCGCCGATGTACTCCCGTTGCGCGGCGAGCGAACGACGGGGATCGATGGTGCCGATCACCGCTTCCCGCTTCTCCGGCGCCACTCGCGAACCGAGCTGCGGCACCACGACCTGCAGATCGCTGTACGACATGTGCGTGCTGCCGCCGCGTAGGAGCAGATCCCGCTTCCAGCCCCGCTGGCTGGCCCAGAAATCCGCCCAGCTGCGGTCGAATTCGGGATGCCGGTGCGTGTGCTCCCTTGGCTTCCCGTTCTCGTCGACACCCTCGGCACCCATCAGCATGAACGGCCGGTCGAGCCCGCGTTTCGTGACTTCGCCGGGCACGTAGGCACTGCCCGGCGGATAGCCGAACGCGGTCGCCATGGCGCCGTCGAGGTTGATCCCGGCGTCGACCCGGCGGTCGTGGACCATCGTCTCACCGGCGGTGAACCCGCCGTAGGAATGCCCGTAGGCGCCGACCCTGGACAGGTCGAGCGACCAGCCGAGCCCCTGGGGGAGCTGCCGCTTCTCCGCGTCGGGATTCTCGCCCTTGGCGATCTTGGCGAGCTGGTCGAGGACGAACCGGCTGTCGGCGACCCGCGCGTCGAGCGCCTTCTTCATGAACTCGGGACCTTCTCCGGGCGGTAGCGCGGTTTCCAGCCGTCCGCCGGGGAATTCGACCGCCGCGCTCTCGTAGGTGTGCGAGAGCGAGACGACCACATAGCCGCGGCTCGCCAGATCGTCGACGATCGCCGAGTACGTCTCCCGTGGGCCGCCGAAACCGGGGGAGAAGAGCGCGACCGGCTTCGGGGCGCCGTGCGCCACGGGGACGCCGATCTCGGCCCTCCGCTTCGCCGACGCCCAGTCGATGGAGCCGACCGGGAGGCCGAGGTAGTCCTCGCCCGCCAGTGCCTGGTCGATGACGGCGCTCATCCCGGGCGTGAGCCACGGCGCCCGCGGCCCTTCGGCGAACCGCTCCGCCGGGTAGGTGACGGTGACCATGAGTTCCCGGCGCCGCTCCGGCTGCCACGGATCGGCGCGGGAGCCGTCGACGAGATGGAGGTCGGTGGTGCCGACGTCGTAGTGGCCGGTGAGGGCCGGTGCGGTGAGCTTGGCCTGGTCGGCCGCGACGGCGGGGGCCGCCGTGACGAGCCCGCCCGCGAGCGCGAGGCCCGCGATCAGCGCCGAACCCCGCACCACCCTGGTGTGTCTCGATGACACTGCTGGAGTCCTTCCGGATCGGGGCGGCCCGATGGCCGCCTTCTTCCGACCCTGGCAGCGCCCTGGTGCGACGCGCATCCCTCTGGAGATGGAGTCCGGATCACCCGTGCAGGGCACGGTAGGCCGACGCGGACCCAGGGTGCAGTGGCACCTTGCCGGTGCCGATCAGCGTCCGGACGTCGAGGAACTGGGTCCCGACGGCAGGCGCCGGGACGAGGTCGGCGGCGTGTCCGGCCAGGGTGCGCGCGACGGCGGCGGCGACGTCGTCGGGCAGGGAAGGCGCCGCCAGCAACAGGTTCGCGACGCCGATGGTGCGCAGCTCGCCGACTCCTTGGTAGGCCTGCGACGGAACGTGGACCTGGTCGTACACCGGTCCGTAGCCCGCGCGCAACGCCGGGAGGTGCGCGTCGAGGGGGAGGAGGGTGATCGCGGTGGTCCGGTTCAGCTCGGTCAGCGCGGGCGTGGGGATGCCGCCCGACCAGAACAGCGCGTCGACCTCGTGCGCCACCAGCGCGTTGATCGCTTCTCCGAGCAGGAGGTTCTTCGGTTTCACCGGGACTTCGGCCCTGGCGAACAGCCGGGTGCTGAACACCGCCACGCCGGACCCGTTCGCGCCCATCGCCACCGGCCGCCCGGCGAGATCGGCGAGGGATCGCACGCCGCCGTCCGCGCGGACCACGAGCTGGTGATAGTTCTCGTAGACGCGGCCGATGGCCGAGAACGCGATCGGGACGGTGAACGGATCCGCGCCGGCGAAGGCGGATTCGGCGACGTCGCCGAGGACGAGCCCGAGATCGGCCCGGCCGTCCCGCAGCCGTCGCAGGTTCTCGACGCTGGCCTCGGTCGCGACGGCCGTCGCGCGCAGCCGCGGTTCGGCCCGGTTCAGCTGCTGGGCCAGCAGTTCCGCGAAGGCGAGGTAGAAACCGCCGCTCTCGCCCGCCGCGATGACGACCTCGCGTTCCGGCCCTTGATACCCCGCCGTCGAACAGCCCGCGAGGGCGGCGAGGCCGGCGAAGATGGCGGTGCGCCTCGTGACGGTCATGGCGTTCCTCCCGTCGCCAGAGGGAGTTCGACGCGGACTTCGAGTCCGTGCGGTTCGGCTTGGCGCAGTTCGAGTTTCCCGCCCCTGGCGAGCACATGCTGGTTCGCGATCGAGAGCCCGAGTCCCGTTCCCCGTGGCGCGCCGTCACCACCGGCACGCCAGAACCGTTCGGTCGCGCGTTCACGGTCCTCTGTGGACAGTCCGGGTCCGTTGTCGGACACGAAGACCGTGGCGGTCGTGTCACCGGTTTCGTAGCCGGTGGTGATGGTCGCGCCGCGGCCGGCGTAGTGCACCGCGTTGTCCAGCAGGACGTCGAGCACTTGGCCCAGATCGCCTTCCGGGCACCGCACGGTCACCGGCTCGTGGTGGCCTTCCGCGGCCGCGAGGTCGACTCCCGCGTCGTCGGCCGACGGACGCCACGCGTCGACCCGTTCCGCGAGCACGGAAGGGAGATCGCAGGGTTCGTCGCCGGGTTCGCCCGCGGCCAGCCGGGTCACCGCGCTTTCGGCGAGTGCCAGCGCGAGCAGTCCGTCGAGCAGGGATTCCAGGCGCTCGACCTCGGCGACGGTCGCCCGGTAGGCCCGCTGGCCGTCACCGCCGACCTGCGCGGCCAGCGAATCGACCCGCAGGCGCAAGGCGGCCAGGGGATTCCGCAACTGGTGTGACGTGTCCGCGACGAGACGGCGCTGCTGTTCCGAGGCCTCGACGACGGCGTCGGACATCCGGTTGAACGAGGTCGCGAGCGACCGCAGTTCCCTCGGCCCCGCCCGGTCGGGGACCTGCGCGCGATGTCCCTCGGTCACCGCCTGGACGCCGGTTTCCAGTTCGTGCAGCGGCCGCACCATCCACCGCGCCAGCAGGACCGCGAGCAGCACGAACAACGCCGCCACCAGAACCGCTCCCGCGACGATCGCGGCCCAGCGGGCGGCGACGTCGGCCGCGGCGGTCGCCACGGACGCCCGCAGCACGACCACGCCCGCCACCCGCGTCCCGGTGCCGACCGGACGGGCGAAGTAGACCGGGTCGGCGGACCACGGGCTCAGCTGTTCGGGGCCTTTCGCGGGCTGGTTGCGCAGGGCGGACTCGACCAGCGAGCGCACCACCGGTTCCGCGGCCGCCATCCCGCCGGTCTCGACCATCGGCATACCGCGCGCGTCGACCACGACGACGGCCTCGCCGTATAACGACGAATACCGCGCCGCGTCGACCGCCAGCGCGGAGAGATCGTCGGTGTCGACGGCCTGCTGGGCGAGGACGACGAACCGGTCGACGTCGGCGTTGCGGGCGATGACCAGCTGCTGGGTCCGCTGCGCCGCGGTCGAGCCGAACAGCGGGACCGCGAACGCGGCGACCACGGTCAGCGCGAGTGCCACGAGGACGGCCAGCAGGCGGGTGCGCACCGGTCAGTCCCGGCCCAGCCGATAGCCGAAGCCCCGGATCGTCGTCAGCAGTCCCGGCCTGTCGAGCTTCGCGCGCAGCTGGGTCAGATGCACGTCCAGTGAGCGGGAGACGGCGAGGTACGCGTCGCCCCAGACCTCGTCCATCAGCTGCTGGCGGCTCACCGCGGTACCCGGCCGCGCGGCGAGCACGGCCAGGACGGCGAATTCCTTGGCGGTGAGCCCGATGTCGGTCCCGTCGACGAGCACGCGCCGCGCGTGCAGGTCGATCTCGACGTCTTCGACGCGGACGACGCCGTCTTGCGGAGCGGTCGAGACCGCGGCTCGCCGGACGACCGCGTCCATCCTCGCCAGCAGTTCGGCCAGGCGGAACGGTTTGGTCAGGTAGTCGTCGGCGCCGAGCCGCAGGCCGCGCACCACGGACCGCTCGTCCCCGATGGCGGTGAGCACGAGCACCGGAACCGGCGAGACCTGCCGGACCTTCCTGAGGACGTCGAGCCCGTTCATGTCGGGCAGGTTGAGATCCAGCAGGATCACGTCGGCCGCGCGATGCCGGTGCAGCGCGTCGCTGCCGCGGATCGCGTGGGAGACGGTGTGGCCGCGCGCCTGGAGTGTTTCGACGAGCGCGTCGGCGACTCCGGCGTCGTCTTCGACGAGCAGCACGCGCACGGCCACACCTTCCCGCCTAGCCTTCGCGGCCGGACACGAGCTCGGCTTCGGGACGGGTCTTCTTGTCCAGCTCCGACGTCTTCGAGGTTTCCCGCATTGTGCCGTACACGATGAGCGACACCAGGACGCAGCCCGCGACGTAGAAGAAGAACACCGATTCGTGGCCGGCGCCCTTCAGCGCCTGCGCGATGAGCTCGGCGGTGCCGCCGAAGATCGCCACGGTGAGCGCGTAGGGGAGCCCGACGCCGATGGCGCGGATCTTCGTCGGGAACAGCTCGGCCTTCACGATCGCGTTGATCGAGGTGTACCCGGTGACGATGACGAGTCCGGCCAGCATCAGCAGGAACGCGAGCACCGGCTGCTTGGTCCCGCCCATCAGCGTCATGATCGGGACGGTCAGCAGCGTGCCGGCGATCCCGAAGAACATCAGCAGCGGGCGACGGCCGATGCGGTCCGACAGCTTGCCGGCGAACGGCTGCAGGATCGCGGCGACGAGGATCGCGCAGAACAGGATCAGCGTGACCGTGCGGCGCGGGATACCGGCGGTGTTCTCCATGAACTTCTGGCTGTAGGTGGCGAAGGTGTAGAAGGACACCGTGCCGCCGAGGGTGAGCCCGACGACGAGCGCGATCTCCTTGGGGTACTTGATCAGCGCGCGCAGCGTGCCCTTGTCGCCCGCCTCCTTGCCGGTGCCGGACGCCTTGGCCTCCTCGAAGCTGGCCGACTCGTCCATCCCGCGGCGCAGGAACATCACCACGACCGCGGCCAGCGCGCCGACGACGAACGCGATCCGCCAGCCCCACGACGTCAGCTGCTGTTCGGTGAGGATGGCCTGCAGCAGCAGCTGGAGCCCGAGCGCCAGCAGCTGGCCGCCGTACAGCGTCACGTACTGGAAGCTGGAGTAGAAGCCGCGTTTGCCGGGAGTGGCCACTTCGGACAGATAGGTCGCGGAGGTCGAATACTCACCGCCGACCGAGAGCCCCTGGATGAGCCGGGCCACCAGCAGCAGGATCGGCGCGGCGATCCCGATCGTGGCGTAGGTCGGCGTCAGCGCGATCATCAGCGACCCGGCCGCCATCAACGTGACGGAAAGCACGAGAGCGCTTCGCCGCCCGAACCGGTCGGCGAACCGGCCCAGCATCCAGCCGCCGAGCGGCCGCATGAGGAACCCGACGGCGAACACCGCCGCCGTGCCGAGGAAGGCCGCCGTGGTGTCCTTCGTCGGGAAGAAGGACTTGGCGAAATACGTGGTGAAGGCGGCGTAGGCGTACCAGTCGTACCACTCGACCAGGTTGCCGATCGAGCCGCGCAGCACGTTGCCGACGACTCGCCTCTCGCTTACGGGCGGCGACGGTTCACCGATCCGGGTTGTCATCTTTGACCTCCTGTGTTCCGGCTCACGGTGAACAATCCGTGACGACTGGGCAAGGTTTCGGCCCGGTTCCTAACATCCGCTTAGGACGGTCGCGGTTACTCGGAGGTAGCGGTGGCGCGGCTCCGGCCGGTCCCGGGTGAGCCGATAACCTCAGTGCGTCAGCGGGACGAGGACGAGGCGAGGAGAGCTAAGTGGGACGGTCGGTACTGGTCACCGGCGGCAACCGCGGCATCGGTTTGGCGATCGCGAAGGACCTCGCGGCGCAGGGACACAAGGTCGCGATCACGCACCGCGGTTCCGGCGCGCCCGAAGGCCTCTTCGGCGTGCAAGCCGACGTCACGGACGCCGAGCAGATCGACGCCGCGTTCAAGCTCGTCGAGGAGCACCAGGGGCCCGTCGAGGTCCTGGTCGCGAACGCCGGGATGACCGATGACACCCTCCTCATGCGCATGAGCGAGGACCAGTTCACCCGCGTGGTGGACGCCAACCTCACCGGCGCCTACCGGGTCGCCAAGCGCGCCTCTCGTGGCATGCTGCGCGGCAAGTGGGGCCGCTACATCTTCATCTCGTCCGTCGTCGGCCTCACCGGTTCCGCCGGCCAGGTCAACTACGCGGCGAGCAAGGCGGGCCTCGTCGGTCTCGCCCGATCGCTGGCCCGTGAACTGGGCTCGCGCAACATCACCTCGAACGTCATCGCCCCGGGCTTCGTCGCCACGGACATGACCGACGAACTCGGCGAGGACCGCAAGAAGGAGATCCTCGCCCAGGTTCCCTCCGGCCGGTACGCCGAGCCGTCGGAGATCGCCGCCGCCGTCCGGTACCTCGCCTCCGAAGAGGCCGGGTACGTCAACGGCGCGGTGCTGCCGGTCGACGGCGGCCTCGGCATGGGCCACTGACGTCCCCCGCTTTTCCCGTACTGCTCACCCATTCCGGACTGGAGGTCCCGTGCCAGGACTGCTCGAAGGCAAGCGCCTGCTGATCACCGGCGTCATCACCGACGCCTCGCTCGCGTTCCACGCGGCCAAGATCGCGCAGCAGGAGGGCGCGAAGGTCGTGCTCACCGGCTTCGGCAGGCTGTCGCTCGTCGAGCGCATCGCCAAGCGTCTCCCCGAGGAGGCGCCGGTGCTGGAGCTGGACGTCACCAACCAGGAACACCTCGACTCGCTCGCCGACCGTGTCCGTGAGCACGTCGACGGTCTCGACGGTGTGCTGCACTCGATCGGGTTCGCCCCGCAGTCCTGCCTCGGCGCGCCGTTCCTGGACGCCCCCAGCGAGGACGTGAAGGTGGCCGTCGACGTCTCGGCGTACTCCTTCAAGGCCCTCGCCGTGGCGACGCTGCCGCTGCTCTCGCGGGGTTCGTCGATCGTCGGCATGGACTTCGACGCGCGTGTCGCGTGGCCCGCCTACAACTGGATGGGCGTCGCGAAGGCCGCGCTGGAGTCGGTGAACCGGTACCTGGCCCGCGACCTGGGCCCGCAGGGCATCCGGGTCAACCTGGTCAGCGCCGGTCCGATGAAGACCATGGCCGCGAAGTCGATCCCGGGCTTCGCGGATCTGGAGAACGGCTGGGGCGACCGCGCTCCGCTCGGCTGGGACAGCTCCGACCCGGACCCGACGGCGAAGTCCGTCTGCGCCGTGCTGTCGGACTGGCTGCCCGCCACCACCGGCTCGATGATCATGGTCGACGGCGGTCTGCACGCCACCGGCTTCTGAGGTCTTCCCCGCGCGTGACGGCCCCCTTCTGGGGCTAACGCCGGGGTTCCGGCGAAGTCGGCACTTTGCAGGTCGGGCACCTCTTCGCCATGGCGCAGGCCGACGATGGAGGATTTGGGACGTTCAACGTCCCAAATCCTCCATCGCCCGAACCTTGCAGGCACCAGTGATGTCACATCCGGACCATCAAGAGCGGCGCTGAGCGTGCTGGAAGTCCGTGAAGGCCTACGGCTGTCGCGGCTGACTTTCGTCACCGGGACCGGAGCGTCGCCGCGAAGCCCTCACTTGTGTTCCTTGTGGACAATAGGAGCGGCCGCCGCCGTCCCCTTCAGGGGAGGACGGCTTGTGCGACATGCCAGGAATCTTCGAGCAGCAGGTACTTGGTGATCAGGCCGTCGTCGTTCACCTCGAGCTGGATGGAGAAGGCCGTCTCGATCACCTTGCCGGTAGTGCGGATCGTCGAGCGCAGACGGCCGACCGCGACCGCGTGCGGCCCGTCGACGAGGAGGCGTTCGACGTCGAACCGGTCCTTGACGAGCCCCTTGTCGAGCAGGTCGTGGAACTCGCGGATCTCCGCCGGGTTCCGGCGCGGGCCGATCCACGGGACCAGTTCGGTCGCGCCGGGGATGTCCCACGCGACCTCGTCGGCGAAGAGTTCCGTGGCTCCGTCGGTGTCCCCTGTGGACATTCGGCGGAAGAACTCGGTGAGCGTGGCTTCGGTGCGTTCGGACATTGTTCTCCTTACTGGGTAACGGGTTCGCGGACCAAGCGGGTGTCGTCGGTGCGCTGGACACCGGCGGCGAAGGTGAGGGCGAGCATCGTGGCGACGCCGAGGCCGACGCTCACCCACGCGACGCTGGGATAGCCGAGACCGGCGTCGATCGACTCGCCGCCGAGCCACGGGCCGACGGTGTTGCCGACGTTGAACGCGGCAGTCGTGCTCGCGCCGACGAGCGTGGGCGCGTTGCCCGCCACGGCGAAGGCGCGCACGTTCAAGGCGGGGTTGACGCCGAATCCCGCGACGCCGAACAGGAAGACCGCGAAGATCGCCAACGGGGTCACCGGGCCGGACACCGCGAGCAGGACCAAGGCGAGCAGAGCGAGGGCCAGACCGCCGTAGAGCGTCAGGAATGGCCTCGCGTCCGCGAGGCGCCCTCCCACGGTGATCCCGATCAACGCACCGAGCCCGAACAGGGAGAGCACGCCGGGAACCCAGCCTTCGGGCAATCCGGCGACGTCGGTCAGTAGCGGCGCCAGGTAGCTGAACGTCGCGAAGATCATCGCCTGGGCGAGGGCGATCACGCCCAGCGCCAGCCAGAACCGGCCGCCGCGGTAGAGCCGCAGCTCGGTCGCGATCTCGGTCTTGGCGCCGTCCTGTGTCTCCGGGACGAGGGCGAAGACGCCGATCAGCGCGACGACGGTCAGCGCTGTGACCGCCCAGAACGCCGCCCGCCAGCCCGCGTGCTGCCCGAGGAAGGTTCCGGCGGGGACGCCGGCGATGTTCGCGACGGTGAGTCCGCCGACCAGGATGGCCAGTGCGCGCCCGCGTCGCTCGGCCGGGACCAGCGCGACGGCGGTGGCGGCCGCGACCGCCCAGAACCCGGCACAGGCGACCGCGCTGACGACGCGGGTCGCGAACAGGAGCGGGTAACCCGAACCGAGCGCGCCGACGACGTGCGAAAGCCCGAAGACGACGAGCAAACCCATCAAGGTGGCGCGCCTCGGCACGCGCAGGGTGGCGATCGCGAGCAGGGGAGCGCCGACGACCATGCCGATCGCGAAGGCCGAGATGAGCAGCCCGGCTTCGGGGATGCCGACGTTCAGGTCGGCCGCCATCCCCGGCAGCAGGCCGGTGATCATGAACTCGGACGTGCCGAGCGCGAACACGCTCAGCCCGAGGACGCAGACTGCCAAAGGCACGGGACTTCCTCCAGGTTTTGTATTGATCAGTCCAAAATGTGGGCAGCGTCGCACCCGGGTTCTGTCGGGTCTACTTCGCGGCGATCGCGTCCAGGGCGATGCCCGCCACGGCCTCCATGGCCGCCCGGTCGGCCCCGCGCCGGGACATCAACCGGAGCCCGGCGACGGTGCTGTGCGCGAACTCGGCGATATCGGCGGGCTTACGGGACCTGTCGACAGTCCCATCGTGCTGGCCTTCCAAGGCGCAGGCCGCGAGGAGGGTCAGATGTCGTTTCGTGTCGGCGTCGATCCGCGCCTTGACCTCGGCGTCGCGATCGCCGAACTCGGCCACCGTGTTGACCACGAGGCAGCCGCGGCCATGGGTCGCGACCTCCTCGTCGATGGTGTAGGAGAACAGGGCCCGGAACCGCTCGATGCCTGTCTCGCCCTCCTCCAGCAACGCCGCCCTGGAGGCGATACCGCGTTCGGCGTAGTGGTCGAGCGCGCGCATGAACAGCTCGTGCTTGCTGGCGAAGGTGTTGTAGATACTGCTGCGGCCGAGGCCGGTGGCCTCGCAGAGGGCTTGGGTGGACGTGCCCTCGTAACCGCGAAGCCAGAACGCGTCCATGGCGCGCCCGATCGCGGTGCGCTCGTCGAATTCCTTCGGCCTGGCCATGGAAGCGACCGTACCAGGTTTTGGATCGACTGGTTCAAAACGGGTCGGGTCAGCGTGCGGGGCGCCACAAGAGCAAGATGTCAGGGTGGGTTACGACGCGCTGCTTTGGCTTTCGTTCGGTGGTCCCGAGGGACCCGACGAGGTGATGCCGTTCCTGGAGAACGTCACGCGGGGCCGGGGGGTCCCGAGGGAACGACTCCTCGAGGTCGCCGAGCACTACCAGCACTTCGGCGGGGTCTCGCCGATCAACCGCCTGAACCGTGACGCGATCTCCGCGGTGGAGAAGCAGCTCGCGGTGGCCGGGATCGACCTGCCCGTCCACTTCGGCAACCGCAACTGGCGGCCGATGGTCGAAGAGACCCTGGCGGAGATCACCAAGGCGGGAGCCCAGCGCGTGCTGGTCTTCCCCACGAGCGCGTACGGCGGCTACTCCGCTTGCCGCCAGTACGACGAGGACATCGAGCGCGCCCGCGCGGCCGTCGGGGACGGCGCGCCGGAACTGGTGAAGCTGCGGCAGTTCTTCGACCACCCGCTGTTCATCGCGGCCTTCGCCGACGCCGTCCGCGCCGCCCACGCCGAGCTGGGGAACCGGCCCGGAACCCGGACGGTCTTCTGCGCGCACTCGGTCCCCGAGTCCGCCGACGCCGCGTCCGGACCCCCCTCGGAAGGCGGCCACCGCTACTCGCGCCAGATCGCCGAGGCCGCCCGTCTCGTCGCGGCCGAAGCGGGGATCGAGACCTACGACGTCGTCTGGCAGTCGCGCTCCGGCCCGCCGCAGGTGCCGTGGCTGGAGCCGGACATCGTCGACCACATCGACGCGCTGCACGCGGAGGGCGTCACCTCGGTCGTGGTCTGTCCGGTGGGATTCGTGTCGGACCACCTCGAAGTGATCTGGGACCTCGACAACGAGGCCGCCGAGCGCGCCGCGGAACACGGCATGGCCTTCGCGCGGGCCGCCACCCCGGACACCGATCCCCGGTTCGCGGAGCTGGTCGTGGAGCTGATCCGTGAGCACACGGAAGGCGCGCCGGCGCGGAAGCTGTCGCCGTTCCCCGCCGCCGGGTGCACGGTGAACGGGGCGCCTTGCGCGGTGGCGTGTTGTGAACCGGCGAAGAGGCCAGCGCGTCCGTAGACCGTACGGCTAAGGGTGTCGATCCGCCTGGTCCGCGAACACCCGCACCGCTTCGTTGATCGCGGCGCACCGCGCGTTCCGGACCGCCTCGCTCAGCGGCCGCAACGCCTCGGACCGCCGAAGCGCGGCTGAAGCCGACAGCGCGCCGCCCGGATCGTCGGATTCGGCGATCGCCAGGATCGCCGCGATCTCCTCCGACCGCTGCAGCACGCGCAGCGAACGGCCCGGCATACCGGCGGGCCACGGTGCGTCGGTGGCCGCCCGCAGCCTCGCCGAAAGTTCCGCACGCACCCCCGGTCGCTCGCTGGCGACGTCGAGCGACTGCAGCGCGCCGGCGCTCGCGCGGATCGCGTCGGTCAGGCCGTGTTCGGCCTCGCCCAGCGACCGGAACTCCAGGACGCCCGGGGTGGGTACCGAGTAGACGGTCCAGCGCATGAGACCTTCGGCGATCGACTCCGGGATCAGGCCGTAGCCGAGATCCGGCAACAAGACCGCCTCGCCGGTCCGCAACGCGGCCGCCATGAATTGGCCACCGCCACCCAGACCGCGGACATCGCCGGGTACCGGCAGCAGCAGCTCCATGCTCTTCGCGCCCTGCGAGCGCAGCGCGAGCAGCAACTGGACCGGGGTCGCGGCGCGGTTGAACGCGAGCGGCAGGTCGAACGCCTCGGCGGCCGCGGCGTCCGCGGCGACGACGTCGTGGGCCTCACCCCAGACCTGAAGGGCGTCAAGGACGTCGTCGGAGGCGGCGGCCCCGTTCAGCCACGCAGAAGACCAGACCGCGAGGGTCGCACTGGATCGGCACACTGGACCTATTTTAGTCGTGGTCCCAACGAAACCCGGAAAAGGGCGCTTCAGCTCGGCGGATGCGCTGGTGTCACCCCTGGTCCGTCCCGAGGGGGACGCGGGCCGAGATCCCGGTGCCGCCGCCCGGTTCGGACTCGATCCGCAACGTTCCCGACAGGTTCTCGACCCGCTGGCGCATCGCCGTCAGTCCGAAACCGCCACCGGTGGTGTCACCGCGTGGATCCAGCGGGTCGAAACCCCGGCCGTCGTCCCGCACGTCCAGGGCCACCTCACCCTCCAGGTAGGACAGTGTCACCCCCGCCGTGGTCGCCTGAGCGTGGTGGGCGACGTTCGCCAGCGCCTCCTGCGCGGTGCGCAGCAACGCGACCTCGGTCTCCGGGGACAGCGGCGTCACGGTCCCGGTCGTGGTGACCCGCACCGTGACGCCGTGTAGTGCCGACCATCGTTCGGCGACGTCGCCAAGTGCCTCGCCCAGCCGTGACGTCCGCAAGGGCTCGGGCCGCAGTGCGTGCACCGAACGCCGGGCTTCGGCCAGGCTTTCCCGCGCCAGCGCGGTCGCCGTGGCGGCACGCCGCCGCCAGGATTCCGGGTCGTGCTCGGCCGCCCGCAGCTGCGTGATGATCCCGGTGAGCCCCTGCGCCAGCGTGTCGTGGATTTCGCGTGCCATCCGTTCGCGTTCGTCGTGCACGGCGGTCTCGCGCGCCCTGGCGAGCAGCTGGTCGTGCAGGGCGGCGTTCTCGGCGAGGCTCGCTTCCAGCCGCCGGTTCGCTTCGGCCAGCTCACGCAACGCCTGCTCGCGTTGCCGGTTGCGCTCGCCACCGCGCCAGGCGAACCAGGCGAAACCGCACATCGGCCCGACGTTGACGACCAGTACGGCAAGGTAGATCAGCACGCCGGAGAAGGTGTCCGTCTCGACGTCGTAGGCCTGTGCGGTCCCGGCCACCACCGCTACCGCCGCGACGCCGGGGAGGACCCACGGCCACGGCAGGAGCCGGAACGCGTAGACGTACAGCGCCGGGGTGAAGCAGCCGAACCACGGCGCCTCGAGCACGAGGACCAGGGTGATCGCTGTCAGCACGCCGAGGAAGACGGCCATCACCGTGACGCTTTCCCGCCAGGCCGGCGGCAGGGCGAACAGGCCCAGTATCCATCCGGCCGCGAGTCCGCAGAGGGCCAGTTCCAGGGCACGGGGGCCGTCCGCCGACAGCGTGAAACCGGTCAGGGTCGCCAGGAGCACGAAGGGCAGGTAGGTCGCTACCGGACCCCGCAACTGCTCCGGAACCTTCAAATCACACTCCCGCTGTCCGACCGCCCGCGAACAACGATCGCAGATGACCGCCGTTGGCGATCACCGCGACACCGATCAGGACCAGCCCGCAGAGCCCTTGCTCGATCCGCATCCAGGCAGGCAGGAAGCCGGGGATCGAGACCAGCACCGCGATCGCCACCACCATCGCCGCCGAGGCGATCCGCAACCGCAGGTACGCGCCACGTCGTCCGCGAGCGGCACCGAACACGAACAGCAGCAGCACCACCGAGGCGATGAGCACGCCCTCGCCGCGGACCCAGACCAGGTCGGTCACCACGTCCGGCCGGTCACGCCAGAGATACGCGACGACGAGGGCGAGCACGCTGAGACCGACGTAGCAGGAGACGAGGATCTTGATCCACCGGAAGGCCGCGCGGCTGCGGGGGTGCTCGAGTTCGGCTCGGGCCACCGGTGGTTTGCGGGTTTTGGGCATGGGACCAGCCTCGCGCGCGGGCACCCGGTTCCACATCGACCGATCTCTGGAAAACCCCATCCACCGATCGGTTGATCCTCGGGCTGGAGTTGCTTCACGTCGACAGGGCACACGATCGCGACGTAGCGTCGAACAGGTGAACGCTGTTCCCGCACCTCTGCCCCGCACTGCGGGGGACCTTCGCGCGGCAGGCCACGCGCCGCGCTCGATCAAACAAGAACTGCACGACAACCTGCTCGTCAAGCTCCGCGCCGGGGAAGACCCCTGGCCGGGGATCGTCGGGTTCTCGCGCACCGTCCTGCCCCAGCTGGAACGCGCGCTGCTCGCCGGCCACGACGTCGTCCTGCTCGGTGAACGCGGTCAGGGAAAGACCCGGCTGCTGCGCAGTCTCGCCGCGCTGCTCGACGAATGGACGCCCGTCATCGAGGGTGCCGAACTGGGCGAGCACCCGCTCGACCCGATCACCCCGGAGTCGCGGCGGCGTGCCGCCGAACTCGGCGACGCCCTGCCGGTGACCTGGCGTCACCGCGACGAGCGCTACACGGAGAAACTCGCCACACCGGACACTTCGGTCGGTGACCTGATCGGCGACGTCGACCCGGTGAAGGTCGCCGAAGGCCGCAGCCTCGGCGATCCCGAGACCATCCACTTCGGACTCGTCCCGCGCGCGCACCGCGGCATCGTGGCGATCAACGAACTGCCGGACCTCGCCGAGCGCATCCAGGTCGCGCTGCTGAACGTGATGGAGGAACGCGACATCCAGGTGCGCGGGTACACCCTGCGCCTGCCGCTGGACGTCCTGCTGGTGTCGACGGCGAACCCGGAGGACTACACCAACCGCGGCCGCATCATCACCCCGCTCAAGGACCGGTTCGGCGCGGAGATCCGGACGCACTACCCGCTCGACGTCGACGCGGAGATCGCGGTCGTGCGGCAGGAGGCGAGCCTGGTCGCCGAGGTCGGCGAGCCGCTGCTGGAGGTGCTCGCCCGGTTCGTGCGGAACCTGCGCGAATCGCCGGTGATCGACCAGCGTTCCGGCGTCTCTGCCAGGTTCGCCATCGCGGCGGCGGAGACCGTGGCCGCGGCGGCGCTGCGCCGGTCCGCGCTGACCGGTGAAGAACCCGCCGTGGCGCGGCCCGTCGACCTCGACGCGGTTCCGGCCGTATTGCGCGGCAAGCTCGAATTCGAGCCGGGGGAGGAGGGGCGCGAGACCGAGCACCTCGTGCACCTGCTGCGCCGGGCGGTCGCCGAGACGGCCCGTTCGCGGTTCGCCGGCCTGGACCTGCTGCCGCTGGCCGACGCCGTCGAGGACGGGCACCTGGTCACCACCGGAGAACGCGTACCCGGCAAGGACGTGCTGGCCGCGCTGCCGGAACTGCCCGTGCTCCACGACGTCGCCGCGCGGGCCGGTGTCGGCCCGGACGAACCCGCGGGCCGGATCGCCGCCGCGGTCGAACTGGCGCTGGAATCCCTGTTCCTGTCGCGGAAACTCGCCAAGGATTCCGACGACTCGACGACCGTCTACGGCCGATGAGCGCACCGCCGACGTACTTACTCCCGCGGAGGCGGCGATGACACAGCCGGAAGGGTATTCGTACGGGCCGTGGCACGACGGCCCGGATCCGCTGGCGCCGCCCGCGGATCTGCGCGACGCGCTCGACGAGATCGGCCGCGACGTGATGGCGGGTGCCTCGCCCCGGTCCGCGCTGGAGGAACTGCTGCGACGCGGCACCCCGCGCACCGCCGGGCTGGACGAGCTGACCAGACGGCTCTGGCAGCGCCGGTCGGAGATCCAGCGCCGCCACCGGCTGGACGGCACCCTGCAGGAGGTCCAGCGGCTGCTCGATGAGGCGCTGGAGGCGGAGCGGCGTGACCTGTTCCCGGATCCGGACGACGACGCCCGTTTCCGGGAGGCGCGCCTGGACGCGTTGCCGCCGGGGACGGCGGCGGCCGTGCGCGAACTCGCCGAGTACGACTGGCGTTCGGAGCAAGGCAGGGAGAACTACGGGAAGATCCGTGACCTGCTCGGCCGTGAGCTGCTGGATTCCCGCTTCGAGGGGATGAAGGAGGCGCTGCGGAACGCGGGCCCCGAGGATGTCGAGCGGGCAAACAAAATGCTCGCCGATCTCAACGACCTGCTGGCCGCGCACGCGCAGGGCCGCGAGGACGTGCCCGAGCGGTTCGCCGGGTTCATGCGAGAACACGGCGAGTTCTTCCCGGAGAACCCGAAGAACGTCGAGGAGCTGATCGACGTCCTCGCCGCCCGTGCCGCGGCGGCACAGCGGATGCTCAACTCGATGACCCCCGAGCAGCGCGCCGAACTGGCCGAGCTGTCCCAGCAGGCGTTCGGGGACCCTCGGCTCGCGCAGCAGTTGTCCACTTTGGACTCGCAGCTGCGCGCGCTGCGGCCAGGTGAGGACTGGACGTCCTCGGAACGCTTCCGGGGCAACGATCCGCTCGGTCTCGGCGAGGGCGCTCGCGCCATGTCCGATCTCGCCGAACTGGACGCGCTCGCCGAACAGCTCGGCCAGTCCTATCCCGGCGCGAGGCTGGAGGACATCGACGTCGACGCGCTCGAACGGCAGCTCGGCCCGGACGCCGGTGTCGACGCCCGGCGACTGTCCGAACTGGAACGCGAACTACGGCGGCAAGGTATCTTCGAGCGCGCGCCCGACGGCACGCTTCGGCTGTCTCCCAAGGCTTTGCGGCGACTCGGGGAAACCGCGCTCGCCGACGTCGTGAACGCGTTGCGCGGCAAGGCCGGTCAGCGGGAGACCGAATCCGCCGGTGCCGCCGGTGAGCCGACCGGGGCGACCAGGCCGTGGCGGTTCGGGGACATGCAGCCCTGGGACGTCTCCAGGACGGTCCGCAACGCGGTCCTGCGTTCGGTTTCGGTCGGCGAGCGGTCCGTCCGGATGGACGTCTCCGACGTCGAAGTGGTCGAGACCGAGCATCGGTCGCGCGCGGCGGTGGCGCTGCTCGTGGACACCTCGTGGTCGATGGTGCAGGAGGGCCGCTGGCTGCCGATGAAGCGGACGGCGCTCGCCCTGCACCAGCTGATCAGCACCCGGTTCCGCAACGACGCGCTTCAGCTGATCACCTTCGGCCGCTACGCCACATCGGTCGAGCTCGCCGAACTGGTGGGTCTGGAAGGCGCCTGGGAACAGGGCACCAACGCCCATCATGCCCTGCTGCTGGCGGGGCGGCATCTGCGGCGGCACCCCGACGCGCAGCCGGTGGTCCTGATGGTCACCGACGGCGAGCCGACAGCGCATCTGGAACCCGACGGCACGGCGGAGTTCGACTATCCGCCCCAGCCGAGGACGTTGCTCAAGACACTGTCCGAAGTGGACCGGATGGCGAAGCTGGGTGCCTCGGTGACGGTGTTCCGGCTCGGGGACGACCCGCGCCTGACCGCGTTCGTCGATCTGCTCGCGCGCCGCTCGGGCGGCCGGGTCGTCGCGCCGGATCTCGACGGGCTCGGTGCCGCCGTGGTCGGCGACTACCTGCGGACCAGGAAACGGTAGGCGGCCGGAGTACACCTACGCTGGGCCGATGGGGTATCCGGTGGGGAAGGTCGCGGCGTGGTCCGGGGTCACCGTGCGCACGCTGCACCACTACGACGAGATCGGCCTGCTCTCGCCGAGCGGGCGGACGGCGGCGGGCTACCGCAGCTACAGCGACGACGACCTCGACCGCTTGCAGCGCATTCTCTTCTACCGCGAGCTCGGGTTCGGGCTGGAGACGATCGCGAAGGTCGTCGACGACCCGGGCCTGGACGCGTTGGAGCACTTGCGGCGGCAGCGGACGCTGCTGGAGGAGCGGATCGGCGAGCTGACCCGGATGGTCGAGTCCGTCGAGCGGGTGATCAAGGCGAAGCAGGTCAACGGTGCGCTGACGCCGGAGGAGAAGTTCGAGGTCTTCGGCGAGTTCCGTGAACCGGAGGGCTACGCGGAGGAGGCGGTCCGGCGGTGGGGCGAGACGCCGCAATGGCAGGCGGCGGCGAGGCCACTGTCCAAGGAGGAATGGATCGAGGCGGAGAAGGTCCGCCAGGACTGGGTCCGGCGGCTCCTCGACGTCGTCGACTCCGGCGCGCCCCCGGACGGCGCCGCGGCGATGGACCTCGCCGAAGAGCACCGGCTGATGCTGGCCGCGTTCATGGGGGAGTGTGATCACGCCCTGCACCGCGAGATCGCCGGGCTGTACGCGACCGAACCGGTCCAGCTCGGGTTCCTGGTGCGCGAGCCGGACCAGCGGCCGGGCCTCGGCGCGTACATCCGGGACGCCGTCCGCGCCAACGCGGTCCGTGCCCGGCGATAGCGAGTTCGGTTACTCCGGCCGTGTTCGTCTCCCACCGGACGGGAACGGCGTGGCGGCTCCGCTTACAGTCGAGGTATGCAGACTTGGTCATCGGTCGACGTGCCCCGTATCCCCGGCACCCCCCGTCCGCTGCGGCTCCATGACACGGCGACGGGGCAGATCCGCCCCACGGCGCCCGGGTCCACCGCTCGGATGTACGTCTGCGGCATCACGCCGTACGACGCCACCCATCTGGGGCATGCCGCCACTTATCTGACATTCGACCTGGTGAACCGCCTGTGGCGCGACGCCGGGCACGACGTCCATTACGTGCAGAACGTCACCGACATCGACGAGCCTCTGCTGGAGCGGGCCGAGCGGGACAAGGACGACTGGGTCGTCCTCGGCATGCGCGAGACGGCGCTGTTCCGCGAGGACATGACCGCGCTGCGGGTGCTGCCGCCGCGGCAGTTCGTCGGGGCGGTGGAGAGCATCCCGGAGATCGTCGAGGTCATCGCCAAGCTGCTGGCGAACGGCAGCGCGTACCGCGCCGACGACGCCGAGTACCCGGACATCTACTTCGACCACAACGCGACCGGCCACTTCGGCTCCGAGTCGAACTACGACGCCGAGACCATGGCGAAGTACTTCGCCGAACGCGGCGGAGACCCGGACCGGCCTGGCAAGCAGCACCCGCTCGACGCCCTGCTGTGGCGGATGGCGCGACCGGGCGAACCGTCGTGGGAGTCGGAACTGGGCGCGGGCAGGCCCGGCTGGCACATCGAGTGCAGCGCGATCGCGGTCAACCGCCTCGGCCTCGGCTTCGACGTCCAGGGCGGCGGCTCGGACCTCATCTTCCCGCATCACGAGTACAGCGCCGCGCACGCGGAAGCCGTCGCGGGGGACCGGCCGTTCGCGCGCCACTACGTGCACGCCGGGATGATCGGTCTCGACGGCGAGAAGATGTCGAAGTCGCGGGGGAACCTCGTGTTCGTCTCGCGGCTGCGCGCCGACAAGGTCGACCCCGGCGCGATCCGGCTCGCCCTCTTCGCCGGTCACTACCGGGAGGACCGCCCGTGGAGCGCACAGCTGCTCACGGACGCGGAAGACCGGCTCGCCCGGTGGCGTGACGCTGTTTCACTCGGCACCGGTCCGGCCGCGGAGGACACGATCACCCGCCTCCGCGACCACCTGACCGACGATCTCGACACCCCGAAGGCACTCGCCGCCGTCGACGCGTGGGTGGCCGAGGCGCTGAACCGCTCCGGCACCGACCCGGTGGCGCCCGGCCTGATCCGGAACGCCGTGGACGCGCTGCTCGGCATCGTGCTCTGAAAAACGTCATGAGGGGTCCCCATGGGACGAAATTCGTCCCATGGGGACCCCTCATGACACACGCGAAGACCGTATAACGCCCTATACCGCCACGCGGCCGTCCGTCAGCCGCAGGTGGTCGCCCGCCCAGTCCCGGCGCAGCCAGCGATCATGCGAAGCGACGACGACGGCGCCCGGAGCGGTGTCGAGCGCGGCGAACAACTCCTCGGCCAGGGTGAGCGAGAGGTGGTTCGTCGGCTCGTCGAGCAGGAGGACCTCCGGCGGATCGGCGATCAGCAACGCCAGCGCGAGCCGCCGCCGCT
This sequence comes from Amycolatopsis sp. NPDC039088, assembly GCF_055598845.1. Classification (NCBI taxonomy): domain Bacteria; kingdom Bacillati; phylum Actinomycetota; class Actinomycetes; order Pseudonocardiales; family Pseudonocardiaceae; genus Amycolatopsis; species Amycolatopsis sp. NPDC039088. The sequence goes on along the minus strand of NZ_JBVKAE010000047.1, from coordinate 29,154 downwards.
GCCCGACCGACAGTGCGCCGACACTGGTCCCGAGGTCGCGCGGAGCCAGCAAACCCAGGCTCCGCAACGGCGGCGCACTCTCGCCGAGTGCTTCGGTGTAGACCCGCTGCGCCGACCGGTCCGGCTCGGCGAACTCCACGTCCTGTGCCAGCAGGCCGATCCGGACCCCGCGTCCACGAAGGACGGTCCCGGCGTCCGGGGTCAGCGCGCCGGTGAGCACGGACAGGAGCGTGGATTTCCCCGCGCCGTTCCCGCCGGTGATCAGGAGCCTCGACGTGGTCGTGATGTCGAGGGTCTCCAGCCGCAGCCGTCCCGGGACGTGGATGTCCCGGACCGAGATCGCCGTCTTGTCCTCACCGGGTGTGCCGGTCAGTTCCGCCTGGAACCGCAGCGGGGCGGGTGGCTTCCGCACCTGATCGCGTTCCAGTTCGTCCAGCCGCAGCTGGGCGTTGCGGACCCGGCGTGAGATCTGTTTCTGCACCCTCCCGGTCTTGAAGTCGTAGAGCATCTTGGCGTTGTCGCGCTGAGGCCGGTTGTGCGCGACGTTGCGCGCGGTGACGGCCACCGATTCGCGTAGTTCCTTCAGCTCGTCCTGTTCCTCGGCGTACCGCTGTTCCCAGCGCGCCCGTTCGGCCCGTTTCTGGTCCAGATAGGCGGAATACGCGCCGCCGTACCGGGTCGGCCCGCCCAGTGCCGGATCGAGGTCGACGATGTCGGTGCACACCGCGTCGAGGAACACGCGATCGTGCGACGCCAGCACGAGGACACCGGTCAGCGACGCGAGATGCCGTTCGAGGAACTCCATCGCCACGTCGTCGAGGTGGTTCGTCGGCTCGTCGAGGATCAGCGTTCCCGGCCGCCGGATCAGCAGCGCGGCCAGCCCGAGCCGCGACCGCTGCCCGCCCGAGAGCGTGCCCAACGGCCGTGCCGGATCGATCCCGGCGAGCCCGAGACCCGCGCAGACGACCTCGGCCCGCCGGTCGGCGTCCCAGAGATCGTGCGCCTGGGCCCATTCGAGGACGGTGCCGTACTCGTCGAGGACCGCCGCGTCGTCAGGACGTTCCGTGAGCGCCGCGGTCAGTTCTTCGAGTCTCGCCGACGCCTGCCGGATTTCGGCGAGCGCGTCGTCGATGACGTCGGAGAACCGCGCCGTCGCGGGGAAAGGCAGTTCCTGCAACAGGAATCCGACGTCGTCGCCACGGAGCACCTCACCGGCGTCCGGCTCTTCGACCCCGGCGAGCAGGCGCAGGAGCGTGGACTTCCCGACGCCGTTCTCGCCGACGAGACCGAGCCGTTGCCCCGCCGAAGCGGTGAGGTTGACACCGTCGAGCACGACGCGGGTGCCGTAGGAGCGGACGAGGTCCTTGGCGATCAGAGAAAGGGAAGAAGACATACGACATCACCGCGTTTCGGATCCGTGAGGGATCCCCGCCGGGCCTGATCGCTTGCGGGAGCCGTGCTCTACCGAAGCCGCCTCGGAGCGGGGAGGGATGCGGTGTCAGTTGTCCATGATGCGACCAGTCTAACGCAACCCATGTAGCGTTAGTCAACCCCTGGTTCCGGTGGCCCGGATCGCAGGCGCGCGGCCTCCCGTTCGGCGAAGGCGCGGCCGTCGGTCATGACGCCGAGAAGCGCGGCGAGCTGGCGGCGATCGAGCTTTCCGAGGCGTTCGCCGAAGAAGCGGGCCATGGGGGCGTAGAGGTCGGCGACGTCGTCCAGCCGGTCGGGGAGCGGGCGGATCAGGAGGCGGCGACGGTCGGCCGGGTCAGGGACGCGCTCGACCAGCCGCTGCTTCTCCATGCGATCGAGCATTCGCGTCACCGCGCCGGTCGTCATGCCGAGCGCGCCGGCGAGCCGGGTCGGCGAGGTCGCGGCACCGCTGATGACCAGCTGGAGGCCGTGCAGCTCGGTAGGGCTGATCCCGAGTCGTTCCGCCATGGCCGTCTGGAACAGCACGGTCGCGCTGACGAACCGGGGGATCTCCAAAGCCGCCGAGGTGGCGAGTTCTCGCTGGTCAGGCATGTGTGTTCCTCAAGCAGTAGTTGACTCGTGCAGTCACTGTCGAATGCAGCAACTGTCTGGGCAAAGGGTATCGAGGGCGATTGACAAGGGGACGAGTGTTTGAAACTCTGAAAGAGAACTTTCGAAAGAGATCTTTCAGAGGGGATCGGGCGATGACCGGGTTGCCGCCGCGCAAGCGGATCGAGGACGTCGAGCTGATGCGGGCGCTGGCGCATCCGCTGCGTGCGGCGCTGGTGGACCACCTGATGGCGGTGGGGCCGCGCACCGCCAGCGAATGCGCGACGGCCGTTGGTTCGAGCGCTTCGAACATCAGCTGGCACCTGCGTCAGCTCGCCCGGCACGGCCTGGTCGAACGCGTCGAGGGGGAGGACGGGCGCGAGCGGCCCTGGCGCGCCTGCCAGGTCGGGATCGAGCTCGGGGACGACCCGGGATCGCGCGGGGCGCAACTGGCCGTCGTCGGCACGACGCTCGCGCGGGAGCGGGAACTGACCGAGCGCTACCTAGCGGCCGCGGACCGGCTGGAAAAGGAGTGGCAGGACGCCTCCGGCATCAACACCTATTCGCTGCGGGTGACCGCCGCGGAGCTGGAAAAGCTGATCGAGGGGATCGACGCCCTGGTCCGGCCCTACGTCGGCGCGATCCGCGAGGACGCGCCGGAGGAGGCCCGGCCGGTGCACCTCGGGTTGCGCGCGTTCCCGCGCATCGACGCGGAGGGGAAGCCGAGCAGATGAAACCGTTGAGGGAGCCCGCTTTCGCGCGGCTGTGGATCGCCGCCTTCTTCTCCGAGACCGCCGAATGGATGCTGCAGATCGCGTTGCCGGTGTTCGTCTTCCAGGCGACCGGCTCCGCGGCCACCACGGCGTTGAGCATCGTCCTCGGCCTGCTGCCCGCGGTGCTGCTCAGTCCCGTCGCCGGGGTGATCGCGGATCGCTGGAACCGGCGGCTGGTGCTGTGCGTGGTCTGCGTGGCGCAGGCGTTCGTGGCCCTGCCGCTGCTGTTCGTCGGGACAGGCGGTCCCGTGTTCGTGGTCTACGCGGTCATGGCGGGCCAAGCGGGACTGGCTTCGCTGTTCGAACCCGCCCGCAACGCGCTCGTACCGGAACTGGTCGGCCCGGACGAGCTGACCGGCGCCAACGGCCTCATGAGCATCAACGGCAGTGTCGCTCGCCTCGTGGGTGGCTGGGCGGGCGGTCTCCTGCTCGGCTTCGGCGGCCTCGGCTGGGTCGTAGTGGCCTATCTCGGCGTACTGATGATCGCGTCGGCTCTGCTGGCGCGTCCGTTCCGCCGCGTCGCCGCGCCACTGGCGGCCGGCCCGCACGAGTCGGTGCTGCGGGCGTGGCTCGACGGCCTTCGCGAGATCGGGCGGGAGGGACGGCTTCGCGTCGCCGGTGTCGTCGTGGTCCTGATCTCGCTGGCGCAGGGGATGTTCCTGGTGCTGTTCGTGGTCTTCGTGCTCGACATCCTCGACGGCACCGAAGGCGACGTCGGTCTGCTGCGCGGGGTGCAGGCGCTCGGCGGGCTCGCCGCCGGATTCGCCGTCGCCACCGTCGCCCGCAAGGTCACCCCCGCCGCACTGCTCGGCTGGGGCGGGCTCGCACTCGGCCTGCTGTCGGCGCTGATCTGGAACCTGCCGTCGCTCACGGCGTCACTGGGTGTCTACATCGGACTCTTCGGGCTCGTCGGCGCACCGGGGGTACTGGCCGGTTCCGGACTGCTGTCGCTGGTCCAGACGGCCGCGTCGCCAGAGCGCTCCGGCCGCGTGCTCAGCACGATGTTCGCCGGGATGGCGGGCTTCACCGCGCTGGGCGCGCTCCTGGCAGGCGGGCTCGTGAGCGTGCTGGGCACCGGAGTCCTGCTGAACGTCCAGGCGGCCCTGCACACCGTCTCCGCGCTGATCGTGCTGGGCGTCCTGGCGTCGGGACGCTTACGCCGTCATGCGGTCTTGGCGGTTCCCCGGTCCGAGTGAAGCTACGGTGGTGGAGTGCCGCATCTCTTCGCCACCAGCGACCTCCACGTCACCCATGAGGGCAACGCCCCGCTCGTCGACGAGGTCGTCCCCCGTACCTCCGACGACTGGCTGCTCGTGGCCGGTGACGTCGCCGAACGCGCCGAATCCGTGATCGGGGTGCTCAAGACCTTGCGGGAACGCTTCGCGAAGGTCGTCTGGGTCCCCGGCAACCACGAGCTGTGGACCACCCAGAAGGACGAATGCCAGCTGCGAGGCCAGGCGCGTTACGAGCATCTGGTCGAGCGATGCCGGGAGATCGATGTCCTCACTCCGGAGGATCCGTACCCGGTGTGGGAACACCAGGAGAAGCCGCTGACGATCGCCCCGCTGTTCGTGCTGTACGACTACAGCTGGCGGGCCCCGGCGGCCGAAGGACTGCCGATGCAGGCGGCCATCGACCAGGCGCGCGACGCCGGCGTGCTGTGCACGGACGAGTTCTTCCTGCATCCGGACCCGTATCCCAGCAGGCAGGCGTGGTGCGCCGACCGGGTGAAGATCAGCACCGGGCGGCTGGAGGCGATCCCGGAGGACCACGGGACGATCCTGATGTCGCACTGGCCGCTGCACCGTCACCCGACCGCGCCGCTGTACTGGCCGGAGTTCGCGCTGTGGTGCGGGACGACCGAGACCGAGGACTGGCACCTGCGGTTCCGCGCGGAGGTCGCCGTCTACGGGCACCTGCACATCCCGAGGTCCACGGAAGCGGATGGGGTGCGGTTCGAGGAGGTCTCGCTCGGCTATCCGCGGGAGTGGCGGAAGCGGGCGCGGGGCCCCATCCCACTGCGACGCATCTTCTGAGGTCTCGCCGCCACTACCCCAATGCCATGAAAGGTCCTTTCCTTGCAAAATTTGCAAGGAAAGGACCTTTCATGGCGCGGGTAGGGAGCGGGATTGAGGGGGCCGCTGTCAGCCCCGCCCCGGACCATCCTGTCCCGGACGACGCCGCCGCAGGTATCGCTCGAACTCGGCCGCGATCTTGTCCCCGCTCACGTCGTCCAGCGTGAACTCGGTTTCCGCGTCACCGCGCTCTTCGAGCCCCCGCACGTACTCGCTGATCTCCTCGTCCTCTTCGGCCATGTCGGTGACCGTCCGCTGCCACTCCTCGGCCTGCTCCGGCAGCGCGCCGAGCGGGATCTCGACGTCGAGGACGTCTTCGAGTTTGTGCAGCAGCGCGAGCGTGGCCTTCGGTGACGGCGGGTGTGAGACGTAGTGCGGCACGGCCGCCCAGATCGACACCGCCGGGACGCCCGCCTGTACGCAGTAGTCCTGCAGGACGCCGACGATGCCGGTCGGGCCCTGGTAGTTGTTCAGTTCCAGGCCGAACTGTGAAGCGGTGTCCTTGTCGTACGCCGTCCCGGTCACCGGGACGGGCCGGGTGTGCGCGGTGTCGGCCAGCAGCGCGCCGAGGGTGACGACGGTGGCGACCTCCAGCTGCTGGATGTGCTCGAGCAGCTCGCCGCAGAAGGCGCGCCAGCGCATGTTCGGCTCGGGCCCTTGGACCAGCACCACGTCCCGGGTGAAGCCTTCCGGGCGGCACACCGAGAGCCGGGTGGTCGGCCAGTCGACCCTTCGAGTGACACCGTCGACCATGCGCACGGTCGGTCTGCTCACCTGGAAGTCGTAATACTCGTCCGGACTCAGCTCGCTCAGCGGTGTCGCATCCCAGTTGAGCTGGAGATGCTCGACCGCCCGGCTGGCCGCGTCACCTGCGTCGTTCCAGCCTTCGAAGGCGACGATCATGATCGGCTTGGTCTCGTCCGGGTGGTCGCGGCCGGGCCGCTGGGTCTCGTCGACGGGCTCACTCACCGGACCAGCCTACGACCAGGCGGTCGTACCCTGTTGGGCATGTCCGATCGCCTTTCGTCATCGCTGCTCGACGCGCTGCGTACTCGAGTCTTGGTAGCCGACGGTGCGATGGGGACCGCGTTGCAGGCGCACGACCTCGGCCTGGATGATTTCGCCGGCTTGGAGGGCTGCAACGAGATCCTCAACGTCACCCGTCCGGACGTCGTCCGCAGTGTGCATCGCGGATATCTCGAGGCGGGCGCCGACCTCGTCGAAACGAACACCTTCGGCGCGAACTACGCGAATCTGGCCGAATACGGCATTCCGGACAGGATCTTCGAGCTGTCCGAGGTGGGCGCGCGGCTCGCCCGTGAGGTCGCCGACGAGTACGCGACCCCGGAGCGCCCGCGTTATGTGCTCGGGTCGGTCGGGCCGGGCACGAAACTGCCGACGCTGGGGCACGCGCCGTTCACCACGCTGCGCGACGCCTACGTCGAGGAGGTCCGCGGGCTGCTGGCCGGTGGCGTGGACGCGATCATCGTCGAGACGACGCAGGACATCCTCCAGACGAAGGCCTCGATCATCGCCGCGCACCGGGCGATGAAGGCCGAGGGCAGGCGGGTTCCGGTGATCGCCTCGATCACCGTCGAGACCACCGGCACGATGCTGCTCGGCACCGAGGTCACCGCGGCGCTGGCGGCACTGGAGCCGATGGACATCGACCTGATCGGCCTCAACTGCGCCACCGGGCCCGCCGAGATGAGCGAGCACCTGCGGCAGCTGTCGAAGCACGCGCGCGTCCCGCTCTCGGTGATGCCGAACGCCGGACTGCCCGAACTCGGCCAGAACGGCGCGGTCTATCCGCTGTCGCCCGAAGGGCTGGCCGAAGCGCTGACCGGTTTCGTCCGCGAGTTCGGCGTCGGGCTGGTCGGCGGCTGCTGCGGGACGACTGACGAACACATCCGGCAGCTGGCCGAAGCGGTCGCGGACGTCCGGCCCGCCACCAGGCGTCCCCGGCCGGAGCCCGGCGTGTCGTCGCTGTACCAGGCCGTCCCGTTCCAGCAGGACTCCAGTGTCCTGATGATCGGCGAGCGGACCAACGCCAACGGCTCCAAGGCCTTCCGCGAGGCGATGCTGGAAGGCCGCTTCGACGACTGCGTCGAGATCGCGCGCGACCAGACCCGCGACGGCGCGCACATGCTGGACCTGTGCGTCGACTACGTGGGCCGGGACGGCGCGGCGGACATGGCCGAACTCGCCGGACGGCTGGCGACGGCGTCGACGCTGCCGATCATGCTCGACTCGACCGAGGTCCCGGTGCTGCGCGCGGGGCTGGAACGGCTCGGCGGCCGGTGCGCGATCAACTCGGTGAACTACGAGGACGGGGACGGGCCCGAATCGCGGTTCACCCGGGTGATGGAGATGGCGCGCGAGTTCGGTGCCGCCGTCGTCGCGCTGACCATCGACGAAGAGGGCCAGGCGCGGACCGCCGAGCACAAGACGGCGATCGCCGCGCGGCTGATCGAGGACATCTCCGGCAACTGGGGCCTGCGGCACAGCGACATCATCATCGACCCGCTGACCTTCACCATCGCCACCGGACAGGAAGAGTCCCGCCGCGACGGCATCGAGACGATCGAGGCGATCCGCGAGATCAAGCGCCGCTATCCCGAGGTCCAGACCACACTGGGCCTGTCGAACATCTCGTTCGGGCTCAACCCGGCCGCCCGGCAGGTGCTGAACTCGGTGTTCCTGCACGAATGCGTGCAGGCGGGGCTCGACACCGCGATCGTGCACGCGTCCAAGATCCTGCCGATGGCCCGGATCCCCGACGAGCAGCGGGCGGTCGCCCTCGACCTCGTCCACGACCGCCGCCGCGAGGGCTACGACCCGTTGCAGGAGCTGATGGCGCTGTTCGAGGGCGTCAGCACCGCGTCGTCGAAGGCGTCCCGCGCCGAAGAACTGGCCGCGCTGCCGTTGTTCGAGCGGCTGGAGCGGCGGATCGTCGACGGCGAGCGCAACGGCCTCGACGCCGACCTCGACGCGGCACTCGAACAGCGTCCGGCGCTGGAGATCATCAACGACACGCTGCTGGCCGGGATGAAGACGGTCGGCGAACTGTTCGGCTCCGGGCAGATGCAGCTGCCGTTCGTGCTCCAGTCGGCCGAGGTGATGAAGGCCGCCGTCGCGCTGCTCGAACCGCATATGGACAAGGAGGAGGACTCCGGCAAGGGCCGCATCGTGCTCGCCACCGTGCGCGGCGACGTCCACGACATCGGCAAGAACCTCGTCGACATCATCCTGTCCAACAACGGCTACGAGGTCGTCAACCTCGGCATCAAACAGCCGATCACGACGATCCTGGAGGCCGCCGAGGAGAAAGCGGCCGACGCCATCGGCATGTCCGGTCTGCTGGTGAAGTCGACCGTGATCATGAAGGAGAACCTCGAGGAGATGAACTCCCGTGGTGTCTCGGCGCGGTGGCCGGTGTTGCTGGGCGGGGCGGCGCTCACCCGGTCCTATGTGGAGAACGACCTCGCGGAGCTCTATCTCGGCGACGTCCGCTATGCCCGCGACGCGTTCGAGGGGCTCCGCCTGATGGACACGATCATGGCGGCCAAACGCGGCGAATCACCTATCGTGGACGCCGAAGCCGAGCGGAAACGGCAGGAGCGCAAGGAACGCCGGGAGCGGTCCCTGCGGATCGCCGAAGCGCGGAAGGCGAAGAAGGCCGCCGAAGAGTCCGAAGTGGACCTTCCGGCCCGCTCCGACGTCGCCACGGACGTCCCGCTTCCCTCGCCGCCGTTCTGGGACACCCGGGTGGTGAAGGGGATCCCGCTGGCCGACTACTCCGCCATGCTCGACGAACGCGCGACCTTCATGGGCCAGTGGGGGCTCAAAGGCGCGCGCGGTGGCCAAGGGCCGACGTACGAGGAACTGGTCGAATCCGAGGGACGGCCGAGGCTGCGGTACTGGCTGGACCGGCTCACCGCGGACGGCGTACTCGCGCACGCCGCCGTGGTCTACGGGTACTTCCCGTGCGTCGCCGACGGCGAGGACGTCGTGGTGCTGACCGAGCCGCGGCCGGACGCCCCGGAACGGGCGCGGTTCACCTTCCCGAGGCAGCACCGGGACAGGCGGCTGTGCCTCGCCGACTTCTACCGGCCACGCGACCAAGCGTTGGCCGACGGCGAGGTGGACGTGATTCCGTTCACGCTCGCCACCATGGGGCAACCCATCGCCGACTACGCCAACGAGCTGTTCGCCGGGAACTCCTATCGGGACTACCTGGAGGTCCACGGCCTCGGCGTGCAGCTCACGGAGGCCTTGGCCGAGTACTGGCACCGCCGGGTGCGCGAGGAGCTGCGCTTCGCGAGCGGAGCGGCGGTGGCCGAGGAGGATCCGGACGACGTCGAGGAGTTCTTCAAACTCGGCTACCGTGGGGCTCGGTTCTCCCTGGGATACGGCGCCTGCCCGAACCTGGAGGACCGGGCGAAGATCGTCGAACTGCTCCGCCCGGAGCGGATCGGCGTGAAGCTGTCGGAAGAGTTCCAGCTGCATCCCGAACAGTCGACCGACGCGATCGTCTGCCACCACCCGGAGGCGAAGTACTTCAACACCTGATCGTGAAGGGGGAGCCGTGACCGAACCGTCCACACCGGACGGACTCGCCGCCGTGCTGTGGGATATGGACGGCACGCTGGTCGACTCGGAGAAGCTGTGGGACGTCGCGCTCTACGAGGCTGTCGAATCCCTCGGCGGCACCTTGACCGAGGAGCAACGGCTGAGCCTCGTCGGGTCCAATATGGACGACACGGCCGCGTTCCTGCTCGAAGTGTGCGCCAAACCCGTCACCCCCGAGTCGATCGTGGAGATGGGGCAGTGGATCCGCGAGCGCACGGCCAACCTCTTCGACGGGCCCCTGCCGTGGCGGCCCGGCGCGCAGGAACTCCTTGAGCTGCTGCGCGCGCACGGGGTGCCGATGGCGCTGGTCACCTCCACCGAACGATCGCTGACCGAACTCGCCCTCAACACCATCGGACGCGAGTACTTCGCGGCCACCGTCTGCGGTGACGAGGTCGATGGTCTGAACAAGCCGCACGCCAGGCCGTACCAGCTGGCGACGGAGCTGCTGGGAGTCCAGGCTTCCCGGTGCGTCGCCATCGAGGATTCCCCGCCGGGCGCGGCTTCCGCGGCCGCGGCGGGCTGCACGGTGGTGGTGATCCCGAACGACGTCGACGTCGAGCCGGGGGAGCGGCGTGTGTTCCGTTCCTCGCTCGTCGGCCTCGACGTGCCCGGATTGACCGCCCTCCTGCCCTGACCTCCATGTCGCATTTTCGCTAGACCCCGGCCTCGCGGTCGGTGATGCTGGCTGGGTGCATGAGGACTTCGAGCGTTGCGTCCGTGCGGTTCAGGCGAAGGACGGCCGTTTCGATGGCTGGTTCTTCACCGCCGTCCTGACGACGCGGATCTACTGCCGGGCGAGCTGTCCGGTCGTTCCGCCCAAACCGGAGAACATGACGTTCTACCCGAGTGCGGCGGCCGCGCAGGAAGCCGGTTTCCGCGCCTGCAAACGGTGCCGCCCGGACGCCAGCCCCGGCTCGCCTCAATGGAACGAACGCGCGGATCTGGTGGCCAGGGCGATGCGGCTGATCGCGGACGGCGTCGTCGACACCGACGGCGTGAGTGGTTTGGCCGCCCGCCTGGGCTACAGCGTCCGGCAGGTCGAGCGGCACGTGCGCGCCGAACTCGGCGCGGGCCCGCTCAGCCTCGCCAGGGCGCAGCGCGCGCAGACGGCGCGGCTGCTGATCGAGACGACGAGCCTGCCGATGATCGACGTCGCGCTCGCCGCCGGTTTCGGCAGTGTCCGGACGTTCAACGACACCGTCCGCGAGGTCTTCGCGCTGTCCCCGACGGAGTTGCGGGCGCGCGTGCGCACCACGCCGGGGGCCGCGGCCGGGACGCTGAGCCTGCGCCTGCCGTATCGGAAGCCGTTGTTCCCGGACAATCTCTTCGGGCATCTCGTCGCGACCGGCGTCCCCGGCGTCGAGGAGTGGCGTGACGGCGCCTATCGCCGGACGCTGCGGCTCCCGCATGGTGCGGGCGTCGTCGCGCTCAAACCCGAAGACGGCCACATCGGCTGCCGCCTCACGCTGTCGGATCTGCGCGACCTTTCGACCGCGATCAGCCGCTGCCGCCGCCTGCTCGACCTCGACGCCGATCCGGTCGCCGTCGACGACCTCTTGGGCGCGGACCCGCTGCTCGCGCCGCTCGTGGCCGCCGCGCCGGGAAGGCGGGTGCCCCGGACCGTCGACGGTGACGAGTTCGCCGTCCGCGCCGTGCTGGGGCAGCAGGTGTCGACCGCCGCCGCGCGGACGCACGCCGCCCGGCTGGTCCTCGCGCACGGCGAACCGATCGACGACGCGGACGGCGGCCTCACCCACGTCTTCCCGGACGCCACCGCGCTCGCGGAGATCGACCCGGAAAGCCTCGCCATGCCTCAGAGCCGCAAGCGGACGCTGCTCGGCCTCGTCGCCGAACTGACCGACGGCGACCTCGACCTCGGGACGGGTAGCGACTGGCAGCGCGCCCGGGAACGCCTGCACGCGTTGCCCGGCTTCGGTCCGTGGACCGTCGAGAGCATCGCGATGCGCTCCCTCGGCGACCCGGACGCCTTCTTGCCGACCGACCTCGGCGTCAAGGTCGCGGCGAAGGAGTACGGCCTGACCCCGGCCGCGCTCGTCGCGCACGGGGAGCGCTGGCGGCCTTGGCGCGCCTACGCCGTCCAACACCTCTGGGCGACCGGGGATCACCCGATCAACCGGCTGCCCGCCGCCTGAGTTCGCGAGGAGCGTCATGCGCACGCATACCGTCATCGACAGTCCTTACAGCCCATTGACCCTGGTCGCGGACGGGGAAGGTCTCTGCGGCCTGTACATGGTCCAGCAGCGGCACCGTCCGGCCGAGGAGACCTTCGGTCATCCTGATCCGAGCTTGCCGATCTTCGTGGAGACCGAGAAACAGCTGAAGGAGTACTTCGCCGGCCAACGGAGGGACTTCGACCTTCCGCTGAGCTTCGGCGGCACCGAATTCCAGCGGATGGTCTGGCTAGGCCTGCTCGGGATCCCATATGGCGAGACGGTCACCTACGGCGAACTCGCCGACCGGCTCGGGCGGCCGACGGCATCGCGGGCGGTCGGTCTCGCGAACGGGAAGAACCCGCTCGGGATCATCGTGCCATGCCATCGGGTGATCGGCTCGAACGGCGATCTCACCGGCTATGGCGGTGGTATCGAACGGAAGCGGCAGCTGCTGGACTTCGAGCGGGGTGGTTCGACACTGTTCTGAGGTGTGACGCCGGTGTCACCACACCGGCCCGGGGCAGCGCGGTCGCGATGCGGATGGAAGGATCTCGACCCGTGAAGACCTTCGATGAGCTGTTCGCCGAGCTTGCCGACCGCGCGGTCACGCGCCCCGACGGTTCCGGCACGGTCGCCGCGCTGGACGCTGGAGTGCATGCCCAGGGCAAGAAGGTGCTCGAAGAAGCGGGCGAGGTGTGGATCGCCGCCGAGCACGAATCCGACGACAGGCTCGCGGAGGAGATTTCACAGCTGCTGTACCGGGTGCAGGTGCTCATGCTCGGCCGTGGGCTGTCGACAGAGGACGTGTACCGGTACCTGTGACGCGTTCGCGTCCCGGAGAACCAAGGAGAAGCAATGCTGCGTGTCGCCGTGCCGAACAAGGGAGCCCTCGCCGCCGCCGCGTCGGAGATGCTCGGAGAGGCCGGCTACCGCAAGCGACATGAGGCCCGCGACCTGACCGTGCTGGACACGGTCAACGAGGTGGAGTTCTTCTTCTTGCGCCCCAAGGACATCGCGATCTACGTCGGATCCGGTGAACTGGACCTCGGCATCACCGGCCGCGACCTCGCGCTCGACTCCGGCGCCCCGGTCGAGGAGATCCTCGGCCTCGGCTTCGGCGGCTCCACCTTCCGGTACGCCGCGCCCGCGGGCAAGGACTGGAAAGCCGAAGACCTGCAGGGCAAACGCCTCGCGACGTCGTACCCGCGGCTGGTCCGGGAGAACCTGAAGCAGCACGGGGTGGAGGCGGAGGTCATCCGCCTCGACGGCGCCGTCGAGATCTCGATCCAGCTCGGCGTCGCCGACGCCATCGCCGACGTCGTCGAGTCCGGTCGTTCGCTGCGCCAGCACAACCTCGTGGCGTTCGGTGACCCGATCTGCGTGTCGGAGGCGGTGCTGCTGCAGCGCGCGGGCACCGACCACACCCGGCCCAAGGACCAGCTGAAGGCGCGGTTGCAGGGCGTCGTGTTCGCCCAGCACTACATGATGCTGGACTACGACTGCCCGCGTTCGCTGCTGGACGCGGCCATCGCGATCACGCCGGGCCTCGAGTCGCCGACCGTCGCGCCGCTCGCGCACGACGACTGGGTGGCCGTGCGGGCGATGGTCCCGCGCAAGGAGGTCAACCGGATCATGGACGAACTGGCCGAGACCGGCGCGAAGGCCGTCCTGGCTTCGGACATCCGGGCCTGCCGCCTCTGACCCTGGTCACAGACGCCATGAAAGGTCCTTTCCTTGCGAAATTTGCGAGGAAAGGACCTTTCATGGCGTTGGCTACCGAGGCCTGTTCGGCTTCTTGGGCATCAGGTCGTAGAGCTTCTTCCGCGCGCCGTTGTCGTTGGCGCTGCGGGCCACCGAGACCTCGGTGATGAAGTCTTCGAAGACGAACTCTTCGTCCGCGGGCACGATCGCCGCCGCCGGGTGGTTCCGGAGATACCCGTCCAGCGTTTCCGCGATCTCCCGGAACGACAGCGCCTGCAGCGTTTCCGGCGCGTAGGTCGTCACGGGCACACCGTGCGCCGCGGCCTCGTTCATCACCACGCCCAGCGGGACGTGGGAAAGCATCGGGATCCCGAACGTGTACAGCTCCTGGAGCGCCGCCGCCGCGTAATGCGAGATCGGACGGCGGTACAGCCCGGGAACGAGGCCGTAGTAGGCGATCGGCGGACGGCCGACGGTCTGTTCGACGTAACGCACCTGGTCCGAGAGCAGGCGCAGCGCGCGAATGCTCGTGCGGTCCGGCTGCACCGGTACCAGGATGCCGTGTGACGCGGCGAGCGCGTTGTTGGTCAGGACGTCGAGGGCGGGCGGGCAGTCGATGATGATGTGGTCGTAGTTCGCGAACTGGATCACCCTGGCCAGCTGCCAGCCCGGCACGCGGAACTGGTCGAGCCGCCTGATCAGGTCGAACATGCCCGGCGACGTCGGGATGACGTCGAACGCGCCACCGCGCCCGATGTTGCTGCGCGGATGCCGCACGGCCAGTTCCTCGATCGGGCCCTTCCACACCTTGGTCAGGGCTTTCGCCAGGCTGGGCGCGTCCGGGGCCACCTCGTCCAAGCCGAGGAGTTCGGTGGTCGCGTGCCCTTGTGGGTCGAGGTCGATCAGCAGCACCCGGCGACCGCGTTCGGCCAGTGCGGCCGACGCGCCCACGCTGAGTGAGGTCTTGCCGACCCCGCCTTTCTGGTTGACCACCGAGGTGATCTGCATGCCGAAGCGCTCCCTGCGTCTGTTGTTCCGGGAAGGCTATTGGAAACACGCCGAGAAAGCGCGTCTATCAGCCCGCCTGTCGCGGCCGCACCAGCAACGCCTGTGCTCCGGAGGCGAGTGGTCCGGACGTGTCGTGCAGCGTGGTCGTCGCCGTGCCGATGCCGTTCGGGCCGACCAGGGTGGCCGCGTCGACGCCGATCCAGTCACCCAGTGGTGGACGACGGAGGTGCACGGTCAGCTCCGAGTTGATGAACCACCATTCGCGGGGGTCGAGGAAATTCGAAATCCCGTTGCCGGAGTCCGCCAGTACGAACAGCCGCTGCAGCGCGCTCGGCTTCTCCCCGTCCACGAGGGCGACACGCTGACGTCCCCAGACCGTCGCGGGACCGGGATCGTCGAGTGCGCCGCGGACACGCCGCCACTCGACGGCGTCCAGATAACCGCCGTGCCAGCCTTCGGGCCAGTTCGACGCCGGGAGATCGTCCGGCGACGGCAGGGCCGGGCCTTCGGGGGTGGCCACCGGCGTGGTGTCCGAGGTCGCGATGCGCCACGCGGAGGCCCGCGCGACGGCCCGGTCACCGTGGACGAGTTCGGCCTCCAGCCACTCCACCGACCGGCCCGGCCGCTTCACCGACGCCCGCACCGAAAGCTCCTTCAACGGAGCCGGGCCGAGGATCTCGATCGTCACCCGCGCGAGCTGACTCGCGTGCGGTGCCTCGATCTCCTCCAGCGCGCGGACCAGCAACGCCGAGGGCGGCCCGAAGTGCTGCGCGTCGGGGGCCCACGGACCCGCGGTGTGCTCGGTCGGGACGAACTTTCCGTCACCTGAGGGGACGTAGAAGGCTTCTGTCACGCCGGACACCCTAATCCGCACGGTCCAATACGGACTCTTCGCCGGGATCCGGTTCCGGCCAGCCGGGGTAGGGCGGGGGAGTGCCGCCGTACTGCGGGCAGACCGCCTGGTGATCGCACCACGCGCAGAGTTTGCTCGGATTGGGCCGGAAATCGCCGGTCTTGCCCGCTTTGAGGATCGCCTGCCAGATCGCTTCGAGCGTGCGCTCGAACCGGATCAGCTCGGCCTCGTCGGGGGTGTAGGCCAGTGACTGCCCGTCGGTGAGGTACATCAGTTTCAGCTGGCGCGGCACGACACCGCGCAGCCGCCACAGGACCACGGCGTAGAACTTCATCTGGAACATCGCCTTGGCCTCGCCGATCTCGCGGGGCGCGGCGCCGGTCTTGTAGTCGACGACGCGGATCTCGCCGGTCGGCGCGACGTCCAGCCTGTCGACGTATCCGCGCAGCAGCACCCCGGAACCGAGTTCGATCTCGACGTGCAGCTCACACGCCTCCGGCTCCAGCCGCCGCGGGTCTTCGAGCCCGAAGTAGGTATCAACGAGCTGCTCGGCCGAAGCCAGCCACGAGGTGACGGCCTCGGGATCGTCTTGATCGAACAGCTCGATCCACTCCGGACGTTCCGCGGACAGCTCCTGCCACGCCGGCGCGAGCAACTCCTTGGCCTGTGGGGGAGTGCGGTCCGCCTGCGGAAGGGAGAACAGGCGCTCCAGCACGGAATGCACCAGTGTGCCGCGCAGCTGGGCCTTCGTCGGGATCTCGGGCAGTCTGTCCACCGCGCGGAAGCGGTAGAGCAGCGGGCACTGCTTGAAGTCGCTGGCACGCGACGGGGACAGGGCCGGCCGACGGCGCGGGACTTCGGCGCCGGGCGGCGGATCGGCGGTGACCGTGTCGGTGTCGGGCATGAGGGGAGGGTAGCGCCGGGCACCGACAGTTCCGTGGCCGCGACGCACCGGAGCGGGCATGACCGACACCACCCGGACGGGAAGGGCGGGTTACCGGCACCCCACACCTGGGCATCTACGCTCTGCACATGGCGGTGACGGGTGAGCAGGGCCCGCCTCGACGAGGTGTGGCGCCGGACGGTGGATTACTGCTGTTCCGCGTCTCCGGGATCCCCGTGCTGCTGGCACCCTCGTGGTGGATCGGCTCCCTGATCATCGTCGTCCTCTACACGCCGTTGGTCGGACGGCTCCTGCCCGGCGCGACGACGCTGACCTCGTGGCTGCTGGCGGCCGCGTTCGCGGTCCTGCTCGGACTGTCGGTGCTGGCACACGAACTCGGGCACTGCCTGGTGGCGCTGCGTCTCGGCATCCCGGTCCGGCGCCTGCGGCTGTTCCTCCTCGGTGGTCTCTCCGAGGTCGCCAGGACGCCTCGCCAGCCCCGGCACGAAGGGCTCGTCGCCGCCGCGGGACCGGTGGTTTCGTTGCTGCTCGGCGGTTTTTGCGGGCTGCTCATGTTCGCCGTCCCGCCGGAAAGCGCCGCATGGCTGCTCATCGCCGAATGCGCCGTCGCGAACTTCGCCGTCGGGATCTTCAACCTCCTTCCCGGATTGCCGCTCGACGGTGGACGGCTGGTTCGCGCCGGGGTCTGGGCCGCCACCGGGCGTCGCGACAAGGGCACCCGCGCCGCCGTCGTCGGTGGCGGTCTCGTCGCGGCCGGACTGGTCATCTGGGCGTTGTGGGGACTGGCGGCCGGCAGCGAGGACCGCTGGCTCCGGCTCGGCGTCTGCGTCGTGACAGCGTGGTTCGTGATCCTCGGCGCGCGAAGCGAACTCGCCGCCGAAGCGCGTCGAGGCTGGCCCGAAGGCGTACGGCTGAGCGAACTCATCCGGCCCGTTCTCCAGCTTCCCGCGGAAAGCCCCGTCTCGGACGCGCTGGCCGCATCGGCGGGCCGCGGTGTGGTCCTGGTGCGTGCCGACGGCGTCGCGGCGGGGTTGCTCGACGAGACGGCCGCCGCGCAATTGGCCGAGACCTCACCGCACGCGCCCGCGGAGATGGCCGCGGAGCCGATCCGCGCCGATACCGTGCTGCTCTCCTCGGAGTCGGGGGAGGAGATCGCCGAGCGGGTCCGGGAAACCGCCGCGTGGCAGTTCCTCGTCGTGGACGACGAAGGCAGGCCCGCCGGGGTGCTCCGCCGCGAGGACCTGCGCGCCGCGATGACCCGGAGCCGACCCCCGGCGTAGCGCGATCCGGCCACCTGCGAGGATCGATCGTCGATCAAGTGTTTGCGGCTATGGAGGTTCAGTGTCGGTCCGTGGGCCGTTTCGTGTTGGTGACCGGGTTCAGCTGACCGACTCCAAGGGGCGGCACTACACCATGGTCCTCGCCGAGGGACAGCAGTATCACACCCATCGTGGCGCGCTGGCGCACGACGACGTGATCGGGGCGCAGGAGGGTTCGGTCGTCACTTCGGCCGGCGGCAGCCACTATCTGGCGCTGCGTCCGCTGCTGCCGGACTACGTGCTGTCGATGCCGCGCGGCGCGCAGGTGATCTATCCGAAGGACGCCGCGCAGATCGTGATGTGGGGCGACATCTACCCGGGCGCGCGGGTGCTCGAGGCCGGTGCCGGTTCCGGCGCGCTGACCTGTTCGCTGCTGCGGGCGGTCGGTTCGGAGGGCACCGTGCAGTCCTACGAGATCCGGGACGACCACGCCGAGCACGCCGAACGGAACGTGGAGAAGTTCTTCGGGAGCAAACCGGACAACTGGTCGCTGACGGTCGCGGATCTTTCGACGCACACCGGCGAGGTCGACCGGGTGGTGCTCGACATGCTCGCGCCCTGGGACCAGCTGGAGACGGTCGCCGCGCATCTGGTGCCCGGCGGCGTGCTGACGGTTTATGTGGCGACGGTCACACAGCTGTCGCGGATCACGGAAGCCTTGCGGGACCAGCAGTGCTGGACCGAGCCGGAGTCGTGGGAGACGCTCATGCGGCCGTGGCACGTCGTGAGCCTCGCGGTGCGGCCGGATCATCGGATGGTCGCGCACACCGCGTTCCTGCTGACGGCGCGCCGTCTGGCCGACGGAACCGTCTCGCCGCGGGTCCACCGCCGCTCCGGCAAGGGCTGACGCGGGAGATCACGGCACGCACCATTTGCCGTCCCGTTTTTTGAGCGGGAACGGAGTGTCCTTCTGGCCGCCCGCGCCTTCGACATGGACGGTGACGGTGGCCGAGTCGCCGCCGACCGACGGTGGATCCGGGACGGTGGCGCTCACTGCGCCCGCGGCTTCCCACTTCCGTTTCAGCTCGGCCAGCTCGGCCGACGACTGCTGGACGCAGGTGAGTTTGCCGAACGCCGTCGCGTCGTGGTTCGCGATGGCCGCGGCGATCGCCTTGCCGACGACGTCGACCGCGGCCACGTCCGGATCCACCGGGACCGGACGGGACGAGCTCGGCCACGGCGGAGTCCGCGCCGTGCTCGACGCGGCCGGGTCGGAGCCGGACGGGGCCACCAGCAGCAGCCCCACCACGACACCCACCACGACCGCGCCGCATCCGGCGAGGACGGCGATCAGCCTGCTGGACACCGGCTTCGGGTCAGCGCTTCGCGCCGAGGAAGCACCAGAGGTCGGATTCCTTCTTGAAGTTGAGAGTCCCCGTTTCGGTCTTGCCGTTCGTGGTGGCCGTGATCGGGAGCTTCGCCGAGTCCCCGGTGGTCGCCAGGTCTCCGGCCTTCGAGATCTTGAGATCCTTCGCGATGGAGATGTCGTCCTTCGTGTTCACGCTGCGGCAGGCCGACTGGGCGACGGTCTTGCCATCGCCCGAGTTGTAGGCGTTGAACACCGCGTCCGCGACCTCTTCCGGTGTCCCCTTGCCCAGCGGGGCCGGGCCGGTGCCCTTGGGGGACGACGTCGTGCTCGGCGAGCTGGACTTGGTCCGGGTCGGCGAGCTGGCGGTCTTGGACGGAGACGAGGTGGGCGCCGCGCTGCTGGAGCTGGCCGGCGGTGCGGCGGTCTTGTCGTCGTCACCCGAGTTCAGTGCGATGACCAGCGCGGTTACCCCGCCGCCGACCAGGACGACCGCGCCGATCGCGATGCCGACGATCAGCCCGGTCTTCTTTTTCTTCGGCGGCTCACCGTAGCCGCCTTCCTGCGGGTAGGCGTTGTAACCGCCTTGTTGCTGACCGTACGGATCCGGCTGGCCGAACTGCTGCGTGGCGCCGGGATATCCCTGCTGGGGCTGGGGCCCGCTCTGCGGGTATCCGCCCTGCTGGCCGTACTGGTCCTGCCCGTACTGACCGGGCTGCTGGCCGTACTGGCCGCCCCCGGGGTAGCCCTGCTGCGGCTGGGGGCCGCTCTGCGGGTACCCGCCCTGTTGGCCGTACGGGTCTTGCCCGTAGCCGCCGGGCTGCTGCGGCGGGTAAGTCATGGCTGTTGCCCCCTAGCTGTTCTGCGAAAATGCTCAACACGACAGGCCGGTCCGCCGACCCGGCGAACGTCGGCCCGATGCTAGCCATCGACCCGGATCGCCGCTCGATTAGGGCCGAACTGATACCGGAAACCCGTTTGCACCCGTACGGAGCCGGGTATTCCGGCGCAGGTCAGGGCAGGTGGACGGATTGTGACCATGGGAGTGTCGGACCCGGCACCGGGATGGCCCCTTGCGCGGCGGGAACGTACGTGCAGTCGGGTCGCCCAGAACGCGACGCGCCGATCTTGTGATGCGGAAAGGCCTTTTATTGTCGGTGATCGCCGGTACCGTGGAATGAAAAGCACTCCGAGGAGGTGCCCAATGCATCATGACCTTCCCGGAGGTCGGCGCGAGGAGGCCGACCCTTCAGAAACGACCGGAGCTGGAACAACGTCCGACGAGCAGGCACGCCAGATTCGCTTCCTCGAGGAGGAAGTGGCCTTGCTGCGCCGGAAGCTCACCGATTCGCCACGTCAGAACCGAGTGCTGGAGCAGCGACTCGCCGAAGCGTCGGAACGCGTGAGCCAACTCACCGAACGCAACACGAAGCTGGTCGAGACGCTCCGAGAGGCGCGTGGCCAGTTACTGGCGTTGCGAGAGGAGGTCGACAGGCTGGCCCAGCCTCCGAGCGGTTACGGCGTGTTCGTGACCGCGTACGAGGACAACACGGTGGACGTCTTCACCGCGGGCCGCAAGATGCGGGTTTCGGTCTCACCCGCGGTCGAGGTCTCAACACTGCAGCGCGGACAGGCGTTGCGGCTCAACGAGGCACTCACCGTCGTCGAAGGCGGCGACTTCGAGAAGATCGGCGAGGTCTGCGCGCTGCGCGAGGTGCTGGCCCCGGACGTCGAGGGCGGCAGCCCCCGTGCGCTCGTGGTCGGGCACGCGGACGAGGAGCGGGTCGTCCTGCTCTCCGATCCGCTGGCCGAACAGCACCTCAAGCCGGGCGATTCCCTGCTGGTGGACTCGAAGGCCGGTTACGCCTACGAGCGCGTGCCGAAGGCGGAGGTCGAGGATCTCGTGCTGGAGGAGGTGCCCGACGTCCGTTACGAGGACATCGGTGGCCTCACCCGGCAGATCGAGCAGATCCGCGACGCCGTCGAGCTTCCGTTCCTGCACGCGGATCTCTACCAGGAGTACCAGCTGCGCCCGCCGAAGGGCGTGCTGCTCTACGGGCCTCCTGGCTGCGGTAAGACCCTCATCGCCAAGGCGGTGGCCAACTCGCTCGCCAAGAAGGTCGCGGAAGCCCGCGGCGACAAGGCGGACGGGAAGTCCTACTTCCTGAACATCAAGGGTCCGGAGCTGTTGAACAAGTTCGTCGGGGAGACCGAGCGGCATATCCGCCTGATCTTCCAGCGGGCTCGGGAAAAGGCCTCCGAAGGCACCCCGGTGATCGTGTTCTTCGACGAGATGGACTCGATCTTCCGCACCCGCGGTTCGGGCGTGTCCTCCGATGTGGAGACCACGATCGTCCCGCAGCTGCTCTCGGAGATCGACGGTGTCGAGGGCCTGGAGAACGTCATCGTCATCGGCGCCTCCAACCGTGAGGACATGATCGACCCGGCGATCCTGCGGCCGGGCCGGCTCGACGTCAAGATCAAGATCGAGCGTCCGGACGCCGAAGGCGCGAAGGACATCTTCTCCAAGTACCTGTCCGACGGTCTGCCGATCCACGCGGACGACCTCGCCGAATTCGGCGGCGACCGCCGGGCGACGTTCGACGCGATGATCCAGCACACGGTCGAGCGGATGTACGAGGAGACGGACGAGAACCGGTTCCTCGAGGTCACCTACGCCAACGGTGACAAGGAGGTCCTGTACTTCCGTGACTTCAACTCGGGCGCGATGATCCAGAACATCGTGGACCGGGCGAAGAAGTCGGCCATCAAGTCGGTGCTGGAAACCCAGCAGCCCGGCTTGCGCGTGCAGCATCTGCTGGACGCGATCGTGGACGAGTTCGCGGAGAACGAGGACCTGCCGAATACGACCAACCCCGATGACTGGGCCCGGATCTCCGGTAAGAAGGGCGAGCGGATCGTCTACATCCGCACGCTCGTCACCGGCAAGAACCAGGATTCCGGGCGGGCGATCGACACCGCCACGAACACCGGTCAGTACCTGTAATACGAAACCGAAGGGCCCTTCACCGCACGCCATGCGGTGAAGGGCCCTTCGGTGTGTTCTTACGCGGGTACGGGTTCCTGGGCTTTTTTGCGCAGGCTCAGCCGCCCGTGTGCGGCCAAGATCCCGAACACGACGAGCAACGCGCCGACGGGCTGGTTCCACGCCAAGGGTTCGTCGAGGACCAGGACACCGAGCAGTACGCCGACAACAGGTGTGAGGTAGGTCACCGCCGACGCGTTCGACGCGCCCCACGCCGCGATGATCGAGGCGTTCCAGGCGTAGGCGAGCCCCGTGCCCAGCGCGCCGAGCGCGATCATGCTGAGAACGATCGGCGTGTCGAGGCGCACCGGCGACGTCGCGATGAACGGCGCCAACGCCAGCATCACCACGGCACCGCAGCTGACCTGTCCGAGCGCGATGGTCGGCGCGTCGAGGTTCCGCCAGGAGATGAACCGCCGGACGTAGACGAACGAGATCCCGTAGCAGGTCGTCGCGCCGAGGCAGGCCAGCTGTGCCGTCAGCTCATGGGAGACGTCGATCCCTTGCCAGACGCCGACGATCGTGAGCACACCGAGAAAACCGAGGATCAGGCCGGTCGTGCGGGCCTTCGTGAACCGCTCGGACGGCAGGGCCGCCGCGGCGATGAGCATGGTGATCAGCGGGGTGGTCGCGTTGAAGATGCTGGCCAGCCCGGAAGAGATGTACTGCTCGGCCCAGGAGAACAACAGGAACGGGATGACGCACAGCAGCACGGAGACGACCGCGAGGTGACCCCAGAGCACCGGATCACGGGGAAGTGGCTTTCGCCGCCAGGCGGCGATGACGATCAGCGCCACCGCGCCGAGACAGACGCGGGAGAGCGCCACTTGGGCGGGCGACAGGCCGGTGAGACCGACCTTGATGAACAGAAAACTCGCACCCCACACGATCGCGAGTGCCGCGAACCGGATCGCGATACCGAAACGTCCCAATTGTCCTTCTCCTGAGTCCTGATCCCCGGCTCAGTGAATCGGGAATCCACTGTGTACTCCAGCGGTTTTCGGACGATGTGTCCGATCGCTCCGCGTGGCGGTCCTCTTCGAGGTGCGTATAACGACCTATACTCGTCGGCTGTGAGCGAAACCTCCGGGCGCCCGCGCGCGCCGATCACCGAAGCCGATGTCCTGGCGTGGCTGGAAACGACGGCGGCCGCCGTGGGGGCGGGCGAGGTGAGCGCCCCCGAACTCATCGAACTGCTGGGGGAGTTGCGGCGCGCCTCCGCGGCCTGCGCCGACGCGTCCGACTGGGCGCTGCTCGCCGCCAGGGAAGAGGGCGCCAGCCTCCGCCAGATCGCGCCGGTCTTCGGCAAGGGTTACGTTCGAGCCCCGGCCGCCCGTCTCGAAAAGCTCCATCGGCAGGCGCAGAACTCGAGCCAGTGGCTCGCGATCCTCCGCCACAAGAACGAAGGAACCCGGTGACAGACTCGGAAATCCCCGTCGGCGAACGGATCGCCGTCGGACTGGCCGCGCTCGGCAGGCCCGCGTACATCAATCTCGGCCGGACGGACGCGCTGCCGCCCGGACGCGAGTTCGAAGCGATGCGAGCGGCGACCTACGACGTGCTTGACGAGGCGTACCATGCCGGCGTCCGCTGGATCGATGTCGCCCGTTCGTATGGTTCCTCGGAGGAGTTCCTCGCCGGCTGGCTCGCCGATCGCGCCCACGCGGACGTCACCGTGTCGAGTAAATGGGGCTACCGCTACGTGGGGGAGTGGAAACTCGACGCGGAAGTGCACGAGGTCAAGGAGCACACCGCGGCCCGGTTCGTCGGACAGTGGGCGGAAACCGTTGGCCTGCTCGGGAAAGCGGTGTCGCTCTACCAAGTCCACTCGCTCACCGTGGACAGTCCGCTGTTCACCGACGAGCGGTTGATCGGCGCGCTGGCCGAATTAGCCGCCGACGGTGTCCCGGTGGGATTCTCCACGTCCGGCCCGGCACAGGCCGACGCCGTCCGCCGCGCGTTCGAAGTGGAGGTGTCCGGCACGCCGGTCTTCAGCGCCGTGCAGTCCACGTGGAACCTGCTCGAACCCTCGGTCGGCCCCGCGCTGGCGGAAGCACACGCGGCCGGAAAACGGGTCCTGGTCAAGGAAACCGTCGCCAACGGACGTCTCGTGGTCGAGCCGCCTTCGGTGCTCGCCCGGATCGCGCGGGAGCACGAGACCGGTCCGGACGCGGTGGCGATCGCGGCGGTGCTGGCGCAGGAGTGGCGGCCGGTGGCGGTCATCGGCCCGTCGAGCACGGCCCAGCTCGCGGAGAATCTCCTTGCCGTCAAGGCGAAGCTGACCGCGGACGAGCTCGCGGAGCTGGGCGGACTCGCCGAAGAACCCACCGCCTACTGGCGGCGCAGGTCCTGCCTCGGCTGGCACTGACGGACTGGTCTAGTCTCGCGGCAAATCACTGGCGGGACACCGGGGAGGCTTGAGGGTGCGTCATCGGCAGGTGCTCGCGGTGGCGACGGTCGCGCTGTTCGGTTTGTCGGGATGCGCCGACCGTCCCAACGATCTCGACACCTATTACGACGACCCGGCGCCGACGCCGACGGTCGAACCCACGCAGCCTTCGGTCAAGCCGCAGGCCGCGCCGGTGCCGCCGTCGACCTCGGCCCCGGTGCCCGCGGCGGTTTCCGCCGCGCTGCTGACCGACGAGGACGTCGCCGAGGAAGAGGTCGTCCCGAGCGAGAGCAAGGTGTCCGGCTGTCTGACCGGCCTCACCCGCGGCACGAGCCGCTCGACGGCGTGGTCGTATCCGAGCGGCTCGACGCTGGAGCATCAGGTCACCGAGTACACCGACCGCGACGCTTCGGAGGTCGTCACCCGGGCGGACTGCGAGGGCAAGAAACTCACCTTGACGAGGCAGCCGGGCGTCGAAGCACAGCGCGCCTGGTGTGAGGGCACGACGTGCACGGTGCTGCTCGCCAAGGGGAAGCTCGTTTCCGCGCTCAGCGTGACCGCCGGGACCGAGGCGCGGGCGACCGACGCGGCGCGGCGGTTGCTGCCGATCGTCGCGCAGCGCCTCCGTTCGGCCTAGCGGGCGGCTTCCCGCCGGAACCACTCCAGCGCACCGAGCCGTCCGTCCGGCACGAACCGGCTCTCCGGATCCTCGAGCCACGAACGCAACTCGTCCAGCGTCAGCCATCGTCCTTCGACGACTTCGGACGGCTGATGCACGAAGGGGCCGTCCCAGCGCGCCTCGAAAGCGAAGTTGTGGCAGCGGATCGTGCCGTCGTCGGTGATGTGGACGAAAAGCGGCTGTAGTTCCACTCCGTGAACACCGAGTTCTTCAGCCAGTTCACGGCGTGCGCAGTCCTCCGGGGTCTCGCCCGCCGCGACGATGCCTCCCGCCCAGCAGTCCCAAGTGGAGGGATAGACGTCCTTCGTGGGCGTGCGCAAGTGCACGTAGACGGAGTTTCCGTCACTCGAACGGACCAAGACCACGCCGGCGGCGTGCCACAGGTTCTCGGCACGCACCCGGGAGCGGACGGCCGCCCCCACGGCGGTTCCGCCGAGGTCATAGAGCGCAACGAGTTCGTCACTGCCTGACATGGGGGGCATCGTCGCACGGCTCCGACCCCGTAGGGTGGTGGGTATGCGGCGGATCATGGGAACCGAAGTCGAGTACGGCATCGCGGTGCCGGGCGACGCGACGGCGAACCCGGTACTCACCTCGACACAGGTCGTGCTGGCCTACGCGGCCGCGGCCGACATCCCGCGAGCCAGGCGGGCGCGATGGGACTACGAGGTCGAATCGCCCTTGCGTGACGCCCGCGGGTTCGACCTGACCGGGCCGAGCGGCCCCGGTCACGACCCGGACGTCGAGGACCTGGGCGCGGCCAACGTGATCCTGACCAACGGCGCGCGGCTGTACGTCGATCACGCTCACCCGGAGTACTCGGCACCCGAGGTGACGAACGCGCGCGACGCGGTCATCTGGGACAAGGCGGGCGAACGGGTCATGGAGGAGGCGGCGCGCAAGGCCGCCACCGTCCCCGGGCAGCCACAGTTGCAGCTGTACAAGAACAACGTCGACGGCAAGGGCGCGAGCTACGGCACGCACGAGAACTACCTGATGCAGCGGTCGACGCCGTTCACCGCGGTAATCGCCGGGCTGACGCCGTTCTTCGCGTCCCGTCAGGTGATGACCGGTTCGGGCCGGGTCGGTATCGGTCAGCAGAGCGAGGAA
Organism: Amycolatopsis sp. NPDC039088; assembly: GCF_055598845.1. Taxonomy (NCBI): domain Bacteria; kingdom Bacillati; phylum Actinomycetota; class Actinomycetes; order Pseudonocardiales; family Pseudonocardiaceae; genus Amycolatopsis; species Amycolatopsis sp. NPDC039088. The sequence continues at coordinate 3,163 of NZ_JBVKAE010000047.1, read as the reverse complement.
GCCGGTTTCCAGCTCTCGCAGCGCTCCGACTACATCGAGGTCGAGGTCGGCCTGGAGACCACGCTCAAACGCGGGATCATCAACACCCGCGACGAGCCGCACGCCGACGCGGACAAGTACCGCAGGCTGCACGTCATCATCGGGGACGCGAACCTGGCCGAGTACTCGACCTATCTCAAGGTCGGGACGACGGCACTGGTGCTGGACCTGATCGAGTCGGGCATCCGGTTCGACGACCTCAAACTGGACGAGCCGGTGCGGGCGGTGCACCAGATCAGCCACGACCCGACGCTGAAGGCGAAGGTGTCGCTGGCCAACGGGCGGAAGTACACCGGACTGGACCTGCAGTTCGCCTATCACGAGATCGCGTCGGCGAATCTGGAGCGCACCGGCGCGGACGAGGCATCCAAGGAGGTCCTGCGGGTCTGGGGCGAGATCCTGGACGCGCTGGCGCGGGACCCCCAGGAATGCGCGGACAGGCTGGACTGGCCCGCCAAGCTGCGGTTGCTCGAGGGCTACCGCGCGCGGGACCAGCTGGGCTGGGGCGCGCCGCGATTGCGGCTGGTCGACCTGCAGTACTCGGATGTCCGGCTGGACAAGGGCCTGTACAACAGGCTCGTCACCAGGGGTTCGATGAAGCGCCTGGTGACCGAGGAGGAGGTGCTGGAGGCGATCACGACGCCGCCTTCGGACACCAGGGCCTATTTCCGGGGCCGCACGCTGGAGAAGTACGCCAACTCCATCGCCGCGGCGTCGTGGGATTCGGTCATCTTCGACGTCGGCAGGGAGTCGCTGGTGCGGATCCCGACGTTGGAGCCGCTGCGGGGCACGAAGGCCCACGTGGGGAAGTTGCTGGACGACTCCGCGACCGCCGAGGAGCTGGTGGAGGCACTCACCGGTTCGGACTAGCGGGTTTTCCTTTCCTCAGTGTTAAGCGATCACAGGTCCCACGGAATGTCGGGGCCGCTGGGTAGGCTAGGAAACATCGGCCAGACCGGGAGGCGAGATGGCTCAGGAAAAGATCGAAAAGCACGGCGGCGGCGACTCGGACGAAGAGTTCGAGGACGGCGGTCCGGCGGGCCAGGAGCGACGCGAGAAGCTCGGTGAGGACGTCGACACGATCCTCGACGAGATCGACGACGTGCTCGAGGAGAACGCCGAGGACTTCGTCCGCGCGTACGTGCAAAAGGGCGGCGAGTAGCTCGTCTTCCGGCGGCCCGCGCGGCCGCCGGTGCGGAGCCGGCGGATCACACAGATTGGAACTTTGAGCACGTATGGAACACACCTCGGGTAAGTCGGCGCTGCCCGCCGCGTACTTCTCGTCTGCGACCTCGTCGTTCTCGGATTTCCTTCGGGCGCAGGCGCCCGAGCTGCTCCCCGAGCGGCGGGTCGCGGCCGGGGCGGCCGGTCTCGACGCGCCGCACGGTACGACGATCGTCGCGGTCAAGTTCGCGGGCGGGGTGCTGATCGCCGGTGACCGGCGGGCGACGTCGGGCAACCTGATCGCTTCGCGCGACATGGAGAAGGTGCACGTCACCGACGAGTATTCGGCGGTGGGGATCGCGGGTTCGGCCGGGCTGGCGATCGAGATGGTGCGGCTGTACGCGGTCGAACTGGCGCACTACGAGAAGATCGAAGGTGTGTCGCTCTCGCTCGACGGTAAGACGAACAAGCTCGCCGGGCTGGTGAAGTCCAACCTGGAGATGGCGATGGCGGGCCTGGCCGTGCTGCCGTTGTTCGTCGGCTACGACCTCGAGGCGGAGGACGCCAAGCACGCGGGCAGGATCGTGTCGTACGACCCCACGGGCGGGCGTTACGAGGAGCGCGCCGGGTATCACGCCATCGGTTCGGGTTCGCTGTTCGCGAAGGGCGCGCTGAAGAAGCTGTACGACCCGGACGCGGACGCCGAAGGCGCGATCCGCGTGGCGGTCGAGGCGCTGTACGACGCGGCGGACGACGACAGCGCGACCGGTGGGCCGGATCTGGTGCGCCGGATCTTCCCGACGGTCGTCACGGTCACCGCGGAACAGGGTGCCGTCGCCGTGCCGGTGGAGCAGACGACAGCGGTGGCCGAGGCCGTCGTGGCCGCGCGGGCCGAGCGCGGACGCTAGGTAGGTTTCGAGGCCTTCCTCCCTGTTCCCTTTCCGATGAGAGCCAGAAAGAGCGGAGCACCACAGTGACGATGCCGTTGTACGCCTCTCCCGAGCAGCTGATGCGGGAGCGTTCCGAGATCGCGCGCAAGGGCATCGCGCGCGGCCGGAGCGTGGTCGTGCTCAAGTACCGCGGTGGCGTGCTGTTCGTGGCCGAGAACCCCTCGGCGACGTTGCACAAGGTGTCGGAGATCTACGACCGGATCGGTTTCGCGGCCGTGGGCCGCTACAGCGAGTTCGAGAACCTGCGGGTCGCCGGTATCCGGCACGCGGACCTGAAGGGCTACCAGTACGACCGTCGGGACGTCAGCGCGCGTGCGCTGGCGAACGCGTACGCCGCGACGCTGGGCAGCATCTTCACCGAGCAGCTGAAGCCGTTCGAGGTGGAGGTCTGTGTCGCCGAGGTCGGCGCGACCGCGGCCGAAGACCAGCTGTACCGGTTGACCTACGACGGTTCGATCTACGACGAGCCGAAGTTCGTCGTGATGGGTGGTCAGGCCGACACACTCACCACGAAGCTCAAGGACAGCTTCGAGCCGGACATGGAGCTGGCCGACGCGCTCGGGGTCGCGGTGAAGGCGTTGCGCGCCAACACCCCGGCGCCCACGAACGGTGACTCGGACCCGGTGAAGCTCGAGGTCGCCGTCCTGGAGCGGGAGCGGCGCAACCGCAAGTTCCGGAGGATCGCCGGGGCGGCGCTGGACGCGCTGCTGCCTCCCGAGCCGGAGGAGCCGGAGAAGGACAAGGCCGAGGGCGACAAGCCCGAAGGCGAGTCCAAGAAGGACTGAGCCAGTAAATCCGTGAAGGCCTCCTTCCCTACTTTCAAGGCAGGGTCCCGGCAAAGTCGAAATCTTGCTGGTCGGGGACCTCTTCGTCATGGCGCAGGCCGACGTCTATGAAGGAATTGGGACGTTGAGTGATGCCGTTGGTTTTCTCCTGGTTGGTGGTGTTTACGCTGGTCAGGGTCTTGTGGTGGTTGTGGATCTGTGGGGTGTAGCTGCTGATGTCGTTGA
>NZ_JBVKAE010000046.1:0-61356 GCF_055598845.1 Amycolatopsis sp. NPDC039088 | reverse complement strand
ACCACCAGGGAAACGCGTAGGCAGCAGCGACCACAGCCCGCGACACGACACGTTTGACTTACCCCTCAATAGAACCCGAATCGCCACTCACGACCAACCCAGCCCACCCCTCATCCGCAGCCCTAAGTCAGGAAAGTCCGTGAAGGCCTCCTTCCCTACCTTGCAGGTCAGGGTCCCGGCAAAGTCGGGATCTTGCAGGTCAGGCGACTATCAAGGGTGAGCCGAGGTAGGGCGGGCCTGAATCTGAACACCAGCGGCGCCTTCAGTGTCCACAAGGGACATTGCCGGGCAAGCGAGTGTCTGATTGATACCGTTATGTACGTTTCTGCTGGGGATCGTGAGTGATAATGAGGGTTATTGAGGGGTAAGGCAAACGTGTCGTGTCTCGGGCGGGAGTGCGGCATCCGGGCATGCGAGTCACACCTTCCCCAGTACATGAAGGCCCCCTTCCTTGCGCCTAGCGCCAGGGTCCCGGCAAAGTCGGGACCGTGCAGGTCGGTGACCTCTTCGTCATGGCGCAGGCCGACGTCTATGAAGGAATCAGGACGTTGAATGTCCCAATTCCTTCATAGACACGGGGTCGCCCCCGGTTGCGAAGCTTGATCAACAGAGCTTCAGGGGGCATGCCCCTGAACCTGGTGCACCTCGAGTGTGGAGGATTTGGGACGTTCACCGTCCCAAATCCTCCACACTCGGAGCCCGCGGGCATCAGCGATGCCACATCCGGACCACCGAGAACAAGTGCCGACCAGCAACTCTGCGACTTTGCCGGGACCTTGCGCCTAGCGCAAGGCAGGAGGCCTTCATGTACTTCACGACCGGCCGGCGGGGTCGCAGCCGTCCCACCGTCACCAGGGCTCACATCCGACGGTAGTGAAAGCCTCCTTCACTACCGTCAGGGTAGGCAAGGAGGCCTTCACTACCAGAAGAACGCGTACACAGGAGCGACACCGGCCCCGCACCACGACACGTTTGCCTTACCCCTCAATAGAACAACCCAAATCACTCACGACCCCTTCGTGAAAACGTGCAAGTCTCCCAAATCAGGCACGTTCATCTCGAAAAGTGTCCCTTATGGACAGTCGGGAGCCGGGCGGATCCCCCCTCGCGAGTCAGTCGAAGTAGCGCAGGACCATCTCGACCAGTGCGGTGACGTCGGCGTCGACCATCGGCGCGCCGGTCATGCCCATCCGGTGGAGCAGGGTCCCGACGACGATGTCGATGAAGAGCAGGACCCGGTCCTCCGGTTCGCCCAGCGCGTCCTGGAGCGCGATCCGGTAGGGGTCCTGCAACCGCGTGGACAGGATCGAGCGCAGAGCCGGATCGTGGACGGCGTCGACGAACACGCCCGCGAACGCCGCACCCACGCCGGGGTTCCCGATCTTCGCCGCGATCCAGCGGATGCTGGCGGTCATGTCCTCGTCTCGGCTGGTGCCTTTCAGCGGCGCCGGGCCGATGGCGTCGACGAGGCAGTCCGTGATCAACGCTCCTTTTGACGGCCAGCGCCGGTAGATCGTCGTCTTCGCGACACCGGCCGCCGCGGCGATGCGGTCCATCGTCGCGCCCGCGTAGCCCAGGTCGTGGACGGTGTCCAAGGTGGCGGCGAAGACCGCGGTGTCGATGCCGGCGCGGGGTCGTCCTGGTGGTTTGGCGGAGGTGGCCGGTGGGGTCATGGCACCACCCTAGCAATTTCGCTACCATCGGTATCGCTACTGCCGGTAGCGTAATTGGGTGATGGAGGAGACATGGACGACGTCGTCGGCACGCAACGGCCACCGCGGGGGATTCGGTTGCTGCACGCACTGGGGAAGGAACCTGATTGGATGGCGATGACGGCCGAGGAGCTGGTCGCTTTGAGTGAGACGGTGAATCGCAAGCGGGCGTCTCCGCTGGCTCGGGTGATCACCGGGTTCCCGGATCGAGGCGCCGAGATCCGATGGGAAGAGATCACCTTGCCCGATCGTCTGCTGCGGGTGCGGGTGTACCGGCCGTCACCGAAGCGGGGCGAGGAGAGTGCCGCTTTGCCGCTGGTGCTGCACGTCCACGGCGGTGGGTTCGTCGGCACGGCGGTGCAGAGCGACTGGGTGAACAGTCACCTCGCCGCACGGCTGCCGTCGGTCGTGGTCTCGGTCGAGCACCGGCTTCTCCGTCCGGGGACTCCGCTGCTCGCGGCCGTCGACGACGGCTGGGACGTGCTGCGGCACGTGGTGCGGCACGCCGCGGAATGGGGGATCGACCCGGCACGGGTCGCGGTCTTCGGCGAGAGCACCGGCGGCGCGATCGTGGCGCTGAACACGGTGCGGGCGAAGGAGTCCGGTTTGCGCCTGCGCGCGCAGGTGCTGGTCAACCCCGCTCTCGATGTGACCGACGAGGGATTCGACCATGCCTCGATGGCGCGCTACGCGGACAGTCCGACGCTGAACGTGGCGCAGATGCGGCTGCTGCAACGGTTGGCCGTTCCGCCGGGAACAGACCCACGTCCGCTGTCGCCGCTGCAGGCCGGCGACCTGAGCGGGCTGCCCCCGGCGTTGTTGGTGGTCCCGACCCTCGACCCCATCGCCGACCACGCCCGCCGGTACGCCGAACGACTGCTGGAATCCGGCACCCCCGCGACACTCACCGAACACCCCGGAGCCACACACGCGTTCCTCAGCATGCCGGGCGTGGTGCCGCAGGCCAAAGCCGCACGAGCGGAGATCACCGACTTCCTCCGGAACCGTCTGCGCACGACCAGCTGAAATCAGTTTCCGTGTTCGGCCCAACTAGGCAGATCGCGGGCGACCTTGGCGGGGGAGGGCATGCGGGCGATCTCCTCGGCAATTGCGCGGGCCGCGTCGCGGTGGGCGGTGTTTCCGTGGTGTGGCAGTAACTTCCGGGCCTGGTCGGCGATGGCGTCCGCGGTGGCTTCGGCGGGCGACAGGCGTAGCGCGGCACCCGCGGTACTGACGGCTTCGGCGTTGGCGAACTGGTCGGCTCCCTGAGGAAGGAGGAGCTGAGGGATGCCGAAGGCGAGTGCTCCGAGGGTCGTGCCGCTGCCGCCGTGCTGCACGACCGCGTCGACATGCGGCAGCAGATCCGCTTGCGGTACCCACGCCCGCACCGTGACGTTGTCCGGCACGGGCCCGAGCTGGTTTGGGAGGATCCGTCCGGAGGCCACCACGACGTGCGCGTCGAGCGCGGCCAAACCGTGGATGGCCGTGGTGAGCAGTTCCGGCGTGCCGAACGCGGTGCCGAGCGTCAGGTAGATCAACGGTCGCGAAACGCGTCCGGAGTGCCACGGGAGCGGAGCCGGTTCGGAGTAGGGGACGGGGCGTAGTGCGATGCGCTCGGCTGTCGTGAGGAAGCTTTTGTCCTGTAAGGACGGTGGGCAGATGTCGAGATGTGGCCGAGCGGGAGTCGTCGGGCGCTCGAGTCCGATCCCGTCGGGGAACATGCGGCCGAATCCGTGCCAGAGACCGGGAATCCCGGCCCGCTGCGCGGCGATGGCCGCCCCCGGTTGCCCCCATTCGTGCACGACGAGGTCGGGCCGTAGCCGGGCCAGTTCCGGTTCGAGATCCTCGGCGTAGATCTCGTAGAACGAATCGGCCGGGCGAAAGGGGCGGAGCCCGTTCCCGCGCAGGGACGCGTGAACGTTCTCACCGGCGGCGAAATGCACCTCGTGCCCGGCCTCCCTGGCGGCGATCGCGAGCGGGATCAGCGGATAGGTATGGCCGGGCGCCGCCAGGCTGGTGAAGAGCACGCGCATGTCAGCGGGCCACGATCGGTGCGACTGGGTCGGTCACGGACACTCCAGATGTTGGCGACAGATGTTCAGATCATCTGAGTACAGAGTAGCCGAGGGTCCGCGGGCACGGCCACACCGGACCCGTCGGATGGCAGGAATGTGCCTGGAGATGTCTTTTCCGATACTGGGCCCGGAAGCCGGTCCCCCATCACAGTGATCTCATGGATGAGACGGAATCAGGCATCGTGCGGGCCGAGGCCAGGGTCGGGGACGAGACGGTCAGCTATCTCACCGTGCACCAGGATGGCCCGGTCGTGCTGCTGCTGCACGGAACGTACTGGAGCCGCGTCTGGCTTCCCGTGCTGACCAGCCTGGCGAGGGCGGGGCTGCGGCCACTCGCGGTCGATTTCCCCGGGATGGGGCGTTCGGGAGGAGAGCTGACCCCGGAGACCGCCACGGTCCCGGCCCTGGCGGAGTGGACGACGCGCTTCGTGTCCGCCCTCGAGGTTTCCGGGCCGATCGCCGTGGCGGGGCATGACATCGGCGGCGCGGCCGCTCAGCATCTCCTTGCGCACGAGCGGTTGCCGATCTCTCGGCTGGCCTTGGTCAACTCGGTCATGTACGACTCGTGGCCCGCGCCTCACGTGGCGCGGCTTCTCGCGGCGGCGGCCACCGGTGACGAGTTTCTCGCCGCTCGCCGTAAGGCTTTGACAACGGATCTGGCCGATGCCGCCACCGAAGGGCGCATCACCGAATACCTCGACCCCTGGACGGATCCGCGGGGTCGCCGCTCCTGGCTGGCCATGGCGAGCGCGGCCGCGAGTCGCTACACCCTGGATCTCGTTCCCGCACTGCGACGATCCACGACGCCCAAATTGCTGATCTGGGGCGAGGACGACCGCTTCGAGAAGGTGGAGTACGCCGAGAAGTTCGCGCTGGAGATCCCGCGAAGCACTCTCATCCGCATCCCGGGCGCGAGTCACATCCCCACTGAGAACGCCCCGGACCGGATCGGCCGCGCTCTTGCCGATTTTCTCGGAGCTGGATTCTGATTCCCCCGCTTCCCAAGGAAATCAGCAGACAGTCCTGTCCTGCCGGTCCGGGCTGTGTCCACATCGAACAGTAGTCGGGTGAGAACTCGTTGACGTCGCGGAAAACGGTTTGTGGGCTACACCTCGTGACGACGAACGGGTGTCATGCCGCAGATCCGGTGAACTCGCGCTACGCTCACCGATGATTGTTGATGCGGAGGAACTCCCGCGGACCTGGTGAAAGGCTCTTCATGGCTCAGAAAGTCGTCGTCCAGATCGTGGACGACCTCGACGGCGGGACCGCGACGCAGACGGTTCCTTTCGCGCTCGACGGTGTCACGTACGAGATCGATCTCTCGGACGAGAACGCCGACGCGTTGCGCGAGGAGTTCGCGCGGTATGTCGAAAACGGCAAGCGCGTCGGTGGACGTCGCGTCAAGGTCGCGGCGGGGCAGGCGACCGTCCCCGGCGTCCTCGACGGTGCGAAGAAGCCGACCGACCGCGAACGCAACCAGCGCGTGCGCGCCTGGGCGGGGGAAAACGGTTACTCGATCGCCGAACGCGGCCGGATCCCGAACGACATCTACGAGGCCTTCGACGCCGCGGAGCAGGCTGCCGCCAAGCCGAAGCCCGTCGATGACGCTCCGGCTCGTAAGCGTGCGCCCAGGAAGAAGAAGGTCGCGGCCGGCTAAGGCCCCGTGTCCTGTGGTGGTCGCGCGACGCGACCACCACAGGAACCTGGAACGGTGCCGCTCCGGCTCGCCGCGCACGCGGAAGCGAGCAGAGCGACCGCGAACAGCGCATAAGAGGCGAAAAGCCCTCCGGTGCCGGCCGCCGAACTCAAGGTGCCGCCGACCGCGCGTCCCCAGAGTTGCCCGAGGCATTCGGCCGTGATGACGGCGGTGGCCAGTTCCGCGGCTGTGAAGCCGCTCGTTCCCGCGGTGGTCGCTCGGATGTACAAACCGGGATAAGCGAGTCCGACCCCGATTCCGCCGAAGGCCCACGCGACGAGCGCCACGGCGAAGGATCCGCCGGCGGCGAGTTCGATCGCCAGGACGGCCGTGGCCAGAGCGGTCAAGCCCAACCCGGCAACGGGAAACCTTCGCGCCGCGGTGAACCGCGTGGCCACCAGGCTCGTCACCGCCCAGCAGAGCGGGGCGGCGGCCAGTACGATCGCCGCCTGCCCGAGACCCACCCCGAACCCGCGCGTCAACAGCACCGTGATCAGGCTGTCCGCACCGAAATAGCCGACCGCGAACAACACCATCGCACCCAGGGCGGCGGGAGTCCCGCGCCGCAGACGCGTGGTTCCCGGCGGCAGGATCGCGATCATCCCGGCCACCGTGATCACCGCGCCGAGGATCGCGAGCGGCCACCATCCCATGCCGAGCACGACACCCGCCGCACCCAAGGGCACCAGCAGAGTCCTGCCCAGCGGCCGCGGCCGGCCCTCCTCGGCCGGAGCGTCCCGGATGGCACGCACGACCAGCCACCGTCCGAAAAGGACGAAGGGCACCGGCAGCAGCAACGTCCAGCGCCATCCCACGAGATGTTCCAACGCGAGTGTCGCCGCCGGACCCACCAATGCGGGCAGGATCCACATCGCCGACGACGCCGCGACCACCCGGATGCGCAGCCGCTCGTCGAGATGCCGGATCGCCGAACTGATCCCGAAAACGGCAAGGAGCCCGCCGGCGAGCCCGGCGGTGAACTGTCCCAGCGCGAACATCCACGCGGCCCGGGCGCAGGCAGCCAGCACGAGCCCGCCGAGGTAGGCGCATATCCCGGCGGCCAAGGTGCCGCGCGGGCCCAGCCGCCGTAACACCCGGCTCGCCAGCGGAAGCGCGACGAACAACCCCAGCGACGAACCGGCGATCAGCAGCCCGAGATCGCTCCTCGCGTCCAGGTCGTCGGCGACGATCGGAAGCAGGCTGGAAGCGACGAAGCCCGTCACCGCCGCCGCGAACTCGAGCACTATGACGCCCGTCGCGATGGCCAGCGGTCTCGTTCGCCCCGCGAGGCGGCCTTCGGTCATGTGTAGAGGTCTCGGTCGTACCGGTTGAGCTGCACCCAGACGCCGTCGGGATCTTGAACGCGCAAAGAGTGTCCGAAGGCTTCGTCGATGGGCGGCTCCGGCTCGAATCCGGCTGACCGCAGGCGTTTCGCGACGTCCTCGAGTGGTTCTCCGACTTCGAAGGCCAATTCGCAGCGGCCGACGTCTTCACCGGACGCGCGGTGGATGGCCAGCATGCCGCCCGCCGCGGGCATTTCGATCCATCCACCCGGGCGCGACGTCGACCCGACGCGCAGGCCGAGTGCTTCGTAGAACCGGGTCATGGCCGCGACATCCGAGCTGTAGCGGATCGGCATCACTCGCATCATGATCGTTCCTCGCGGGGGGAGTGGCGCTGTCGCAGGTGGTCCTCGAGTACGCGCTCGACGAACGCCGAGAGCGATTCGTCGGCGTCCACGGACGCGTGCTTCACCCGCCTGATGAGGTCGGCCGGCAGATACACGCTGAATTGCCGTTTGGCGACCTGAGTCATGCCAGCATGCTAGCAAATGAGCATGCGTGCATCCTAGTGTTGCGAGCGTGAGCGCGTGGTCCCGTCCACGACGTCGAGCGACGCGTCACCGCGCGTCACCGCCAGCACCGTGTCGCCGCAGCGGATGAGGTCGTCAGGGGCGAGGGAGACCGGTTCCGCGATCCGCTCACCGTTGTGGAAGGTGCCGTTGCGGGAACCAAGATCCGCCAGGACGGGCCCGTCCGCGCCGACGGTGATTTCCGCGTGGTCGCGGGATACGGCACCGTCGTGGCGCAGCGCGACGTCGGCACTCGCGTCCCGGCCGACGACCAGGCGCCCCCGCGCGGGCAGCTCACGGAGCCGGGCCCGTCCAGCGCCGTCGACCCAGGTCAACGCCGGTTGTCCGGTTCCCGCGGCGCCGGGGGCGGCGACCCGCAGCAGAGTCGCCGTCCCGGCATGGGCGAGTACCGCTCGTTCCAGTTCCCGCAACGCGGGCCCCGGCTCGACGCCCGCCTCCTCGGCCAGTACCCGGCGCGCCTGCCGGAAGCGGTCCAGCGCCTCGGCTTGGCGTCCTTCCCGGTAGAGCGCGACCATCAGCTGACCCCAGAACCGTTCCCGCAACGGATGAGCCGTGACCAGTTCCTCGAGTTCCCGTACCAGTCCCGGTATTTCGCCCGAGCGCAGATCCGCGGCGATCCGCGCCTCGAGCGCCTCCCAGCGCATTTCCGCGTAGAGGGTGCGGGCGGGGTCGAAAGCGGTGTGGTCGGGCAGATCGGCGCAGAACGGACCTCGCCACAATGCGAGTGCTCGCCGGTACCCGGCCGCCGCGGCCGGGGTGTCGCGTGCCTGTTCGGCCGCCCTTGCCCGGCCGACCTCGTCTTCGGCCTCGCGGAGGTCGGCTCGGACACCGAGAAGCTGATAACCCGCCGGCCCGTGCCTCAAGGATTCTCCATACGCCCCAAGGGTTTGCCTGAGATTGTGCACATGGACCTGGACGGTGGAGCGGGACGCGGGTCTGCCGGTGTCGGAGTAGATCGCCTCGGCCAGTTTGTCCGCGCTGACCGGCGCCCCGCCGGAAGCGGCGAGCACGGCCAGTACCGCGCGCGGCCGCGGCCCGCCGGGGGTGACGGACACACCGTCGACGGTCAGCTCCACCGGCCCCAGCAACCGCACTTCAACCGTCACGGAGGCGATCATCTCAGGTTCTTCCAGCGGCTTGAAGCGATCTTGAAGCGCAATGGGCTTAACTGACCGGCATGACCACAGTGACCGCACTCGAGGACGTGGTGGACCGGCACGGACGCTCCGCGCTGTCCGACCCGATCGTGCTCACCGGCGCTTTGCGCAGTCTTCCCGACCCGCCCTCCGATGCCGAGATCAGCGCACTCGCCGCGGCGGCGGGTGCGGGCGCGGCCGAGCGGCTGCGCGCCGTCCTCGAAGAGGGTGGCACTCCGGCCGAGGCATATCGGGCCGCGACGATCGCCTGCGGCGGCGGGGCCGAGGCGGAATGGGCGTGCGGACAACTCGGCGCGGCCCTCGGCTATCTTCCCCGTGACACCGGGGCCGATGCGCCGACCACCGCGCTGACCAGCGTGCTGACCAGCGAAAAGCCGAAGCGCGGCAAGCGAATAGCCGTGCTCGCCGGTGCCGCTGTCGTGGTGGCCGCCGTCGCCGTGACCGGCGTGACGATCGCGCTCACCAGTGACGACGAGCCGAGCGCCACCGGCGGACCGTCGGCGACCCGGCCATCGCCGTCGTCCTCCGTGCTCTCCTCCGGGCCGATGGGGTCGGCGCCCCAGGCGGAACCTTCTTCGGCTCCGGTTCCCCAGGAAGCTGTCGCGGCCTTCAAGGATCCGAGCTTGCTCGCCGCGGCGAAGCCGTACCTCGATCATCCCGACGTTCGCTGCGAGGCGGCGAAGTCCATCGTGAGCGTCCGGGAAACCGTCAACTGCGAACTGGGCTCCGGCATCATCGCCAGCTTCCGCGTGCTGTTCTTCCCCAAACAGCTCACCGCGCTGCGCAAGGTCCTGCAGACCGACAACGACGGCGCGCGGCCCGGTTCGATCCGGACGCTGCGCTGGGAGTACGTGCCGGGACGGCCGGGGATCCGCGCGGGCATCCCGGTGGGCACCCCGCGCGACGGAAACGGCACCCGAATCCGTTTCCTGGAGCCGGAAAACGGTTACGCCCGGCTCTACTTCGACGAGGACGCCACCGGGGTCGCCGTCTACATGCAGGCGAGCACCGACGATCAGCAGGTGCTCCGCAAGTTCTGGGCGGATCCGGACGCGTGATGGACGACAACGACCCCCGCCTCGCCGAAGTCGCGCGCCGGTTCGGACGGCACGCGCTGGCCGACCCGGTGGCGCTGCGCTCCGCGCTGCGACAGTCCGGAAACGCCTTCAGCGCGGCCGAAATCGACGCGCTGGTGGCTCGGCTGCGGGAATCGGGAACGCTGGAAGCGGCGCTGCCTCGCGATCCCGAACCGACCGGGCCCCCGCTGAACCCGACGCTCACGGAAAACCGGCTCACCTGGGGTGGCGGGGGCCGTCAGCACCGTCCGACGCGGCAGCTTCCCTCGCGCGCACGCAAGAAGTGGCTCATCGGAGGCGCCGCCCTGCTGATGGCCGCGATCGCCACCGGGGTGGTGGTCTTCGTCCAGGGCAAGGAAGATCCCCCGGCGCCACCGCCGGACCGGTACGCGCTCGACCAGGTCGCCGTCCGGTACCGGGCACTCGGCGCCCGGCTGCTCGACGGCGCCGTCCGATGCGCGCAGCAGCCCGCGGAACCCGGTGAGACCGAACGAGTCGGCTGCGACGCCGGGCTGTACGCGCTCACCCTCGTCACCTATGACGTGCCGGGCAGGCTCACCCGGTCCAGGGAACTCGCGAGTGCCGCCGGCGCGCTGCGTTCGGCAGGCAACCTCGGCAAGGGCGCGGCGTTCGCGATGCGGGAACTCCCGTCCGGGGAATCGACGGTCTACTGGGACGTCGACAGTCCCCGTCCGGTCAGCGCCACGCTGACGGCGCGGAAGACCGGCCTTCCCGCCTTGGTGGAGTTCTACGACGCGCGGCGGTTCGGGGTGCTCGAACGCCCGGAAGTGCCGGGGGCGGCGTTCTCCTCCGGCACACTGTGGGATTTCGCGCAGGCACACGTGCTCAACGAAAAGTCGGCGAAATGCCAGGCGGTCCCCGCCACCACCGGCACGGCGGAGACGGTCAAATGTCCGCTGTCCGACGGTGCGATGCTGGTGTTCAGCACAGCCTCCGACCGCGAGGCGCTGACCAAGCTGCGCACGGAGAACGCCTCGAACGGCGGTGTGGTCCCCGGCAGTGTCGAGGTACGGACCTGGAACCGGCTCGGTGGTCCGGTCGTCGGGCAGTTCTCCCGGTTCGTCACGGCGGACGATCACAGTCCGACCATCTATTTCGACGACGACGCCAGACTGGTCTACGGCTTGTTCTTCGGCGCACCGGGTTCTTCGCCGGAGGCGCTGCTGGAGCGCTGGCAGCGCGGCTCGCGGTGAATCAGGTGAAGCGGAGCGCGGCGAAGAACTCCTCGACGGGGCGCAGATCGGCGGGATAAGGAATGCCGACCCGGCCGTCGAGCACCGACACGGTCGCGTGCTCGTCATCGGTCCAGGCGTACCGGGTGGTGGTGCCGAGCACCGTGCACACGAGCGTGCCCTGGTGCCCGTCACGCGACCAGGACTGCTTGGCGGGCAGGTCGCCGGGGCATTCGCCCGCGGTGAGCCCGGCCGGATCCGTGCCCGCGCCGGTGCGCAGGTAGGCGGCGGCCGCTTCGGCGTCGTCGAGCGCGGAGATCCGGAGTTCGCCGGTCTTGCCGCCGGTTTGGCAGACGACCTGCGCGCGTACCCCTTCGTCGGCAGCCGCCACCGGAGCGCACGTGAGTCCCGCGGGCGTGCTGCGGCCGACGCGGTCGTCGGCCGGAACCCCTGGCGAAATCAGGAAGATCGCCACGAGGACGGCCGCGACGAGCAGCGCGGCGCCGGTCACCGAGCCCGCCACCAAGCCGGTCCGGCGTCGGCGAGGAGCCTCGACGGCGACAGCGGCGCCCGGCGCGTCGGCACGCACGAGCCGGATCCGGTCGCGCACTTCACGCACCGTCGGACGGTCACGAGGATCCTTGGCCAGCAAAGACTTCAGCAGAGCGTTGACCGCCGCGGTGCGCGGGTCGTCGACCACGAGCTGCGGGATCGGTGCCCTGTCGTGCGCGACGATCACTTCAGGCTGACTGCCGCGATAGGGCAGTTCACCGGTCAGGGTCACCCACAGCAGACAGCCCACCGCGTAGACGTCCGACGCGGGCGTGGCGGGTTCGCCGCGAAGTCGTTCGGGCGCCATGTAGCCGACGGTGCCGATCACCCCGCTGGTCTCCGCGCCCGTGTCGATCTCGGCCGAGCGTGCGATGCCGAAGTCGCACAGGTAGACGAAGTCCTCGTCGTGGTGGGCGGCACGGGGCCGCAGCAGCACGTTGGCGGCTTTGACGTCGCGGTGCACGACACCGATCGCGTGCGCGTCACCGAGTGCCGAGACCACCTGATCCACCACCGCCAGCGCCCGATCCGGAGTCATCGGACCCGCTTCGAGGACCTTGGCCAGATCGGGGCCGTCGACCAGCTGCATCGCCAGGTACAGGCTGCCGTCCACGTCGCCGTGGTCGTACACCGCGACCACATGCGGCGAATCGAGCCGGGCCAGCGCCGCCGCCTCACGGCCGAACCGCTCGCGGTAGACCGGGTCTTCGGCGTAGTGCGGCGGCAGCACCTTCAGCGCCACCAGCCGTCGCATGCGGTGCTGCCACGCGCGATAGACCACGCCCATGCCGCCGCGACCGATGATCCCGTCGATCCGGAATCCACCGAAGTCCTCACCGACCCGCGGCGCCATACAGTTCCCCCGTCACCCGGCCGAAAGCTCGCGAGCCACTCTAACCCGCGCGATCATCCACGACGGGCGGAATGGGTGGACCGCTGCCGTCCGGCGAGTTGCCGGTCGTGCACCCGGCGCCAGACCAGCAGGGAAAGCACCGCGCCGCACAGGCAGAGGAACATGTCCCACTGCGTGTCCCAGACATCTCCTTGGGTGCCGAGGAAATCGTCCGCTCCCGACCCGGCGAGCACCGCGCTGAACCATTCCACGAACTCGAAACCGGCGGCGATCGTCAGACAAACGCAGACGGTCAGGAACGCCACCCAGCCACCGGGTCGCAGCGGTGTGCGGCGAAGGAGCACTTCGCGCACGGCGATCGCGGGGACGAATCCCTGGACGACGTGGGCGAACCGGTCGTAGTTGTTCCGCTGAGTGCCCAGCAGCTGCTGTACCCATTCCCCGGCAGGGGTTTCCGCGTAGGTGTACTGGCCGCCGTAACACAGCACGATCGCGTGCAGCACCAGCAGCCAGCAGAGCAGCCGCGTCAACGGGAAACGGCGGCGCAGCGCCACCACCAGCGGCAGTCCGATCAGCACCCAGACGACTTCCATGAACCAGGTGCCCGTCGATTTGGCCTGGAGCCCGGTCGCGGCGAGCACCACGACCACCACGCCGGCCAGCAGTATCCCTTCGGCCCGGCCGACTCCGCGCACCATGGGAAAACCCTACAGCGACGTGAAGATCGCCGCTGATTCGGCAAATCCGCTGGTCAGCGGCTGTCAGTCGCCAGGCGGGACGAGCCGCCGGACCGCGCCGTCGAATCCGGTGCTGTACAGGCTTCGCGGATCCCAGCCCGGCCCGGCGCCGAACCGCACGGACGACCCGAGGTGGACACCGGTGGCGATCGCGCAGGTCTCGCCGGAGTCCGGGTCGACGCGGTGGATGATGCCGTGCTCACCCGCCGTGTAGAGCCGTCCGTCGGTGCCGATGGTGAGATCGTCGATGATGTTCAGCGGCCACGGCGCCTGAAGCCGGATCTTCTTCGCGGGCGCGGAGGGATTCGCGAGGTCGATCGCGGCGATCTGGAAGTCCGGATCGCCGGTGTCGGCCACGTACAGGGTGCGGCCGTCGTTGCTGACGACCATGCCGTTGGGGCCGAGCAGATCGGGTCCGTACCGTTCCGGTGCGGCCGGATTCTCCTTGCGTACCAGCCAGAGTCCGCGCTTCGGGCCGATCAGGGTGCTGATCACCGCGTCGCCGTTCGGCAGCACGGTGCCGCCGTCGGGCATCGTGAGGCCGGTGGCCCAGGTCCGCCGTTTCCCGGTCTCGAAGTCGTAGATGTCGATGGTGCCGGTCTTCAGCCCGAGCAGGCCGTCGGTCGTCACGTGCCCCGTGTTGACGTACAACTCGTTGCCGCGCACCGAAAGCGCGCCAGGGCCGTAGACCGGCAGCAGAGTGCTGACCGCGCCGTCCGGGGTCACGCGCTCGATGGATCCGTTGCCCGCGAACAAGGTCTTGGAGACCAGGAGACCGCCTCGGCCGTCGAAGGCCAGGTTCTCCAGGGGGAGACCGAGGCCGGTCGCGACGGTGCGCACCTCCCATGGTGCGCAGCCCGGCGTGGCCGCCGCTGTCGCGCCTGGTGCGGTGAAGGCCGCCGCCATCACGATCGTCGCGGCGAGGACGCCGCGGATACGCCCGGTCATGCGAGCCTCCGCATCCACTGAACCAGTACATGTGTATCAATTTTTCTGATACGGGAGTATTGATCAGGGCCCGGAGTGTGTCAATCGGCGAGCGGGACGCTGGTCTGCCGTCGCAGGTCGCCGGGGTCCATGGCGAAGGCGAGGAAGAGTCCTTGCAGTGAGCGCTTCGTGAGTTCGAGATCGTCTTCGGTCGGCTGCGGGTTGGCCAGCCGGTGCAGGGCCAAACCGTCCAGCAGGGCCATGAACGCCTTGGCCGCGCGCCGGGAATCGGCGATGCCGAGGGAGGTGAGCAGGGGAGCGGCCGACGCTTCGAAGGCGCCCATCGCCTCGTCGACCACGGCGCGCATCGCCGGATTCCGGGCGGCTTCCATGTACAGCTCGTACTGGGCGACGGTCACGCCGAACTTGCCTGCCACCAAAGCCTGGGTGAGCCGTTCCCCGACCTCCAGCACGGATTCCGCGTCGCGCACCACGTCGGCGAGCAGCTCCCGCACGATCTCGATCCGTTCGTGGATGTGGAAGCGCAGGGCCTCCGCGATGAGCTCTTCGCTGGTCGCGAAGTAGTAGCCCGCCGCGGCCTGCGGCAGCCCGGCGCTGGCGGAAACCGCGCGGTGGGTCACCGCCTTGACACCGCCGTCGCAGATCAGCCGCATCGCCGCCCGGAGCAGCAGTTCGCGGCGCTCTCGGCTTCGCGCCTGCTGTTTGCCGCGGCTACCGGTCATTGACTTCCCCTTCGGTCGAACCGATACTAACGTCTCACTCTTAAGTGATACGTTTGTATTAATCCTGGGAGGACGGATGGGCGTCGACGCGGCCGAACTGCGGGAGATTCCCAGCCTGTGCCACGTTTTCCAACGCACCGTCGCGGAGTTCGGCGACGTCGTCGCACTGAGGACGCCGGACGACGCGGTGTCGCTGACCTGGCGGCGATACGGCGAACGGGTGCGGCGGCTGGCCGAGGGGCTGCACGCTCTCGGCGTCCGCCGTGGGGACACCGTGGCGCTCATGCTGACCAATCGGCCCGAGTTCCACCTGGTCGACGTCGCGGCGGTCCACCTCGGCGCGATCCCGTTCTCGATCTACAACACCAGCTCCGCCGAACAGATCGAGTACCTGTTCGCCAACGCCGGCAACCGGATCGTGGTCTGCGAGGAGCGGTTCCTCCCACGAGTGAGGAACGTGGAGCGCGTCGTCTGCGTTGACGGTGCCGCCGAGGGGACGATCTCCCTGGAGGAACTGGAAAACACCGAGTCACCGGACTTCGACTTCGAGGCCGGGTGGCGGGCGGCCGGTCCCCATGACGTGCTGACGCTGATCTACACCTCCGGCACCACGGGGCCGCCGAAAGGTGTCGAACTCACGCATCGCAACCTCACCTACAGCATGGGCGCCGCGCTGGAATCGCCGGACATCGCGGACGCGGTCGACAACGGACGTGTGCTCTCATTCCTGCCGGACGCCCACCTGGCCAACCGGTACTTCGCGCATTACTTCCCGATCGTCTCGGCCTCGACGGTCACCTGTGTGGCGGATCCGAAGACCGTGGTGACCACCTTGCCCGCCGTCCGGCCCACGGTGTTCCTCGGTGTGCCCATGCTCTGGTACAAGATCAAGGCGGGGATCGAGGAGGCCGTCGCGGCACAAACCGGTGTCCGGCGGTCGCTCGCCGAATGGGCGCTCGGCGTCGGACTGTCCACAGTGCACTCGGAGGCGGCCGGTGGGCACATCTCGCGATGGTCGCGGTTGCGGCATCGGCTGGCCCGGCGACTCGTCCTCGACCGGTTGCTCGTCAGGATGGGACTGGACGCCTGTGTGCTCCCGATCAGCGGCGCCGCCCCGATCGCGGTGGACACGCTGCACTATCTGATGGCCACCGGCCTGCCGATCTGCGAAGGCTGGGCGATGTCGGAGACCGCGGTGCACGGCACGATCAATCCACGTCACGCCATCCGGCCGGGTACGGTCGGGAAAGCCCAGTACGGCGCCGAACTGCGGCTCGCCGACGATGGGGAGCTGCTGATGCGCAGTCCCGCTTTGATGCGCGGCTATCGGAACGATCCCGAGCGGACGGCCGAGGCGATCGACGAAGACGGCTGGCTCCACACCGGGGACGTCGCCACCATCGACGCGGACGGTTACGTGTCCATTGTGGACCGCAAGAAGGAGCTGATCATCAACGCGGCGGGCAAGAACATGTCGCCTGCCAACATCGAGAACGCGCTCAAATCGGCGGGCGCGCTGATCGGCTCGGCCGTCGCGATCGGCGACCGGCGGCCCTGCGTGGTCGCCCTGATCACCCTCGACCCGGACGCGGCGGCGGCCTTCGCCGAACGGCACGGGCTCCCGGCCGATCCCGTCGCGCTGGCCGGGAACCCGGCACTCCGGCGAGAGATCGCCGCCGTGGTCGAACGGGCGAACGGCAGGCTGTCCCGCGTCGAACAGGTCAAGGACTTCAGGGTGCTCCCGGTTCAGTGGGAGCCGGGCGGTGCCGAGCTGACACCGACCATGAAACTCAAGCGCGCGTCGATCGCGGAGACCTACGCCGCCGAGATCGACGCGCTGTACCGCACCCCTCGTGAGGGGTAATGGCGGTTCTATTGATCCGTAAGGCAAACGTGGCGCCGGGCGAAGGGGGGTGTGTGGAAATGGAGACGTTGAGTGTCCCTGTTTCCACACATCCTCCGGAGGTGGTCGTCACCGGGACTGTCGTGCGGCACTGTGTGGATTCTGTGTCATCTAACGCATCAAAATCCACACGGTGAAAGTACCGGTCACCGGTACGCCGCGCCCGGACACGACACCTCGCCTCACCCTGGGTAACAACTCGCGCTCTCGTCGAACCGAAACTTTTGCCTTACCTCTCAATAACCGTCATTACCCCTCACGAGCCGGTCAGTTCAGCTTGCGGGTGTCGGCGGGCAGACCGCCGCCGGCGTAGACGTCCTCGGCGAGTTTGGCCAGCGCGGTGAGGGCGACGTTCTGGCTCCACGGACCGTAGGAAACCCGGGAGACGCCGAGTTCCCGCGCGGTCGCCAGCGGGATGGAGCCGGGGATGCCGATCAGGTTCACCTTGCGCTCGCCCAGCGCCTCGACCAGCCTGCCGACCTGGGTTTCGTCAAGCCTGCCGGGTACGAAGACGTTCGACGCGCCCGCGTCCAAGTAGGCGCGGCCGCGGGTGATCGCCTCGGCCAGCACCTCTTCGGGGTCGCGGTCGCCCGCCTTGAGGAAGGCGTCCGTGCGCGCGTTGAGCACGAAGTCCACCCCAGCGGACTGAGCGGCGGCGACAGCGGCCTCGACGGCCTTGACGGACTCGTCCAGCGGCTTCATCTGGTCTTCGAGGTTGCAGCCGACCGCGCCGACCTCGATCGCCCTGGCGACCGTGCCGCCCGGGTCGCCGTAGCCTGCCTCCAGGTCGGCGGTGACCGGGAGATCGCCCGCCGTCCGGACGATGAGGGCGACCTCGGCGATCATCTCGTCGCGGGGGATCTTCTCGCCGTCGGGATAGCCGCGCGAGGCGGCGATCCCGTGGCTCGGGGTGGCGAGGGCCTGGGTGCCGGGGGTCTCGGCGACGACCTTCGCGGTGATCGCGTCCCAGACGTTGACGACGAGCAGCAGATCGGGGGCGGCGTGCAGTTCCTGCAGTCGGGTGGCCTTGTCGGCGGTGGAAACCATGCCCCCAATCTAGAGCGCGAGCCCGCACGTCGCCGCCGCGAGGGCACCGGCCGGTCAACGGGGTCCAACGGTCAGATCTCAGGACGGGATTCTTGTTACGCCTCGAGTCCAGGCCGCGATCTGTAGGGGGTCAGGTTCGAGTGGAGGTCTCGTGGAACTAACCATCAACGCCGGCGGTGACGAACAAGCGCTGAAAGAGTTCTACGACTGGCTTCGCGACGACGTGGACGTGGTCCGGTGCGCGACGATCGAGACCGCGGTGTCACGGGAGTCGGAGGAGATGGGGGCCTTCGAGGTCATCTGCATGTCCATCGGCTCCCTCACCGGCCTGGCCAACCTCGGTCTCGCTTGGGGCAATTTTCTCCTCTCCCGCAAGGAAACGCCGCCATTCACCATCACAGTGGAGAGTGAGTTGACGGAGGAGCAACATGCCATGCTCCGGAACCTGGACCTCCCGCGGGTCGTGAGTGGCGATTCGGGTTATTGAGAGGTAACCCAAACGTGGCGTGGTGGTAAGTCCGTGAAGGCCTCCTTGAGGGACTCTGGGGCCCTCAAGGAGGCCTTCACGGACTTCAAGACGGGACGTTGATGTCACAGCCGTCCCACTGTCACCAGGGATCACGCCTGACGGTAGTGAAGGGCTCCTTCACTACCGTCAGCGTAGGCAAGGAAGCCTTCACCACCAGGGAAACGCGTAGGCAGCAGCGACCACAGCCCGCGACACGACACGTTTGACTTTCCCCTCAATAGAACCCGAATCGCCACTCACGACCCCCTGCACCGAACGGCCACCGCGGCACTCCCCTCAAGCCCCGCTTCCCAGCCACCGCAACGTCTCCAGCGCGACGGCCACGTTCACCGCGTTCTCCGCCAACGGCCGGGGCAGCAGCTCGTCCGCCCGCGCCAGCCGCCGCACGACGGTGTTCCGGTGGGTGTAGAGCCGTTCGGCGGTCCGCGTCGTGTTGCCCAGTTCCCGCACATAGGACCGGACGGTCTCCCGCGTTTCCGCGTCGGCGTGCCGGAGTTCGCCGAGGGTGTCGGCGACGAATTCGCCCGCCTGCGCCGGATCGCCGGTGAGCAGGGCGAGCAGCTGGATGTCCTGGTATCGCGCGATCTGCTGCGGCGAGGTGAGCCGGGCGAGCATCCGCTGCGTGGCGGCGGCGTCGAGATGGCTGCGGCGGAAGCCGTCGATACCGCTGCCGGGCCGTCCCAACGCGACCCGGACGTCGGGGTGCGGCGCGAGTTCTTCGGCGAGCCGGTCCGCTCGCGGCGGGGTCCGGCCGGGCAGCCAGACCCACAGGGCGGCGGCGCTGGCGACAACGGTCAGCCGGTGCGAAGCGCCGCTGGCCCGCATGAGCGTTTCCGCGGCGGTTTCGAGCTGCTGGGACGACGGCGTGGCCGAGCCACTCCAGACGATCGCGGCCGTATGGGGCCCGGAGAGCGGGTAACCCAGTTGCGCTTCCGCCCGCGATCGGCTGATGGGCGCGCCTTCCAGCAGCAGGGTGACCGCGGCGCGCCGTTCGGCGTGGGCGCCGCGGGTCAGTTCGGTGCGTTCGGCGGCCATCCGCTCGGACACCGCCGCCACGGTGTCCTCGATGAACGTGGTGATCGACAGCGACGAGACGTCCAGCAGCTCACGGAGCAGGACGGGATCGGAGGTGAGATCGAAGCAGATCTCGATCCACCGCCGCCAGGCCACGCCTTGGGCTCGCCGGTAGGCGTCGAGGCCGCCGGAGTCGAAGCCCCGGCGCACCATGTCGCGGGCGCCGTCGAGCACTTCCTGGTTCAGGTTGGCGGGGACCCGCCTGCCCGGATGCTGCACGTTGGCGGCCGCCCAGTGCAGGAGGTTCGCCAGATTCGCGCGTTTGGTCCCCTCCGTGAGCACGGGATCTTCGGCGACCGCGCGCATACTGTCTCCGCCGAGCGAGGCTTCGTGCAGCTCCTCGATCCATTCGGCGCGTGGATGCAGGACGATCTCCGCCCCGCGCCGGAAGAGATCCCGCGCCTCCGGGGACAGGGTGGGCCATCGCGCTGCGGCACTTTGCACCATGGGTCCATGATGGTGATGCAGATAGCACTAGCGCAATCCCTCGGTGAACCCGCATCGTGGAGGGAACCGAGACGAGGCTGGAGTACCGCATGACGACGAGCACACCCGTCGAGCACCTCGACGTGGTCATCATCGGTGCCGGGATTTCCGGGATCGGGGCCGCGCGCTACCTGAAGACCGAGAACCCGGGCAAGAAGTTCGCCATCCTGGAGGCCCGCGGCGCGTCCGGCGGCACCTGGGACCTGTTCCGCTACCCCGGCATCCGCTCGGACTCCGACCTTCACACCTTCGGGTACGAGTTCAAGCCGTGGCGGGACAAGCAGTCCATCGCCGACGCGCCGCGGATCCTGTCGTACCTGCGTGAGACGGTCACCGAGAACGGTCTCGAACCCAGCATCCGGTACCACCACAAGGTGGTCTCGGCCGACTGGTCGAGTGACGAGGCCCGCTGGCTGCTCGAGATCGAACGGACCGACACCGGCGAGCGCACCCGGCTGAGCGCGGGCTGGCTGTTCAACGCGGGCGGCTATTACCGCTATGACGAGGGCTTCACGCCGGACTTCCCAGGCCGGGACCGCTTCCAGGGCACGATCGTGCATCCGCAGCACTGGCCGCAAGACCTCGATTACGACGGCAAGCGCGTCGTCGTGATCGGCAGCGGCGCCACCGCGGTCACCCTGATCCCGGCGATGGCCGGAACCGCCGCGCACGTCACCATGCTGCAGCGCACCCCGACCTACGTGATGCCGGTACCGCGCGAGGACAAGATCGCCAACGGTCTCCGCAAGATCCTCGGTGAGGAGCGGGCTTACGCCCTGACCCGCCGCAAGAACATCCGCAAGGGTCTCGCGGTCTGGCAGTTCTGCCAGAAGTTCCCCAAACTCGCCCGCTCGCTCATTCGCTACGTCAACAAGAAGCAGCTTCCCGAGGGCTATCCGGTCGACGAGCACTTCAACCCGCCGTACGACCCGTGGGACCAGCGGCTGTGCGCGGTGCCCGGCGGTGACCTGTTCGCGGCCATCCGCAAGGGTGACGCCGACGTGGTCACCGACAAGATCGCCACGTTCACCGAAAAGGGGATCCTGCTGGAATCCGGGCGGGAGCTGGAGGCGGACGTCATCGTCACCGCCACCGGGCTGAACCTCCAGGTGTTCGGCGGTGCCTCGTTCAGTGTCGACGGTGAACCGGTCGTGCTCTCGGAAACCGTCGCCTACAAGGGAATGATGCTCTCGGGCGTGCCGAACCTCGCCTTCGCGATCGGCTACACGAACTCGTCGTGGACCCTCAAGATCGGCCTGCTGTGCGAGCATTTCTGCCGCCTGCTCGCGCATATGGACGCCCACGGCTACGACGTCTGCCGTCCCGTCCTCGCCGACCCGGACATGCCGACGCGGCCGTTCCTGGACTTCGCCGCCGGATACGTCCAGCGCGCTCTCGACCAGCTCCCGCGCCAGGGTGACCGCATGCCGTGGCTGACCTCGATGAGCTACCACTCCGACATCAAGCTGTTGCGCGCGGACGACATCACCGATCCCGAGCTGCACTTCTCCCGCGCCGAGGTCCGGGAATCGGTGAGCTCGTGACCGACCACTTCGCCGACCTTCCCGGCGGCCCGCGCATCTGCTACCGCCTGGACGGGCCCGCCGACGGCACGCCGCTGGTGCTCATCGCCGGTCTCGGGCTCGACCTCACCTCCTGGCCGCGGCGGATGATCGACGGTTTCACCGGCCAGGGATTCCGCGTCATCCGATTCGACAATCGGGACGCGGGATGCTCGGATCGCATCAAGGCGCCGAATCCCGGCAAACTCCGGCAACTGCTGGCCAAACCCCTTCCGGGTGCCTACGACCTGGGCGACATGGCCGCCGACACCGTCGGTCTGCTGGACCATCTGGGCATCGAGAGCACGCACCTGGTCGGTATGTCGATGGGCGGCATGATCGCGCAGACCGTCGCCGCCAGGAATCCCGGCCGTGTTCTGTCGCTGACGTCGATCTTCTCCACCACCGGGCACCGCAAGGTCGGGCAGCCGGCACGGTCGACGTTGCTGCGCATGGCGAGGCGGCCCGCCCGGACGGTCGAGGAATCGGTGGTCGGCCATCTGGCGATGATGGGCCACCTCGGCTCGGCCACGTTCCCGCTGGACAAGGACGTCGAAACGGCCTGGGCCACCGGCCTGTGGGAACGGGCGGGCGGACGGAGGGCCCGCAGCGGCATCGCCCGCCAGATCGGCGCGATCCAGGCCAGCGGCGACCGGACCGCCGAACTCGGCCGCATCACGTGCCCGACGATCGTCGTCCACGGCGACAGCGACCGGATGGTCCACCACAGCGGCGGGCGCGCGACCGCCGAGGCCGTGAACGGTGCCCGCTACGTCGAAATCGCCGGGATGGGCCACCACATCGCCCCCGACCTCGTCGATCGGCTCGTCGAACTCACCACCGAACTGGCCTTGAACCCGGCAGGAGAATCCCGATGAACGCCGTTCGTGGCAAGGCCGCCGTCGTCACCGGCGCGGGCTCCGGAATCGGACGGCAGCTGGCGCTGGAACTGGCGAGGCGCGGTGCCCGGCTCGCTGTGTCCGATGTGGACGAAGCCGGTCTCGCCGAGACGGTCGCCGAAGTCAAGGCCCTCGGCGCGGAAGTACAAGGCGCGGCGCTCGACGTCAGCGACCGGGCGGCCGTCGAGGACTACGCGGCCACGGTCGCCGGCCAATTCGGTGTGGTACACCAGATCTACAACAACGCCGGAATCGCGGGCGGCGGTCAGACGATCCTCGAAACCGACTGGGAGAGCTACGACCGCACCTTGGCCGTCAACCTCTTCGGCGTCATCAACGGCACCAAGGCCTTTCTGCCGCACCTGATCGACTCCGGCGACGGACACGTCGTCAACGTCTCCAGCCTCAACGGTTTCATGGCCCAGCCGACGCTCACCGCGTACTGCGCCAGCAAGTTCGGCGTCCGCGGCTTCACCGAGGCGCTGCGCACCGAGATGATCCGCGACCGGCATCCCGTGCGGGTGACGGTGGTGCACCCCGGCGGGGTCAAGACCGGTATCGCCTCGTCGGCGCTGAAGGAAGCCCAGGCTCGCGGTATCGAGCCCACCGCCGAGCAGCTGGAGCGGGTCCGGCTGTACAACGAAAAACTGCTCAAGATGCCTGCCGAACGGGCCGCCCGCATCATCGTCGACGGCGTCGAAGCCGGGAACCCGCGGGTTCTCGTCGGCAACGACGCCAAACTGGTCGACAGGCTCGTCCGGTTGCTCCCGCGGCTTTACCCGAAGCTGATCGTCGACTTCGAACGGCGGCGCTTCGCCCGCTCGTGATCAAGGCCGGGAGGCGTCGATACCCTGGTGCCCGAACAAACCGAGCAGCCAGGTGTAGCGGACGGCCTCCCGGGCCTGGCCGTAGGCGTCTTCGGTGGCGTTCCAGATGGCCTGTGTGATCAGCTCGATCGTGGCGGCGACGACCGTCCGCGCGGTGAACGGCGGCGGCGACGGCAGCGCGGGATCGGTGGCACGCAGCCATTTCGCCGTCCGGTCGAAGACGGCTTCCCCCGCACGCAAGGTGGTTTCCCGCGCTTCGAGCCCGGCGTCGCCCAGAGCGTAGATCTCCAGCAGGACGGCGCGGACGGCCGTCGGGCGGCGGTGCACGTAGTCGACGAGGAAGTCGCAGCAGGCGGTGACCGCTTCCACGGGGGTCGCGGCCTCGGTGGCCACGGCGACGCCCTGCGCGATGAACTCGGCGGTGGTCTGGCGGTAGGCGGCGAGGAACGCGTCCTGCTTGCCGGTGAACTGCTCGTAGAACGACGTTCGCGACACGCCCGCGGTGGCGGTGATGTGGCCGATGGTGGTGGCGACGTAGCCGCGGGTTCCGGTGTTCTCCAGGACCGAGTCGATCAGCCGGGCGCGCTGGGTGCCCGCGACCTCGTCGCGGCTCAGATTGTGCGGCCCCTTCGGCAGCTTGCGGCGTGCCGGAAGGGCGGCGGGGTCTCGCTCGGTCACCCGCAGAACGGTACCGGTCCGTGAAGGCCTCCTTCCCTACTTTCAAAGTAGGGAAGGAGGCCTTCACGGACATCCGTGCGCGCGATCAGCCGACCGGCACCTCCGGCGCGAGGGAGTTGCCGGGCGCGATCTTCCCGCAGCTGGACGGCGCGGTTTTGCCCGCGAACCGGTCGTTGAGCCAGCCGATCGCCAGGGGCGCCCAGACGACGGCCGCCCCGACGTGGCTCAGCGTGTTGTACTGGTCGTACTTGATCGACTTGTTGCCGGTTTCGCAGTATTGCCGGGCGAGCGAGCGCACGTCACCCGCGACCATCACACCGTCGCCGGTCCCGATACCCGGCGGATTGCCGAAAGTGCCTTCCAGGACGCCGTTGTTGCCCTGCGCGATGAAAGCCGGGACGGTGGGCGTCGGCGCGGAACCGATGTTGACCTTGTTCACGGCTTCGACGTAGGGCAGCACGGTATTCGGGTTGGCGTATTCGGGTTTGACGAACTTTTCCCACGTCAGCCCGGGATAGCGGCCGATCGCGTCGACGATCGACGCCTTCTCCATGTCCTTGAGCACCTGGAGACCGTAGGAGTTCGCGTACGGCTTGAGGTCGATTTCGAACGACCGGGCGATGCCGATGAGCGCCATCGGGATGACACCGGTCCACGCGACACTTCCGTTGACGTACTTGAGATTGTGCGAGGGTTTGACGAGCACCCCGCCCTCGGTGAAGCCGACGAGATTCTTGTTGACCTCGGGCGCGTAACCGGGCGCGAGTGCCGCCGCCCAGCCGGTCGCGATGGCGCCTCCCGAATAGCCGAGGAGACCGAAGCGCGTTTTGTCGTTCATTCCCGTTTCCGGTGCGCGGGTCGCGGCGCGGATGGAATCCAGCGTGTTGGTGCCGTATTCCGGCCCGGCCGCGAAGTTCGCGTCCTGTCCTTCGGTGTCGGGAATGACGACGTTGTAGCCCTGCAACAGGG
This sequence comes from Amycolatopsis sp. NPDC039088, assembly GCF_055598845.1. NCBI lineage: Bacteria > Bacillati > Actinomycetota > Actinomycetes > Pseudonocardiales > Pseudonocardiaceae > Amycolatopsis > Amycolatopsis sp. NPDC039088. Next base: position 36,785 of record NZ_JBVKAE010000046.1, on the reverse strand, counting down.
AGGGCGCGATGAGCAGCGACTCCGCGTTCGCGATCAGGCCACCGAGCGAGACGTCACCGGCGATCGCCCGCGACGGCCCGTGCTCGGGATTGAGCGAGTCGTAGAACGACTGGTAAGAAACGGCTTTGGTGCTGTCTCCGGTGAGGCTGCGGAGCACCGAAGTGACGTTGGCGGACGGTTTCCCCAGCGCGTCGGTGGTCCGGTAGAGCAACTGGGTCACCTTGAGCGGCGTGGAAATGCCGATGACGTGGTAATTCAGCGTCCGGGTCTTCAACACGGTTCCGGGACTGTACGACGACAGCGGCTCGCTGCCGTCGTAGCGGTAGAAGGAATCGGTTCCGGAAGCGGCGGTGGCGGCGGGCGCGGCGACGAAAGCGAGGACGAGAGCGATCGCGACGGCCAGCAGGCGTGCGGGCTTGTGGATCATGACTCCCCTTTGAATCATGAAGTGGATCACAGTGGGATGATCCGGAACCTACCAGCCGGTAACTCATGATGTACAGATGCGTACATGATTTCTTGTCGCGACCTTGATCCCTCTCCGCCTGGTGACTGCAAAACAGAACCTGCATGGGGGCTGGATTTGCGAAGGTGGTCGTACGACTGTGGTGAGGGATGGGGTCGTACCAAGAGCGGGGTGGTGGCCTTGAGATGATGAACCCGGGCGATTCCGGCGCCCGCGGGGAAGAACGTGAACTCGAGGGCGACGCAGAGTTGGTGCGAGCATATGAAGGTGGCGCCACGATCACGGAACTGGCAGCGCGCTTCGGAATGACCTACTACAAGACGCGAGCTTCGCTCATTTCGGCGGGTGTGGAACTGAGACAGGTGGGGCCGGTGACACCACCGGCCCCACCGGGCCTCGTCCAGGCATACCTCGACGGGGCGAATATTCATGATGTCGCCAAGAGATTCGGGCTGAGTTTCGGTGTCGCCAGACGAATGCTGCTGCAGAACGGCGTCCGGCTCAGACCCAAGGGGGGAGGTGCCCGGGGTGGCACACCCGGTGGCCGGACCTAGTTCACCGTCCGGCTGTATCGGGTCAGTACGTCCGCCACCAGTCGCTGGTCATCAGCACAAACGTGGTGACGAAAAGCGTGGTCATGGCAGGGGTGGACAGCAGGTACTTTTTCAAGACTCTCCTTGTGCGGGGTTGGGGAGGCGCGCACCCATCAATCATCCTGGATATGCGTGCTGAAGGGTATGGCCAGGCCGTGCCTTGAGCAAGAGGCAAACTGGGCCCCGCTATCGCTGACGATCTACTTCTGGTAGCACGCGCGGGGGCGCGGAGCAGCGACTATCCACCCAAGCGGAGGATGAGAGTTGCCTCCGTGCAAGGTGTCGAAATCACCAAATCGAGTGGTCTTTGACGACACGCCGGGACGGCGGCAGCATGGCGACGGTGTCCTCATCGCCCCTCCGTCTAGCGGCAGGAATCTCGAGCATGCCTTCCCCGAGTTCCGCGATCCGCGGCTCCAATTCGGCGGCTTTCGAGTGCCGCCCGCGGTCGCGGTAGAGGCTCGCCGCCCACTGCAGGACTTCACGGGCGTCATGGGAATTCCCGCGGTCGGCGAGGATGTGCCCCAGGGTGGCGAGCGCTCGAGCCTGCCCGGTCGCGTGGTTGGTGCGTTCCGCCAAATCGATGGCGTGGTCCGCGTACTGGAGTGCTTCGCGGTCCTTGAGCTGTGCATGGGCTAGGGACGCCAGCACGGTGTACAGCTTCATGGTCGCCGGAAGATGGTGGATCTCGTCGGCCAGCAGCAACGCCTTATTGCCGTGCAGGGTGGCTTCGTCGTATCGGCCCAACAGGGTCAGTGCGCCTGCCAACGCCGTATGGACGGCCAGTTGCCCAGAAGTGTCGCCGGTCTCCCGGCGAAGTCCCAGCGCGCGCCGGTAGTGCTCCACGGCGATGCTGCGCTCCCCGGCTACTTCGAGGGCGTTGCCCAAGCGATATTCCGCGGTGCCGAGGTGACCCGGGTCCTGTACGACGTGTGCGAGCGCGAGGCATTCACGATACCGGGTGATCGCCTCGTCTTTGCGCCCCGCGTGGTGGTGCCGCCGTGCCATGTTCAGGAGGACGGTGAGCCTGCCGAAGTCATCACCTTGCTCGCGGACGAGGTCGTATGCCGCCTTGAGGTAGCGGTCCGCCGCTGGGTCGTTCCCGAGGAGCATGTGGACCTGGCCGAGGTCGTTGAGCGTGCTCGCCTCGGCGACCGGATTCCGGGCGGCCGCGGCGGATCTGGCGGCGATCATCAGCCCGTTCACGATGTCTTCGTAGAAGCCATATCGGTCGTAGATGTCGCTCGTGACATGGGGGATTCGCCACGCGTACTCGTGGAGGCCATGGGCATGTGAGTCCTCCAGGAGAGCGTTGAGGTTGCTCCGTTCGTTCAAGCACCACTGTCGGGCAGCGGCAGGGGAATCGAAGTCCAAAGGCACCGCGCCCGGCTCGGCGGTAGGCATCGGCGGGCGAGGTTTGTGGGGATATATCGTCGCGTGCGCGTTGAAGGCGGTGAACAAGTAGAACGACAGCAGCCGCCGCCGCGGGCTGTCTCCATCGCTTTCACGGCCGGCCAGGCTCGCCGCGTAACGGTGGAGGATGTCGTGCATACGATAGCGTTCGAGGTCTCCGGGGTGCTGGATCAGATGCGCGGCGAAGAGTATGTCCAGTGATCTTCGCGCCGCCGGGATGCTGATCGCCCCCGCCGCAGCGAGCGCCGGTGGACTCATCTCGGTACCAGGATGTAGCCCGAGCAAGCGGAACATGCGTTGTTCGGGCTCCTCGAGCGCGTTGTAGGACCACGAGTAGGCGGACTGCAGATGGATCCCGGCGCCGTCCCCGTCATCGCCGATCGTCAGGAGGGTTTCCGTGTCCTTCAGCTGAGCGGCCAAAGTTTGGAGGCGCAAACCACTGCGGGTGGCAGCGCGGTCGGCCACGATGCTCAAGGCGAGTGGGATGCCGTCGCACAGCCGCGCGAGCGTGTCGAGGACTTCGGGCTCATGTCGAGCGCGTTCCCGCATGCGGTGCGTCAGAAGCTCCCGTGACTCCGACGGCGACAACGGGGTGAGATCGACCGACGGGACATTGTGCAAGGCCGTCAACGGGGTTAAGCGTCGTCGCGAAGTAAGGATCACCGTGCACGAGGTCAGAGCGTCCAGGAGCGGCTGGATGTGCCCGAAATTTTCGACGTTGTCCAGCACGACGAGCGCAGGCCTCTGGGAAAGGAGTGTCGCCAGTTTCGTCATCCGGCCGGCCGGGCTCACGATGTGGTCGACTGGGAAGTCGAACGCCGACAGCATGACGTCGACGACGTCGGTGGCTTCCAGACGCGGAGTCCGGCTGAAGCCGTGGAGATCGATCATGATCACGCCGTTGGTGAATCGCTCGGCGGCGCGGTGGGCCCAGTGTCCGATGGTCGTCGTCTTGCCGACGCCGGGTGGCCCGGTCACACAAACGATCGTCGCCGAAGGTGTGCTTGCCCGGACGGCCGTCAAGGAATCGAGCCTTTCCAGGATGTGTTCCCGGCCGACGAAACGATCGATATCGCGCGGCAGCCGTCGTAGCGGAGCGACGCTTTCCTCGACTTGCTTCAGTTTTCTGTCCGCAATGGTTCGAGTGACCTGAACTTGCTGTGGTACACGTGTGGTGAGTGCGTCGTGGAATCGGCGCAGTTCGTCGGCTGCCTGTCCGTCCCCATCGTCTCGGAAGGACTTGTACTTCCTCAGGAAGAACGCCGGGACCTCGCCGTGACGGCCAGCCGAGATCAGCGCCTTGAGCCGGAGTTTGGCGAAACCGATTTCCTCCGGGTGGTCACGGTCGAGGTCCTCCAAACGGCGCAGTGCGGTGAGCGATTGTTCGATGGCGATCAGTTCGTCGACAAGAAACGTGTTCGCGGGAATCCAGTCCGTCTGAATGAACGATGTGCGCCAGTCCTCCGCCGGTCGGGTCGTGAGGTCGGCCAGTGGATGCTCCCGCCACAGCGCCACCGCGGTCGTGGCAGCCTCGCACGCGCGTCGGTGTTCTCCACTGTCGCTGAGGGCTCTGGCGTCCGCCATGGCTGTACGGAAAGCTACGTAGTCGATCAGTGAGGGGTCGACTTCGAGGGTGTACCGACCGTTCGCGGTGACCAGTGTGGCGGGTGCGTGAACTTCCCGGAAAAGTTGGCGAAGCCGCGTCACATATTGGTACATCGTAGATCTTGGGTCGCGTGGGCGTTGTTCTTGTTCGTCCCAAACCCACTCGACTACGTTTTCTATCGAAAGGCGACGTCCGGGCCGAGTGAGTAGAGCCGCGAGTATGCCCTGTTCGCGCGGTCTTCCCCAATTCACGGCCATATTCCCGTGCATTCGCACCGTAGTCTGCCCGAGAACTCCGAAGGCAACTTCCATGGCGTCCCTCTCCCCATCGACAGTGCACACTGCCGCCCCTCGCCTCGCTCTCCAGTTTCACATTCTTTTCCGTTTCGAACCAGGGTGACCAGTGCGGACCGGACGCACGGTGATCGTTTGTCAGGATTTTCATCGAATGGCCGAAAGGCCGGTGTCAGCCGGTGGAGCCACTCTCGTTCCCACGATCACCGACGAGAGGGGAAGTTCGTGAGCAGGGAACTGTGGATCCGGGGGCCGGTCGGAGCGGGGGCGGAAGCACGGGTGACACGAGCCGGGTGTCGAACAGCACTAGTCGTGGTCCCGACGATGACCGCGGGCACACGATTGCTGGACATCGTGCCATTGCTCGAATCGGATCACCGGGTCCAGGTGGTGTTCACTGTCCCGCACACGACGGACCACTGGCCGGGGGTCGAGGATTTCGTCCGCGCGCAGCACGGGCTCCTCCTGCCGTGGGAACAAGCGGTCCAGCACACGTTCGACCTCGTCCTCGCGGCGAGCCATCGGCATCTCGAGCAACTCCGAGGGCCGATTCTTCTGGTCGGGCACGGGGCGGGGACGATGAAATCACAGCGATACAGTCGGAAGGCGGAGACACCGGTACTGACGGCCACGGGCCTCGATCGAGAACTCCTGACCTATCGCGGCCGGATCTTGCCCGCCGTCCTCGCACTGGCCACCGAGGACGAGCGGGCGGCGCTCGGTTCTCTGTGTCCGGAAGCGCTGCCTGCCGCGATCGTCGCCGGCGACATCTGCCTCGACCGGATGACCGCCGGGGCGCAATTCCGTGAACACTATCGGCGGGAGCTGGGGCTGAATCCGCGGCGACGGCTGGTGACGATCAGTTCGACCTGGTCGACTGACTCGACCTTCGGTCGCGTGCCGAGTCTGTGCCGGGCGGTTCTGGACGCCCTCCCGCCTGCCCGGTACGCCGTCTCGGCGGTGCTGCACCCGAATGTATGGACCGTCCACGGACGCAGGCAGGTCACGGCTTGGCTGTCCGACTGCGTGGAGGCGGGGCTGCGGCTCATTCCGCCCGATCGCGGCTGGCAGGCGACCATGATCGCTTCGGACTGGGTGATCGGCGATCACGGTTCGACCACCGCGTACGCCGCCGCGATCGGACGTCCGGTCACCCTGGCCACCGATTCGGGAGACCGGCTACGCGAGGGCAGCATCGCCGACCTCATCAGGGAACACGCTCCACGTCTGGACACGAGGTCATTGCTGGAGCAGGAAGCCGAGGCGGCTCGACACAGCGATCGGCTGTCAGCGGTGGCGGCGCGAGCTATCAGTTCCAGACCGGGGCAGGCTGCCGAGATCCTGCGTTCTGCGATGTACCGGCTCCTGGGGCTGCCACGGCCGGAGTACCCGCCGTCCGTCCCGATGTTACCCGCCCCTGTGCCGATCGAGGTGTGACGATATGACCATCGTGTACGCGATTCACAGCCATGCGCCGGGTGTGGCACGGATTCGCTTGGGTATCAACGGTTTGGAGGGCGATGTCCTCGCTGTCGCGGTCGACACCGTATCGAGGGGGTGGTCGTCGGCAGGAGACGTGTTGCTCCGGGAGGACAGCGAGAACGCCATCCAGGCGCAGATCGCGGCCGAGGCCGCGTTGAGACGGCATCCCGGTGCCACTGCCGCGATCGCGGCTCACCCGCGGGGCCATGTCATTGTCAGCCGTACCAGGACGTCGGTGGTGGAAACGAAACCACGACGATCGCCGCAGCGCTGGAGCAACCGGCTGAGATCAGTCGCCGAGTTCGGTGGCGCGGGGATCACCCATTTCGGCGTAGAGGGTTCGAGCTTCGGCGAGATGGCCGGCGCCCTCCTCCTCACGGCCGCTCTCCAGCTCGATCCGTCCGAGAGCAGCGAGGATCTCGGCTGTGTAGTAAGGGGAATCAAGGGCCCGCACAGTGCGAAGTGAGTCGGCAAGCCGGACGATCGCGTCTCCGGCGCGCCCTTCCGCGGCGTGGATCTTGGCGAGCGCCATGACGGATCGCGCGTGCTGGGCGGCATCACCGAGTTCGGCCATCATGGTCGCCGACGCGGTCAGCTCGATCATGGCTTCGCTGTACCGGTTGAGCTTTGCCAGGACCTCACCCTGCCGTCGGCGGCACAACGCGACACCGCGAGGGATACCCAGTCGCTCCTGCATGTCGGCCGCCTGACGGTAGAAGTCGAGCGCGCCGTCGAGGTCTCCCTGCCCTCGTGCGGATCTGCCGAGCTGGGAGAGTGCGGTCGCCTGGGTGGGGCCATCGTTTTCCCGCTGCCCCAGGCGAAGCGCGACCACATTCTCTTCGGCTGCCTTGTCGTACCAGCCGAGTTTGGCGTACGCGAACGCGAGCTGGGACCTGAGCCGCGCTTGTACCAGGGGCAGACCCACCCGCGTCGCGGCCAGAACGCCGCGTTCGAAGGTCGAAATCCACGACGAATAGTCCCTGTGATGCAAGAAGAAACCCCACGATGCCTCGCAGAGCTGCCAGACTATGTCGTCCCATTCCTGTTCTGCCGCCAGGATGAAAACCGCGCGGATCACCGGCAGGTGGTCCCGCCACCAGGCGAGTCCCTCGGCGCGTCCCGCGAAGTCTTTCGACCGTGGTTCGCGTGCGGCGTACCTGGCTCGATGAGGATGGATGACCTCATCGGCGGCCAGAACCCGGTCGAGATACCACTGGGTGAAGGAGTGGGCCAGCCGATCTCGCTCATCGGCGGACAACGAGTTCGCGGCGCGCGTACGTGCGTCACTGCGCAACACCATGTGCTGGCTGAGTCGGTCCTCACCGGTTTCGGAAAGGAGGTTCGCCTCGATCAATTCGTCGATATCGTCGTCGACCGCGTTGGCCTGACGGCCGAGTGCCGCGGCCAAGGCTTCGGTGGAGAAGAACGGGCCCGGGTGCACGCCGCACGCGAGATATACGCGCGCCGCGCTCGCAGAAAGCCCGCTATAGACGACCTCGAAGATCGCGTTCAGCGAAAGTGCCTTGTCCGCTGCCCGTTCGGCCAAGGAAATCCAGCGGCCGTAGGCGGCGGCCTCGCGTGCCAGGCTTCGCCGTGGGCGGGTTCGGAGCCTCGCCGCGACTATCGACAAAGCGAGGGGGAGACCACCGCAGAAAGCCGCGATCTCGCGTGCCGCGGACGGATCCGTGCGGACACGCTCCGATCCGGCATACCGCTCTAACAACCCTCTGGCCTGGGATTCAGTAAGGGGTGGGAGGTCGACGAACTGTGCCCCGTCGATGGCGAGATCGGTGAGCCGCCACCGGCTGGTCACCACGACGACGGCTGCCTGCCCGGCGGGCAAGAGCGGGCGGACCTGCGCGACGGACGCGGCGTCGTCGAGCAGGACGGCGATCCGGCGCGACGCGGTGGCGGTGCGGAACGCGGCTGTTCGCTGATCCAGGCTCGGCGGGATTTCCGCGGGCGAAGTCCCCAGCGCAGTCAGGAAGCCGTATAGGACTTCACCCGGGTCTTCAGGCGGCTGCTCGCGGGAGCCACCAAGGTCGCTGTACAGGATGCCCTGGGGGAACTCGTTCGCCTCACCGTAGAGCCAGTCGAGGGCGAGCGAGGTCTTGCCGACTCCGCCGACCCCGCTCACCACCACGAGATGGCGTCCGGCCCTTTCACGCCAAAGCAGGTCGAGTTCTGCGGTGGAGTGCTCCCTCGCTTCGAACACCGCGGGGGCAGCGGGAATCTGCCAGGGCCGCTCTGCGGGGACACCGGGCCCGGCCTGGCCGGTCACGATCTGATCCCACCGCTCTTCCTGGTTGCTGCCGGTCGCCGCTGGCGCTTTCCCAGGATGTTCATGCGGTGTCCCCCCATTTGGTGTCAGTAGGCCAGTGTCTCCAATGGTGCGGTTGCGGGCGAGGAAGTGTGGGAGCGACCATATTCTAGCCACCTGGTCGGTGCACGTGCGTTAGCACGGGCACTTCACCAGCAGCTGCGAAAACCGCAGTTTTCCTATAGAGAAGCGACGAATCCGCTGTTCTCGCCATGATTTTGACTATTGGCGAGCTTTCGTGCCTTCGAGCGAATTCGAATCCTCGGTGTTCCTCGGTGGGCTCGGTTCCGGCAGTGAACGGGTCACGAGCCAGCAGAAGAGCGGCAGTGCGATCAACGGGATCAGCGCCGTTCGTAGCGACGTGTGATCGGCGATCGTGCCGATGACGGGACTCGCGAGGCCGCCGATGCTGACCGTCAGGCCGAGGGTGACGCCGCTGGCGGTGCCGACCCGGGTGGGCAGATAGTCCTGCGACAGCGTGATCTGCAGGGAAAAGGGGATGTACAGGCCCACCGCGGCCAGTAGGACGAACGGGAAGAAGCCCGGCCCAGGGACCAGCACGACGCCGGCGACCGCGACGATCGTGCCCAGATACGACCAGCGCACGAGAGTGACCCGTCCCCAGCGGTCCGCCAGTCTGCTGCCCAGCAGGGTGCCCACGGCCCCGCCGAGGTAAAGCAGGAACAGTGCGGCGCTGCCCGTCGTCGTCCCGCCGCCGATCCGCTCCTGGGCGTAAAGCGAGATGAAAGTGCTGAGCCCGATGAAGACGATCGAGCGGAAGACGACGGCCAGCGACAGCTTCCCGAACGACTTCCAGTCGTCGGATCCCGCCTCCTCACTGTCGCCGCGGCCGCCTGTCAGGGAGGGCTTGGCGAGCGCGCGCAGGACGGGCAGGCAGAGCACGGCGCCGGCCAGGGCCGGTACGACGAGCAGGGGAGACATCGGCAGCCCGCCGATCGCCATGACCGCCGCGACGAGGACGGGGGCGGCCGCGAACCCGATGTTCCCGCCGAGCGAGAACCAGCCCATCGCGGTATGGCTGCCGCCGCTCGCACTCCTCGCGGCCCTGGCCGCTTCGGGGTGGTAGGCGGCCACGCCGATCCCGGACACCGCGACGAAAATCAGCGTCAGCGCGTAGGAATCGACGAACCCGCCGAGTCCGATGCCGACACCGCCGAGGATCGTGCTCGAGGGCAGCAGCCACGGCATCGCCCATCGGTCGGTCAGCGCGCCGAACAAGGGTTGTGCCACCGAAGACAGCAGTGACGCGGCCAGCACGATGCCCGAAACCGCGGCGTATCCGTAGGCGCGCTCGGCGGCGAAGAACGGCACCAGCGCGGCCACCGAACCCTGATACACGTCAACGCAGGCGTGGCCCGCCGACAGGAGGATGATCGTTTTGTGCTTCGGCATGTGGCCATGCTCGCCGCGGGGGGCCGTGTCGCGCTTCCGATAAAATGACAAACGATGACGGAAATCCGCCACTTGCCCGCGGCGCCGACGCAGGTCCGCTCCTTGGCCTCCGGTACGACGGTCGACGCGCATCGCCACGACGAGCACCAGGTCGTCTACGCCGCCCGCGGGGTACTGGCCGTCACCACCGACAGGGGCTCCTGGGTCGCTCCGGCCACGAGGGCCATCTGGATACCCGCCGGAACCGTGCACGCCCATCAGGCGCACGGCGACCTCGAACTCCACCTCGTCGGCCTGCCTGCCACCGAGAACCCGTTGCGGCTGACCGAACCGGGTGTGCTGGCCGTCGGCCCGCTCCTGCGCGAGCTGATCCGCGCCTACACCGGCCCGCCGCGCGCGGACACCCCGGAACGGCGACGGCTGCGCGCCGTCCTGCTCGATCAGCTTCGTGCCTCACCCCAGCAACCTCTGCACCTGCCGACGCCCGCTGATCCGCGGTTGCGTGCGCTGTGCGAGATCCTGAGCGCCGACCCGGCCGACAACCGGACGCTGGCCGCACTGGGAGCCCGGGTCGGGGCGAGCGATCGCACCCTCGCCCGGCTCTTCAAGGCCGACCTCGGCATGACGTTCCCACAATGGCGAACCCAGCTGCGGCTCTACCGCGCGCTGGTCCTCCTTGCCGAGAACACCCCGGTGACCGCGGTGGCGCATGCCTGCGGCTGGGCGTCGACCAGCGCGTTCATCGACGTCTTCCGCCGTGCCTTCGGGCATACGCCGGGCACGCATTACGACCGGTGAACGAAGAAGGGGCCGGTCCACAGTGGACCGGCCCCTTCTTCGATGAGACTTTGTTACGCCTCGCTACGGCGACGACGCACCAGCAGCACCATCAGCACACCCGCGCCGAGGAGCGCGCCGCCGATGGTCAGCGGCAGGGCCGCGGAAGCGCCGGTGTTCGCCAGCTCGTTGCCGCCACCCGACTCGGCGCCACCGGGGGTGGTGGGGGCCGGGGTGTCGGTGGCGGGCGCGCCGCCCTGCTTCCAGGTCGCGGTGGCGTTCGCGACGACCGAGGTCTTCTCGGACTCCGCGACGATCAGCGACTGGGCGGGGACCTTGGCGTAGTTCTCGCCCACGAACAGACGGCCGGTGTCGAGGTGACCGCTGACCTTCAGGGCGAACGAACCGGAGCCGTCCTTGGCGTCCTTGGGAACGTCCACGTAGACCTTGGTGCCGTCCTTGATGGCGCCGGCCTTGATCTCCTTGCCGTCGGTGTCGGTGACCTTGACGCCCTCGGGCAGCTTGCTCGTCAGCTCGGTGATGTCACCGGTGGTGGCGACGCTGAACGGGCCGATCCGGGTACCGGTCGCGCCCGAAGCCTTGGCCGGGCCGATGTCCAGGGTCGGCTTCGGCTGCTGCCCGATACCGGCGTTGTCCTTGCCGGTGAGGTAGTCGTAGAGGGCCAGCACGTCGGCCGACGATTTGGCGTCGGCGTCCATCAGCGGCTTCTCGCGGTCGAGGTTCTTGCCGTCGCTGAAGTGCCAGACGGCGGCCTGGGTCGCGGTGACGGCTTCACCGGCGGTCAGACCGTCGTTGAGCTTGACCGAGTTCTTGCCGAGAGTGCCTTCGAGCGCTTTCAGGCCGACCACCGGGTAGCCGTGGTGCAGGACCCAGTTGATCTTCGCGTTGTTCTTGTTGAACGGCGAGGCGGCGTCCGGATACTTGTTCCACGGGCGCTCGATCATGTCTTGGTCGGTGCGCATGCCGACCTCGACCTGGACGCAGTACATCTTGAGCTTGCTGCCGTCGGAGAGCTTGAGCTCGAACAACTGCGGGACGTAGTGCTTGGGGTCCCCGAAGTTGACGCTGTAGCCCCTCTGGCCGACGCCGTCGACGACCCGGCCACGCGCCGCGCCGTCTTCGGCGAGGGCGGCCGGAGCGGCCATCGTCAGCGCGACGGCCGCGGAAGCCACCGCGATCCCGCCGCGAACCAGAACTGACCTGCCGTGCATGTGTCTCCCATCCGAATACGGACCACGAATGCCAGTGCCGTGTGCGACCACAGGCCCCGACCGCAACGGCTCGCCCGAACAGGGGATGACTAATCCCATCGAGCGAGAGCGGAGCATACAGAGGTCACACAAGTGGCTACTCCAGGGCATGGGCTATGTCCGAATTGCCCCGAAAGAAGGATGAACGCACCGGAAACGATCTTGGGCGAGTAGATGACCGACGCGCGGATGCCGCGAAGAACGACGGGGGAAACAAACCGACAAGAAGCTCGCATCCGGAGGTACCACTGCTGCTCCAGCCGCTGTTGAATTGGACCAGACCATTCAACGGTGATTGGAGTCCACATGACGCGATGGCACCTTCGCCGGGGGTTGTCCCTGGTGGCAGGGCTCGCCTTGGCCGGAGCACTCCTTCCGACGGCGAGCAGTGCGGAACCCCAGGTAGCCGGGGGAGTTCCACTCGGCGAGCTGACCGCGACGGCGACCAAGGTCGCGTCCGGGCTGGTGAATCCGACCGCGATCACGGCGCTCAACGACGGGAGCGGCCGGATCCTCGTCGTGGAGAAGAGAGGCGTCGTCCGGGCCTACCATCCCCGCACCGGGCTCGCCGCCAAACCGGTACTGGACATCAGCGACAAGGTGAACGGCGCGGACGTCGAACGCGGGCTGCTCGGGCTGGCCGTCGCCAAGGACAAGCGGGTCTACGTCGCCTACACCCGCAAATCCGACAGCGCGGTGACGCTGGGGCGGGTCCGGCTGGACACCGGCGAACTCACCGAACTGCTGACTCAGCCGCATTCGGAATTCCCCAACCACAACGGCGGTCAACTCGCGTTCGGCCCGGACGGATACCTGTACTGGGGGATCGGCGACGGCGGCGGCGCGGCCGATCCGCTGGCCAGCGGGCAGCGGCTGGACACGCTGCTCGGCAAGATCCTGCGCATCGACGTCAGCCGCGCGTGCCGTCCGCTGCGCTACTGCGTCCCGGCGGGCAACCCCTTCGTCGGGGTCGCCGGCGCGCGGCCGGAGATCTGGTCGTACGGGCTGCGTAATCCGTGGCGGTTCTCCTTCGACCCGGTAGACGGCTCGCTGTGGATCGGTGACGTCGGCCAGGGCCGGTTCGAGGAGGTCGACCACATCGCCGCGGGCAAGGGCGGCGCGAACTTCGGCTGGTCCTGCAAGGAGGGCCCGGTCGTGTTCGACCAGGAGCGGTGCAAGGACGGCGCGAGCTACACCGATCCGGTCTTCCACTACGTCTCCGGCGCCGAAGGCTGCGCGGTGATCGGCGGGTACGTCTATCGCGGCAGGAAACACGCTTCGCTGGCAGGCGGGACCTACCTCGCCACCGACTTCTGCCAGGGCACCGCCTGGGCCGTGCGCAAGAAGGCCGACGGGAGCTACGAAAGCGCCCGGATCGGCGAGTTCCCGCTCGACGCCACCACGTTCGGCACCGACCAGAACGGCGAGCTGTACCTGGCCGACGAGCAGCCCGGCGGGCTGCACCGGATCTCGTTCGCCCGCAAGGGGTGAACCCGGCGCGGCCGAGGATCCGGCCGGCGTTTCATCAAGTTTTCATCATTCCTCCATAGCGTGATGCCGTCTGGTGAATTCAGCGATGGAGGCGACGTGGAGCACACATTCCCACCCGAAGGCGCGCAGTGGCCGCCGCAGGGCTGGGTCCCCCAACCGGCCCCGGCGCCGCCCGCCCGGAAGTCCCAGCGGTGGCTCCTGTTCGGCGGCATCGCCGGACTCGTGGTCGTGCTCGTCGCCGGATTGACGACCTGGCTGCTGTGGCCTTCGAAAGCGGGCCGCGAACCCTTCGAACAGGCGCTCTCGGGACTCGCTTCGGCGCCCGCGGTCCGCAACAACACCTCCGCCGTCGGCGGGATGATCAAGACCGACGTCAAGACGACGGCGTTCGGCGAGACGTCCGGCACGATCTCCTTCCAGGGCCGGAACATCGAGATCCTCGTCGTCGGCGGCAAGGTCTACTTCAAGGCGCCCGACGGCATGCTGCCCGGCTCGCAAGCGGACTCGTCGGCCGCCGAAGACCTCAAGGATCGCTGGATCACCGGCGAAGAAGCGCTGTTCGGCCCGGTGCTGCAGCAGTTCGAAGCGCCGGAGAAACTCGCCGCCCGGTTGCGCGAGGCGCTGGAGCGGGCAGGCGAGATCGACGGCGACCAGAACGAGTCGGTCCGGGACGTCCCGGCGATCAAGGCGAGCACGCCCGCTGGAGACCTCTACGTCTCGAAGGAAGCACCACATCGTTTGCTCCGGTACACGGTGAAGGTGCCGGGAGGGATGCCGTCCGTCCCGAAGCTGCCGACGATGCCAGGACCGGAATCGCGACCTCAGCTCCCCTCGGGCGCAGGCATGGGCGAGTCCGATGTGGACGCTCTGTCGCCGCAGGAGACCGACGCCGTCTACGAAGATCTGGTGTCGAACACCAAGAAGCTCTCCGGCGCGGTCGACACCGGCGTGCGGTTCGACATGGACGGCGCGGCCACGGTCGCCTGTAGCACCTCGGGGTGCACGGTGACCGCCAACGTGTCGAACTCCGCGTCGGCGAACAGCGGCGGGAAGGTCACCGGCCAGGTCAACGCCACCATGACCGCGAACGTGACCATCGAGGGCCGCGGTGCCGGGAGTTGCCGGAACACGGCGACCTTGCCGCTGAACGGATCCGGTTCGATCAGTTGTGTCAACGGCGGCGCCGGCGGTGTCTTCGCCTCCGTCGAAGCGGAGAAGAAGGCGGACGCCGAGGCGCGGTCGCGGGCCTCCGGTGGAGTGCCGGTGCAGTATCAGATCCAGAGCATCGCGGCGGTTTCCGTGCTGGCCGAAGCGATCGGCGAGGTCGAGATCACCCGGCTCGTCGACGAACTGGCGGAGCGGCGGTCCAAGGTCGGCGGCAAGTAGCCCCTCGACCGGAAAACGAGACAGCGCCGGGCGAACGGCTTCGATGCCGCGCGCCCGGCGCTTTCGCGTCCCGTTGTTTTCGGGTCAGTCAGTGCCGAATTCGATGGCGGCGTGGTCGAGCAGTTCGTCGTCGCCCGAAGCCTTGCCGCGCGAGGCGATCGCCTGTGCGCCGCCCGCGTCCATCGCCCCGATCAGCCCGGTCGACGCCGCCTGCGCGGCGCCGATCAGCGTCGGGTGCGTACCCCCGACCATGCCGAGCTCGGCGTACTGCTCGAGCTTGGCGCGTGAGTCGGCGATGTCGAGGTTGCGCATGGTGAGCTGGCCGATCCGGTCCACCGGGCCGAACGCCGAGTCCTCGGTGCGCTCCATCGACAGCTTGTCCGGGTGGTAGCTGAAGAACGGGCCGGTGGTGTCGAGGATCGAGTAGTCCTCGCCGCGCCGCAGCCGCAGGGTGACCTCGCCGGTGACGGCCGCGCCGACCCAGCGCTGCAGTGACTCGCGCAGCATCATCGCCTGCGGGTCCAGCCAGCGGCCCTCGTACATGAGCCTGCCGAGCCGCCGTCCCTCGTTGTGGTAGCTGGCGAGGGTGTCCTCGTTGTGGATGGCGTTGACGAGCCGCTCGTACGCCGCGTGCAGCAGCGCCATCCCCGGCGCCTCGTAGATGCCGCGGCTCTTGGCCTCGATGATCCGGTTCTCGATCTGGTCGGACATGCCGAGACCGTGCCGCCCGCCGATGGCGTTGGCCTCCAGAACCAGGTCGACCGCGGTGGCGAACTCCTTGCCGTTGATGGTCACCGGGCGGCCCTGCTCGAAGCCGATCGTGACGTCCTCCGGCGCGATCTCGACCTCGGGGTCCCAGAACCGGACGCCCATGATCGGGTTCACGATCTCGATGCCGGTGTCGAGGTGCTCCAGCGACTTGGCCTCGTGGGTCGCGCCCCAGATGTTCGCGTCGGTGGAGTAGGCCTTCTCGGTGCTGTCCCGGTACGGCAGCCCGTGGGCCTGCAGCCACTCGGACATCTCCTTGCGGCCGCCGAGCTCGCTGACGAACGCGGCGTCCAGCCAGGGCTTGTAGATCCGCAGGGACGGGTTCGCGAGCAGGCCGTAGCGGTAGAACCGCTCGATGTCGTTGCCCTTGAAGGTGGAGCCGTCGCCCCAGATCTGGACGTCGTCCTCGAGCATCGCGCGCACCAGCAGGGTGCCGGTGACCGCGCGGCCGAGCGGGGTGGTGTTGAAGTAGGTGCGACCGCCGTTGCGGATGTGGAAGGCGCCGCAGGCCAGCGCCGCGAGCCCTTCCTCGACCAGCGCGGCCTTGCAGTCGACGGCACGCGCGATTTCGGCGCCGTAGGCCTTCGCCCGGCCGGGGACCGAGGCGATGTCGGGCTCGTCGTACTGGCCGATGTCAGCGGTGTAGGTGCACGGCACTGCACCCTTCTCGCGCATCCACGCGACCGCTACCGAGGTGTCGAGGCCGCCGGAGAAGGCGATCCCGACGCGTTCGCCGACAGGCAGAGAGGTGAGTACCTTGGACATGATGGAAGTATATGCATAGGTGTGTATGACCATGCAAGCCGGGGTGAGCAGGGCAACTCGAGTGGGTGGTGGCGGGCAGGACGACACGGCTGTCGTGGGTCGAGGCGCGGGCGCCGTACCCCTTCGATAAGGGCTTGGGAGGCTGGTCACCCTGAACGAGCCGGGAACGCGCACCGCAGGCCGGCCCGTGTCTGTTTCGTGACCTGTCCGCGGGCGCGCTCGCTTCGAATACTCCACGAGGTGTTCTGCGGATTCGCGTTTTTCCTTGTATTCCAAGAAAAACCAGTCCGCGACCGGGTCGGCCGCGAATACCTCACATGAAGACTTCGCGAGCGAGCCAGGATCGACGCCTCCCCCTGTTCGGGGCGGCGGCGCTCGGCGTCGTGGCCCTCGCCGCGGCACTGGCGGCCGGGCATCTGGTCGCCGGCTTCATCAACGCCAACGCCTCGCCGTACCTGGCGGTCGGCAACGGGGCGATCGACCTGACGCCGGTGGAGCTGAAGGATTTCGCGGTCCGCACGTTCGGCGTCTACGACAAACTCGTACTCCTCGGCAGTATGGCCGTGGTGATGGTGCTCGCCGCCGCGGCGGCGGGGGTCGCTTCGCGCCGGTCGCCCGTTCCGGGGCTCGTGCTGATCGCCGCGTTCGGTCTGCTGGGCGGGTTCGCCGTCTCTCAGCGGCCTGACCTCTCAACGGTCGCGCTGGTGGCGCCGCTGGCCAGCCTGGTCGCCGGGGTGGCCGTGTTCTTCTGGCTGCACCGCCTGGCCATGGCGAGGGTGCTCGCGGTGGAAGAGGCGCCGGAAGGCGGGGCCTCCCCGTCACGCCGGTCGGTGCTGCTGGCGGGGGCGGGTGCCGTCGTCGCCGCGGGTGCGGCGGGAGCCGGCGGACAGCTCCTCGCCGGAAGCCGTGACGCCGAGTCCTCGCGGGCGGCCGTCGGGCGGCTCGTGCCGGTCCGCGCGGCGCCGCCGATCCCGGCCGACGCGGATTTCGCCAAACTGGGCACGCCGACGTTCCTCACTCCGAACCGCGACTTCTATCGCGTGGACACGGCCCTGTCCGTACCGCAGGTCCGGACCGAGGACTGGAGTCTCCGCCTGCACGGCATGGTGGCCAACGAAACGCGGTACAGCTATTCCGACATCAGGGACCGGCCGCTGATCGAGCGCACGATCACCATGACTTGCGTGTCCAACGAAGTCGGCGGTACCTATGTGTCCACGGCGAACTTCATCGGCATCGATCTCGGGGATCTGTTGCGGGAGGCCGAAATCCTCCCCGGTGCCGAGCAGATCTTCTCCACCAGTGTCGACGGCTGGACCTCCGGCAGTCCGGTCGCCGCCGCGCTCGATCCGGAGCGGGGCGCGATGCTGGCGATCGGGATGAACGGGGAACCGCTGCCGGTCGAACACGGTTTCCCCGCCCGCCTGGTCATCCCCGGTCTCTACGGCTACGTATCGGCGACTAAATGGGTCAAAGATCTCGAGATCACGACCTGGAAAGCGCGCCGGGCGTACTGGCTCGACCGCGGCTGGGGCGAACAGGCCCCGATCAAAACACAGTCCAGGATCGACAGTCCGAAAGGATTCGAAACGGTATCCGCCGGCAAGGTCCGTATTTCGGGTGTCGCGTGGGCGCAGCACACCGGCATCGACCGCGTCGAAGTCCGTGTCGGCTCCGGAAACTGGCAGCCCGCAACGCTTTCCCGCGAGGTGGGCCGCAACACCTGGCGGATGTGGTGGACCGAATTCGACCTCCCGGCCGGCAGTCATCAGGCCGTCGTCAGGGCGATCGACAAATCCGGCTACACGCAGACCGACGCCCGCGCCGGAACGGTTCCGGACGGGGCGACGGGCTGGCACACCATCACTTTCACCACCCGGTGATCGGGGTCACTCGAAAGAGGGGCAATCCGATCCCGTGACAGATCCGAATACCCGGTAAGAACCCGAAAAAACAAATGGAGTGATTTTCCGTGAGCAAGCTTCGCGTCGCAGGAATCGGTTTCACCGCGGTCACCGCGCTGGCCCTGGCCGCCTGCAGCAGCAACGACAGCGCTTCGTCCGGCAGCTCCAGCAGTGCCCCCGCGCCCGCCCCGTCCTCTTCGATGTCGGCCCCGATGTCGAGTGCCGCTTCCGGTGACGGGGTCACCACCAACGCCGACGTGTTCGGCCCGGCCTGTTCGAAGCTGCCGCAGGGCAACGAGCCCGGTTCGCTGGACTCGATGGGCCCGCAGCCGGTCGCCAGCGCCGCCTCGACCAACCCGCTGCTGACCAAGCTGGTCGCCGCTGTCAAGGCCACCAACCTGGTCGACACCCTCAACAGCCAGCAGGCCATCACCGTGTTCGCGCCCGCCGACCCCGCCTTCGCCGCACTGGGTGACGCGAAGTTCGCCGAGCTCGCCGGCAAGCCGGACCAGCTGGCCCCGATCCTGCAGTACCACGTCGTCGGCAAGCGTTACGACGCCAAGGGCCTGGAGTCCACCAAGTCGGTGGACAGCCTGAACACCGCGGGCGGCCCGGTCAAGATCGAAGGCTCCGGCGAGAACATGACCGTCAACGGCGCCAAGGTGCTGTGCGGCAACATCCCCACCAAGAACGCCACCGTCTTCGTCATCGACAAGGTGCTCACCCCCGGCACCAACAAGAACTGACCTCCTCCCCACACTGATCGCGGTGGCCACGCCCTCGGGCGCGGCCACCGCGATCGTCGTGAGTCAGTACCTCAGTAAGTCAGGGAGTCAGCGCGGCGGCGTCCACATCGGTCACGACGAGCCGCAGGCTCGCGTTCTCCCACGGGGTTCCGGCCAGTACGGCCCGCAGGACGGCGCCCGCGGTCTCCGTCAGCGGCGGGATCGGCACGCTCAGTGCGACGACGCGGATCTCGACGACGTCCTCGGTGATGTCGACGGCCATCACGTCGATGTCCCACGGCAGATTCGCCGCGACGGCCGTTGTGGACGGCGTCGCCGCGCGCAGTCCCGGTATGTCGCGGAGCGCGCTGAGCAGCGACGCGGTCAGTTCGGCACGTGCGGTCACAACAGTCCTCCACGGATTTCGATGTCCAAAACAGTCACCGAGACGGCGGAGGGGGTGAGCCCCGTGGCCTCGGTGACGGCGCGGCTGACCGCGCGCTGTACCGCCTGCGCGGTCGCGGCGGTCTGGTCCAGCCCGGTGACCGAGAGATCGATCTCCACCCGCACGTCCGGCGGATCGTGTTCGACGAACGCGCGGACCCCTTCGGTCGGCGCCGGGTCGAGACCCTTGATCCGCTGCCGCGCGATCCGGGTCAGCGAACCGGCCAGCCCGCGCAGGCCGGGTTCCAGCCGGGCCACACCGGGGACCTTCGCCGCGGCGTGCGCGGCGACCGCCGCGATCACCGGCGGGGCGATCACCGTTTCCGCCAGCTGCCCGGCCGGGGCCGTCGGCTGCTCACGCGTCATAGATGTCCTCCACCACCAGATCCAGCCGGGTCAGCCGGATGCCGACGCGGGCGCCCGCGGCCGCGGTGACCCGTTCCCGGACGACGTCCAGCGAGTCGCCGTCGAAATCGTGCGCTATCGCGAGGCTCAATTCCACGTCCACGCCCGGCGCGTCCGAGGGGTCTTCCGCCGATCGCCGGACCCGGCAGTGCCGGGCACGGACGCCGTCGACGGTGTCCGCGGCGAACCGCAGCACGGCGGCGACGGCCTGGTCGCTCACCTGGACCTCGCCCGGTTCCGGGCTGGCCAGCGGCACCAGGTCGCGGCGCCGTACCTCGGCGCGGACCGCGGACATGATCCGGCCGACGAGATCGGGTGAAGGCTCGGTGTCGTCGTCGGCGAGTTCGTGGGTCAGCCCGCGCAGCACCCGGAGGCTTTCGCGGGTGGCCCGGCAATGCGGGCAGTCGAGTTCGTGCGCGTCCGCCCGTCCGGCGTCGACCTCGTCGAGCCGTTCCCAGACCTGTTCCACATCACGGCCGCACGGCAGAAGGTAGTCCTGAGTCGCGTGGTTCATCGCCATGGCGCCATCACCTCCGCCAACTGTGCTCGTGCTCGTGCGATGCGTCCGCGCACCGCGGTGGTGGTCGCCCCGATCGCCTTCGCGATCTCCTCGTAGGATCTGCCGTGGACCTCCCGCAACAGCCAGCAGGCCCGTTGCTCGGCGGTCAGCTGGTCCAGCGCCCCGGTCAAGGCCGCCATCTGCGCGCTCGTCTCCGCGGCGCGGTCCGGCCGCCCGGCGGAACCGGCGGACTCCTGCTGGTCGAGTTCGACGTCGGCCACCGGTTTCCTGGCGCGGATGACGTTCAGGCACCGGTTGGTCGTCATCCGGTAGAGCCAGCCGACGAACGCCGCGTTCTCCTGCAGCTGGTCGAGCCGTCTCCAAGCGACGAGGAACACCTCCTGGACGACGTCCTCGGCGTCGCCCTTGTTCCCCAGCATCCGCAGTGCCAGCCGGTACATGTTCCCCTGGAACCGCAGGACGAGCTGCTCGTACGCGCGGATCTCGCCGTCGCGGGCCCGCGCGACCAGCGTCACGTCGTCCAGCACCGTCTCACCGGCGGCGGGTGCGGTCACGTCCTCTTTCGCCGACGTCGTCATCCAGCACACCTGTGCAGTGCCGCCATGCCGAAGCTCCCTTCACGTCACCCACGTCCGGTGACACCCGTAAGACACGGCTTCCCCGGAAACGTCACGCGGGAAACCCGGATGTCCCGATGACCAGCCGAACACGGCGGAGGAGATCGCGCACCCGGAAGTCAGGTGACCGCCCGGCGGCGGAACGCCCACAGACCCACGGGGGTGAACACGAAGAGCGCGACGGTCAGCGCGGCTCCGCAGAGCCAGCCGGGCAAATGCGGGACCTGCGGGGTCAGCGCGCCACGCAGGCCCTCGCTGACGTAGGTCATCGGATTGACCGCGCCCAGCGGATCGCGATCACCGACGCCGGTCGCGCCGCGTTGCGCGCCCACATGCGCGACGGCAACCGCTGGCTGGCCCCGTGCCCTGGAGGAGACGCTGACCCCGGCCGAACGGGAGATCGTGCGGGTGGCGGCGGGGCTCCTCCTCCAGGTCGCCGAGCACGGCGACGAAGGCACCCCGGGCCTGGGAGCCGCGCCGCCGTTGTGAATCAGTCCTGCCTGGCGAGCGCGGGATAGTCGTCGAGGACGATGTCGGTGGCGAACTTGTCGGTCAGCCACAGCATCCCGCGCAGAACGGACCGGCGGCGGAACATCTGGTTGCGCAGGCTGATCCGCAGGTTCGTCGACGGCGCGAGGAACTGGCCGGCGGAGGCGCCGCGGGCGATCTTGGCGTAACCGTGGAGCTTCTCGTCGTAGCGGCGGAAGGCCACCTCGTGATTCCCGTCCGCCGCGGCGAGTTCACCCGCGAGGACGTATGCGCCCACGACGGCGAGGCCGGTGCCGAAGCCGCCCAAAGTGTTGCCGTAGGCCGAATCCCCGACGAGCGCGACCCGGCCGGAGGAGTAGCCGTCCATCGTGACCCGGCTGATCGAATCCAGGTAGACCTCGTCCGACCGCTTCACCGCCTCCATCAGTTCGGGCAGCCGCCAGCCGCCGCCGTCGAACGCGGCGAGGAGGATCTCCTTCTGCTGAGCCAGGTCGTAGCGGTCGTAGGTGAGTTCGGGGGAGGCGAACACGAAGAAGGCGGAAGCCTTGGGCCCGCCGGTGGCCGCCATGCGGCCGGGTTCGTTGTACATCAGGGAAATGCCGCCGGCGCCGCGGAAGTCGTCCTGCTCGCCGGTTTCGACCAAGGCGTAGTAGTGGCCGAGGTGCCGCACGTAATCGGCCTCGGGACCGAACGCCAGGCGCCGCACGGCCGAGTGGATGCCGTCCGCGCCGAAAACGAGATCGAACCGCCTCGGGGCGCCGCGTTCGAAGGTGACGTCGACCCCGTCCGCGGTCTCGGTGAGCGAGGTGACGGAGTCGCCGAAGACGTACTCGCAGTCCTGAGCCGTCCGTTCGTAAAGGAGCTCGGCCAGATCGCCGCGCCGGATCTCGACGTCGCCGCCGGTGAACTCGCCGGGCATGACCGCGAGCGGTCGTTCCCGGGCGTCGATGATGGTCTGGTCATGGCCGCCGGTCTGGCGACGGTAGACCTCGTCGAGGATCCCCATCCGTTCCAGCACGGTGCGGTGCGTGGCGCCCTTGAAGTCGACCGCCTGGCCGCCGGTGCGCAGCGCCGCCGACCGTTCGACGACGGTGACCGCGTAGCCCTGGCGGGAAAGCCAGAAGGCGAGTGACGGCCCGGCGATGCTGGCACCGGAGATGAGGACTGTCTTGTTCGTCATGACCGGGAGCTTCGCTGCCGTCGTTGACGAAGTGCTGACGAACCGCTGACCGTCGCCCGTCAGCCCCAGCCGGGCAGGGGAAGGGTGAGCTGCCCGGGGTCGTCCGGCGGTGCCGTCTCGTACCGGGGCGGTGTCGCCGACAGCCCGATCGGGTTGCGGGTCAGCCGCACCGACGTGCCGTCGGGCCGGGGGAGATCGACCGTCGGGTTCAGGCCGAGCCGCTCCGCGAGAGCGAACGCGCCCGCGACGTCGTTGACTTCCCCGGCGGGCACCCCGGCCGCGCTCAGTTCCGCCGCCCACTCGGCGGCCGTCCGGCGGCTCAGGTGCTCTTCGAGCAGCGTGCGGAGCTCGGCGCGATGTTCGACACGAGCCGGATTGGTCGCGAACCTGGCCTGCCCCGCCAGCCCCGGCAGGCCGATGACCTCGCACAGCGCGGCGAACTGGCGGTCGTTGCCGACGGCGAGGGCGATCTCGTGATCAGCGCAGGGGAGGAGTTCGTACGGCGCGATGCTCGGATGCCGGTTGCCCATCCGCGCCGGGACCGCGCCACCCGAGGTGTACGCGCTGCCCTGGTTGACCAGCGCGGCGAGCAGGCTGGACAACAGGTCGATCTCGACACGCTGTCCCTCGCCGGTCCGGTCGCGGTGGCGGAGGGCGGCGAGGATCCCGACACTCGCGAACAGCCCGGCCAGCACGTCGACCAGCGCCACGCCGACCTTCTGCGGTTCGCCGTCCGGGTCGCCGGTGATGCTCATCAGCCCGCCGACGGCCTGGATCAGCAGGTCGTACCCGGGCAGTGCGGCACCGCCGCCGGAACCGAACCCCGTGATGGAGCAATAGACCAGCCCGGGATTGGCGGCGCGGAGCGCGTCCGGTCCCAGCCCGAGCCGGTCCATCACGCCGGGCCGGAAGTTCTCGACCACGACGTCGGCCTCCAGCGCCAGCGCCCGGGCTTTGGCGAGGTCGTCCGGATCGCCGAGGTCCAGCGCCACACTCGTCTTGTTGCGGTTCACCGACTGGAAGTAGGTCGCCTGGCCCGCCGCGTCGTAGGGCGGCCCCCAGCTGCGGGTGTCGTCGCCGGTACCCGGCCGCTCGACCTTGACCACCTTCGCGCCGAAATCGGCGAGGAGCATGGTGGCGAACGGCCCGGCCAGCACCCGGGAGAAATCGAGGACGCGCAGCGGGCCTAGTGCGGTGTCGGGCATGGGCCGACCCTATGCGGCCGCGACGGCCGGTGGCGCGAATGGGCCTGACCTGACGTCGTAAAAAGCGCGTATGTTTAAATCAAGGTCTATTTAAGGGGCCCCACGTGGACCAACTCACTCTCGGCGTAATTTCCCGCTCGCGCAAAGAAAACGAGCGACGAATTCCCATCCATCCGCGCCATCTCGAACGGATCGACCCCGCGCTGCGGCGAAATATCCACCTCGAAAACGGGTATGGAGAGCGATTCGGCATCTCGGACGAGGAGTTGACGCCGCTCGTCGCCGGCCTGTGGTCCCGTGAACGACTGATCGCTGAATGTGACGTCATCCTGCTTGCCAAACCACTCGCGGAGGATCTGGCCGACCTGCGGGCCGGGCAGATCCTGTGGGGCTGGCCGCATTGCGTCCAGGACGACAAGCTCACGCAGCTGGCCATCGACAAGAAGCTGACGTTGATCGCCTTCGAAGCGATGAACCACTGGCGGAGCGACGGTTCTTTCGGGCTGCACGTTTTCCACAAGAACAACGAGCTGGCCGGTTATTGCTCGGTACTGCACGCACTCCAGCTGATCGGCTCGACCGGTGATTACGGCCGCCGTCTCCGTGCCGTCGTGATCGGCTTCGGGGCGACGGCGCGTGGCTCGGTGACGGCCTTGAACGCGCACGGGATCCACGACGTGCACGTGCTCACCCACCGAGGTGTCACCGCGGTCGGTTCGCCGATCCATTCGGCGAACATCGTGCATCTCGACCACGATCTGAAGGGCCCGGCCGATCTTCGCCGCAGTCACGCGATCACGGAAGAGGGCCGGGTGCCGCTGGCGGAGTTCCTCGCCGGGCACGACATCGTCGTCAACTGTGTCCTGCAGGACCCGAAGGCGCCCTTGACGTTCCTCAACGAGGAGGACCTCGCGGCGTTCAAACCCGGCAGCCTGATCGTCGACGTTTCCTGCGACGAGGCCATGGGGTTCAGCTGGGCGAAGCCGACGACGTTCATGGAGCCCACCTTCGAGGTCGGCGGCACCACCTACTACGCCGTCGACCACAGCCCGTCCTACCTCTGGGATTCGGCCTCGTGGGAGATCAGCGGCGCCCTGCTGCCGCATCTGGAGAAGGTGCTCGACGGCCCGTCCGCCTGGGCCGCCGATCCGACGCTGGACCGGGCCGTGGAGATCAGCGAGGGCACGATCCGCAACACCGACATCCTGGCGTTCCAGGATCGGGTGCCGGAGTATCCGCACGCCCGGCGGTGAACTCGCCGGATGAGAAAGTTCTCATCCGGCCCTCATCGACGGCTCACCCGCACCGGGCACGCTGAACCTCATGCGATCCCGAATTCTCCTGCTGGCCGGCGCCGCCACCGTCGTGGTAGCGGCCGCCGGCACGTTCGCCGTGGTCGCGGCCACCGCCGCCTCGCCGCCCGAGCTCGGACCGGCGGTCGTCGCCCCCGCGGGACAGGCCGTCAACGGCCCCGTCGAGGGCGGGGCCCCGCCGGCGGTGGTGCCGCCCCGGCTGGCCGGGCACGACGACGACCCCGATGATGACCCGGATGACGTGGACGATCATTCCGACTTCGACCTCGACGACTGAGCGGGGTCGCCGTCGATGAGCGCCCGCGCCCGGATCCTCGCGTGGGTCCTGCTGGTCGTGCTGCTGGCGCTCGCCGGATCGCTGCTGGCGACCCGCACGGTGCTGCACAACCAGCTCGACCAGCGGCTCGACAACGAGATCGCGCACGAGGCAGGCAAGCTCCGCGTCTTCCTGGCTTCCCCGGACGCCCGCCCGGCGGGCGGGACGGTGACCGTCGAGGCGGTCCTCGGCCGTCACCTCGAACGGAACCTGCCGGAGAAGTACGAGACCTTCTTCTCGATCATCGACGGCACCGCGTCGAGGCGGAGCGCCATCGAGCCCCCGGTCCGGCTCGACACCGACCCGAAATTCGTCGCCGAGCTGGCACGAGCCACCACTCCCGCGTACGGCACCGTCACCACCGCCGTCGGCTCCGCCCGCTACGGCGTGGTCCCGGTGACCATCGAAGGCTCACCCGGACGCGGTGCCTTCGTGATCGTCGAGTTCGTCGACCACGCGGCGGGCGAGATCAACGACGTCATCGGCGTCATGGCCGCGATGTCCGGCGCCGCGCTCGTACTGGCCGGGCTGATCGGCTGGCTGGTCGCCGGCCGCATCCTCGCCCCGGTCCGCGAAGTGCGCCTGGCGGCCGAACAGATCGGCGAAACGGATCTGTCGCGCCGCATCGAGGTCCGCGGCTCCGACGACGTCGCCGCGCTCGGCCGCACCTTCAACACCATGCTGGACCGGCTCGAAAGCGCCTTCGCCGGGCAGCGCGACTTCATCGACGACGCCGGGCACGAACTGCGCACGCCGATCACCATCGTCCGCGGTCACCTCGAACTGATGGGTGACGATCCCGGGGAGAACGCGGCCACCCGGCATCTGGTCCTCGACGAACTCGGCCGGATGCAACGGATCGTGGACGATCTGCTGGTGCTCGCGAAATCCGGCAGCCCCGATTTCGTCGCGTTCGGCGACGTCGACCTCGCCGACCTCACCGTCGAGACACTCGCCAAATCCCGGCCGCTGGCCGAACGCGCCTGGCGGCTCGACGCGGTCGCGGAGGTGGCCGTCCGCGCGGACGGCCAGCGGCTCACGCAGGCCTTGCTGCAACTGGTCTCCAACGCCGTCCGGCACACCGAGCCCGGCCAGGAGATCGCGCTCGGCTCGGAGGTCACCGCGGCGACCGCGCGGCTCTGGGTCCGCGACACCGGGGAAGGCGTCCCCGCCGATTCGCGGAGCCGGATCTTCGAACGCTTCAAACGCGGCAGCAATTCGAGCGGCGACGACGGCGCCGGACTCGGTCTGCCCATCGTCGCCGCGATCGCCGAGGCGCACGGCGGTCGCGTCCTGCTCGACACCGTGCCCGGAGAAGGCGCGCGGTTCAGCATCGAAATCCCCGTCTCCGTCGAAGCAGGTGAAAACCGGTGACCAGTGTGCTGGTGGTGGAGGATTCCGCCCGGATCGGCGCGTTCGTCGAGAAAGGCCTGCGAGCGCAGGGATTCGCGACCCGCTGGGCCCGGACCGGTTCGGAAGGGCTGACCGAGGCGCTGACCGGCGCGCATGATCTCGTCGTCCTCGACCTCGGGTTGCCGGACCTCGACGGTTCGGATCTGCTGCGGGCGCTACGGGCGGCGGGCCGGACAGTGCCGGTGATCATCCTGACCGCGCGCGACAGCGTCGTCGACCGGGTCGCCGGGCTCTCCGGCGGCGCGGACGACTACCTGGCCAAACCGTTCGCCTTCGAGGAACTCCTCGCCCGGATCCGGTTGCGGCTGCGCGGGAACCCGGAGACCGAAGCGGCGGTGCTGCGCGCCGGAGACCTCACGCTCGACCTCCGCACCCGGAAGGTTTCGGTGGCGGGAGCGGAAAAAGACCTCACCGCGCGTGAGTTCGCATTGCTGGAGACGTTGCTGCGCAATCGTGGGCAGGTGCTGTCGCGTGAACAGTTGCTCGGTGGTGTCTGGGGCTTCGACTTCGATCCCGGATCGAACGTCGTGGACGTCTACATTCGCTACCTGCGCGGGAAGATCGGCGCCGAGCGGATCGAAACCGTCCGGGGGATGGGGTACCGGCTCGGCGAGTCCTGACTCCCGAGTCCTGATGAGACGGTTCTCATCCGGCTCTCACGGTGCTCTCTTTTCGAGGCGGCACAGTGGTTTCCATGACCACGACACTGCTTCATCTCGCCGTCGACCTCGTCGTCGCCGTGATCCTCGCCTACGGTATCTACGCCCGTCGTCACCACCGCGGTGACCTCGCCTGCGCCTACCTCGCGTTGAACGTCGGCGTGTGTGTTTCGGTCGCCGTGCTGCTGTCCGTGTCGACCGCGAGCGCGCTCGGCCTCGGCCTGTTCGGCGTGCTGTCGATCATCCGGCTGCGGTCCGACTCGATCACCCAGCAGGAGGTCGCGTACTACTTCGTGGCGCTGGTGCTGGGGCTGGTGAACGGGCTGCCGTCCGCGGACTGGCGGATCGTCGCCGTCTTCAACGTTCTGTTGCTCGCCGTCATGTACGTCGCGGATCACCCGTCCCGTACCCGCGGGCCGCAGTGGCGGACGGTCGTGCTCGACACCGTGTACCCCGACGAGCAGACCATGCTGATGGAGCTGCGGGCCCGGCTGGGCGGAACCGTGGTGCGGCACACCGTGTCCGAAGTGGACTATGTCCGCGAGGTCACCGTCGTCGACGTCCGGTTCCGGCCGGACGCCGCGCCGGTCGTCCACGGCGCCCCGGTGGGTACCCGATGAGCGCGCGGGGAACGGCCACCGTCGCCGCGGTGGCCAACGGCCTTCCGCCGCTGTCGCTCACCGAGGTCGTCGCCACGAGCGGGCTGATGAGCCGGACGGACCGCAAGTACGTGGTGCGGCTCAACGATTTCCTCGCCGTCGCCCAGGCCATCGGCCCGTCGTTGCACTGCCTGGAGATCGACGGGCGACGGGTGTCCGGCTACTCGTCGACCTACTTCGACACCCCGGATCTGGCGATCTACCGCGCGCACCGGCAGGACCGGCGGCGCCGGTTCAAGATCCGCACCCGCACCTACACCGACTCGGCCGACACCTACTGCGAGCTCAAGGTCAGCGGCCGCCGGGACGAGACGGTGAAAGTACGCCGCCCGTATCCGGCGGAGTCGGCGCACGGCCTGACGGCGCCCGCGCTGACATTCCTCGACGACGCCCTCAGCGCCGCCTACGGCCGCCCCGCGCCCCGGCCGCTGCACCCGGCGCTGATCACGGACTACCGGCGGACCACCCTCGTCACCGCCGACCGCCGTACGCGGATCACCTGCGACACGTCGCTGGTCTGGCGCTCCGGGCCGCGAAGCCTCGCCGCCGGGAGCGACCTCGTCCTGCTGGAGGTGAAGTCGGCGACCGAGCGCAACAGTGTCACCGAGGCGCTCGCGAAACTGCGGATCCGGGAGCAGTCGGTGAGCAAATACTGCGCGGGCCTGGTGGCGCTGGGGCTGGCGACCGGCGGTAACCGGTGGCGTCCGGCGCTGCGGCGGCTCGGCGTGGTCTGACGCTCGCGGCCGCCGGTGGACGGTGACTGTCCACAAAAGGAGCGAGTGATCCCGCTAGCGGGGCCGCGGCGACGGCCGGTCGCGCAATTCCTCGGCGAAGATCGCGTCGATCCGCGAACCGGCTCGCCGCAGTACCCGCACGCTCGCCCTCAGTAACAACGCGGCGCCGAGGACGGCCACGACACCGAGCCCGATGGCGACGGAGTTCGCCACGAGCGCCTCCCTGTACCGATGGGCGAGATACCCCAGGCCCATCCCGATGGTCAGCGTGTCCCCGAGCGCGAGCCACCAGATCCGAAGCACTCGTGGTGCGGCTGGAAAGGCAGGCATGGATCTCACCATCCCCGCCCGCACTCGGCGTTGGTCCTTGCAACCTAGACGAGTGAACGCGCCAACGCGGGTGAAACCAGCTGATTGGTCTAGGGCGCGGCCTGGACGATCGCGGCTGGTGAGCGCTGTGATAACTTGGAGCGAACTGGGACTTCTGTGCGTTAGCAAACCCGCTGGCGGGCCGGTGACGGCTCTCGTGGAGGACCCGGGACACCGTTGGGGCCGGTAGCTCAGTTGGTTAGAGCAGGGGACTCATAATCCCTTGGCCGTCGGTTCGAGCCCGACCCGGCCCACCACCTGGGGTTCCCCAGGAATACAGTCCCTTGCAGTGGTTGTTGGCCAAGGGATTCGGCGCGTAGCCTCATCAGAACGAAGGCCACAGACGTCCCGAATAAGGCTCCCCGGTGTGCCGATAGCAGGAAAACTGCTCTGCGGAGCCGGTCGCTGCGCGCCTGAGTGACTCGTCGCGCATGCTTCTGACGGTGTTGGATCGAAGGCATGGCCGCACTTCCAATCCGTGATCGTTTTGGCAACGCCTTGGCCGGCTTTTGTTTCGTCACGGAAGAGGAGCCGGCTCGTCTGGTCAGGCGGATGGCCGCGTCGGCCTCGTTGGTCGTCGTCTCCCACGCGGACGCTGTCCTGATGATGTTCGACAGCTGGCGGAAGCAGTGGGAGCTTCCCGGGGGAACGCGGGAGCCAGGTGAAACCCCGCGCCAGGCCGCCGTGCGGGAGTTGCGCGAGGAGACTGGCATCCCAGTGTTGGATCTGGCCTTCGCCGCGGTCGCCGAGTTCGATCTCACGAAGCCGATGCGCAGGGAACTCCTTGCGGTTTATCGGGTTCGGCTCAAGGCCGTGCCGCAGCTGACGGTGAACGACGAGGCGCTGGACTTCTGCTGGTGGCCGCCATCGCAACCGGTGAGTAAGGACATGAGCCCGCTGGACGCGGAAATCGCCAGGCGCGTGGTCGGCTCGTCGACCACCTGAACGCCAGGCAGTACTCCGCGTAGCCGGTGCTTGGGAAAACGATCTGACGGCAGACGGTGGAGACGTACGGGGTCCGGCAGCAGCTCTTCGGCGATCAGCATGCCGTCCCCTTCTGCGGGCGTTCCCCGGTGACGAGGAACTTCGTCGAGAGGTCGTGGACGCACGGGTTGTCCAGGTACAGGTAGGCCAGGTGGCCGCCCTGGTCGGCGGTGACCAGCCGGGCGCGGTCGCCGAAGGCCTGCCGCAGCTGCCTGGCCCCGGACAGCGGGGTCGCCGGGTCGCGGAGGTTGTGCACGATGAGCACGTTGGACGGGCCGCGGTCGCTGATCTTCACCGGCGGCTCGACCGGCTCCGACGGCCAGAACGCGCACGGCGTGATGTTGGCCGCGGCGGCGCCGAACATCGGATGCCGGATCCGGTCGATGGCGACGTTGCGCTGGTAGGTCCCGACCGACTCCGGCCAGTCCGAGTCGTTGCAGATCACGTGCAGCTGGCTGGCGAGGTAGTTGTCCGAGGGCACCTGAGCGGCAGGCGCCGCGGTCCCGGTGGGCACCGGCACCGGCTTGCCGGTGTCCAGCGCGTGCCAGGCCTCGGCCAGCGACGGGAATTCCGCGTCGAAGTAGAACTTGGCGAAGGTGACCTGGCGGAACACCTGGCCGTTGACGCCTTGCGGGCTCGGCTTCGCATCGAGGCGCGCGGCGAGGTCGAAGTACTTCGCGGTCACCTTCGCCGGGGTGTCGCCGAGGCCGTACTCGGGCCGCGCGGCGGCGAACTCCGCGAAGTCCGGGAACCGGTCCTCGAAGCCTTCGCCGAACTTCCGGCTGAACGAAGCGTCCCAGCCGCCGGGACCGGTCGCGCTGTCGAGCAGGAACCGGTCACTGCGGTGCGGGAACAGCGTGGTGTAGACCGAACCGAGGTAGGTGCCGTAGGACCGGCCGAAATAGGACACTGTGGACTCACCCAGCGCCTCACGGACGCGGTCCAGGTCGCGGGCGGTGTTCGCCGTGGTGAGGTGCGGCAGCAGCGGTGCCGTCGCCGACTTCCCGCACTGCTCGGCGACGAGCTTCGCCTGCTCGGCCTGCGCGCCGACGTCGGCCGGGTTCCGCGCGTGCAGGGGAATGTTCGTGAACCATTGCTCCGGCTTCAGATCGCAGGTCACCGGCGTGCTGTGGGCGACCCCGCGCGGGTCGATGCCGATCACGTCGTAGCTGTCCAGCACCTCCTGCGGCAGCTCCAGGGCGTCACGCAGGGCGGCCGGGTAGGCCAGGCCTTCCCCGCCCGGCCCGCCGGTGTTGGTCAGCAGCACACCGCGGCGCTTCGCCGGGTTCGGGCTGGCCAGCCGGGAGATCGCGATCTCGATCTGTGGCCCGTCCGGGTTCCGGTAGTCCAGCGGCACTTCGAGCGTCGAGCACTCGAGACCGGCCCCGGTGATGCCTTCGGGGCACGGGCCCCAGTCCACTGTGTCCACTGCCGCCACCGCGGGGAGCGAAGACGCCGTCAGCGTCAGCACGGCGGCGAAAACGACCGGGATGAACTTGCGCATGCCATTTCCTCCTCGTGGGGTGTTCGTCACCGGCGTGGTTCCCAGCGGAACATCCGGGAGGCCAGCGCGACGGCGACCACGACCCAGCTCAGCGTGGGCGCCAGCAGGATCAGCGAATCCGTCACGGCCGCGCCGCCGTTCCAGGCGTTGATGGCCAGTTCGGTCGCCGAGCCGCCGGGGAGCAGCCGCTTGAGCAGGGTGAGGTCCTCGGTGCCCGTGATCCCGACCCAGCCGGCCACCGCGATCACCCCGAGGCTGACCGGCAACGTGGTCACCTGGGCGTGCTCGGGCGAGTTCGTCAGGCCCGCGGTGGCCAGGCCGAGCCCGATCATCATCGCCACCGTCGCGAGCACCGCCGCCACCAGCAGGAGGACGTTGTCCGGCGCACCGGCGACCACGGCCAGCACGGTCATGATCACCGCCACCTGGACCAGCGCGATGACGGTCAGCGGCAGCAACAGTCCGGAAAGGATGGTCGCGTCAGCCGCCGCCGTGGACCGCAGCCGCTTGAGGAACAGGTTCTGCCGTCGTGAAGCCAGCGTGGTCACCGCGGTGGTGTAGAGGCCGAAGGCGCCCACGGTGAACATCACCACCGCCGCGATGTAGCCGAGGCTGGCCACCGAGGCGAAGAGCTCGTGCCGGTAGATGAAGAACGCGCTGACCGCGGCGGGCATGATGAAACCGGTGACCAGCACCAGCCGGTTGCGCAGGATCTGGATCAGCTCGCTCATGGCGATCGAAAGCATGGCGGGTTTCCTTGTCCGGTAGGGGTTTCAGGCGTTGCCGATGGCGCGGAAGACGTCGTCGAGCCGCGTCGGCCCGGCCTGGAGGTCGCGTAGTTCCACCGCGTGGTCCTGGGCCCAGCCGAGCAGGGTGTACAGGTCCTTCTGCAGGCCGAAGGTCTCGATGACGAACTTGCCGTCACCCCCGCGGGTGGCCCCCAGCGGTAGCGCCGGCGCGGGGGCCGGCAGCGAGAAGGCGATCACGGACGGCAGGGTCCGCGTCAGCTCGGAGACCGTGCCTTCCTGGTGGAAGGTGCCCTGGTGCATCAGCCCGATCCGATCGGCGTGCTGCTGCGCCTCTTCCAGATAGTGCGTGGTGAGCACGATGGTGGAACCGTCCTCGCGCAACCGGTCCACCGCGGTCCAGAGGTCGTCGCGGGACTGGATGTCCAGGCCGGTGGTCGGCTCGTCCAGGAAGATCAGCTCCGGCGCACCGTAGACGGCGGTGGCGAAGTCCAGCCGCCGCTTCTCCCCGCCCGAAAGCTGGGACACCTTCGTGCCCGCCTTGCGGGTGAGGTCGACGATGCCGAGCACGCGCTCGGGCCGGTCCACGCGCTGGGCGAGCTTCCCGATCAGCCGCACCGATTCCAGCACCGTCAGATCCGGCGAGAAACCGCTCTCCTGCAGCATGATCCCCATGCGCGGCCGCACCGCGCGGCGGTCGCGAGGGCTTTGCCCGAACACGCGCACGGTGCCCGAGGTAGCGGTGCGGTGGCCTTCGACGGTCTCCAGGGTCGAGGTCTTGCCCGCCCCGTTCGTGCCGAGCAGAGCGTAGAACTCCCCGGCCCGTACCTGGAAGGAAAGGTCCTTCACGGCGTGGAAATCGCCGTACTTGAGGTTGAGGCGGTCAACTTCGATGACTGGTGTGGACATGCCCTGATTCCACCCGTCGCCGCACGTTCCGGGCAGTGCGCTCACGTCACGTCCTCGCCATGACATTCCTTGGGGTGAACATGTGACGCGGCGTCACTGGTGCCGCGGCGGGCGCGGAAGAATACTGGGCGACATGCATCCCCGACCACAGCGTGCGGACCGGTGACGGCGCACACCCCGGAAACCCAGCGACGGCTGCGACGGCTGAACCTCGTCACGATCTCCCCGGTGCTCGTGACCGTCGGGGCACTGATCATGGTGGTGGACGCGCGGTCCTGGTTGGACGCCTTCGTGCTGGCCCTCGGCGTGGTGTCCGCGCTGCTGGCGTTCGAACGGTGGACGGCGAACGACATCTTCCGCGTCGCGATCCCCTGTCTGCTCGTGAGCGCGGGGGTATGGGTCTACGGGGCTTTCGTGGCCGGCGCCGGAACGGCGTTCTTCGGCCTCTCCATCGTGGGCTCGCACGTCGTGCCCCAGCTCGCCCGCCTCCGTGGCCTGGCCGCGGCCTGCTTGGTCGCCTTCGTCGCCGTGGTGGGCGCGACGAGGCTGCTGCTGTTCCACGACGCCCTACCCGAAGGGCTGATCAGCTGGCTCATCGTGCCCGCCGGGATCACCGCGATGGTGACCGGGGTCATGTTCCCCAACAAGAGGTTCTACGGCGTGGTGAAGGATCTGGAGGAGGCCAGGGATCGCGAAGCCGAACTGGCCGTGGTCCGGGAGCGCATGCGGTTCGCCAGCGACCTGCACGACATCCAGGGCCACACGCTGCACGTGGTGAAGCTGAAGATCGCGCTGGCCCAGAAGCTGGTGCGCACGGACGCCGGGCGAGCCGAGGAGGAGCTGCGCGAGATCCACGCGCTGGTCGCCGACACCATCGCCCAGACCAAGGAACTCGCCCACGCGCAACGGCGGCTCAACCTGTCCGCGGAGCTGGAGAACGCGAAGAACCTCTTCGAGGCCGCGGGCATCGACGTGCGCGTCGACCGCGAAGCCGAGGTCGACGCCCAGGCGAGCGAACTGCTCGGCCAGGTCCTGCGCGAGACGACCACGAACATCCTGCGGCACGCACAGGCCGGGCAGGTGCGGATCACGCTGTCGAAGTCCGGCATCACCATCCTCAACGACGGCGCGCCTGACGCCCCGCTGCCCGAGCTCAGCGGGCTCTCCACGCTACGCGAACGGGTGGCCGGTGACGGCGGGGAGCTGACCGTGGCGCAGAAGGACGGCACTTTCCTCACCGCCGCGGCGTTCCCGCACCTTCGACCGCAGGAG
Organism: Amycolatopsis sp. NPDC039088; assembly: GCF_055598845.1. Classification (NCBI taxonomy): domain Bacteria; kingdom Bacillati; phylum Actinomycetota; class Actinomycetes; order Pseudonocardiales; family Pseudonocardiaceae; genus Amycolatopsis; species Amycolatopsis sp. NPDC039088. The sequence continues at coordinate 2,374 of NZ_JBVKAE010000046.1, read as the reverse complement.
GCCCGATGACCACCGTGGTACTCGCCGACGACGAAGCCCTGCTACGCAAGGCACTCGCGTCGTTGCTGCCGCTCGAAGGGGAGATCACCGTGCTCGCCGAGGCGGAGGACGGTGAGACGGCCGTGGAAGCGACCCTGCGGCACCAGCCCGATGTACTCGTCATCGACCTGGACATGCCTGGCGTGGACGGACTCGGTGCGGTCGCGCGGATCCGCCACACGCGGCCGGACCAGGTGATCCTCATGCTGACGCGCCACGCCAAACCCGGCGTGCTGCGCAAGGCGCTGAAGCTGGGCGTGCAGGGTTTCGTCAGCAAGTCGGCGGAACCCGCGCACATCACCTCGGTCATCCGGACCCTGCACGAGGGCAAGCGCTGGATCGACCCGGACGTCTCGGCCCTCGCCGTCGTCGACGACTGCCCACTGACCGAACGCGAACTCGACGTGCTGCGCGTGACCGGCGACGGGTACTCGGTGGCCGACATCGCCAAGCAGCTGCACCTCGCCGAAGGCACCGTGCGCAACTACCTCTCGAACGCGATGCAGAAGACCCAGACCCGCACCCGCCACGAAGCCGCCCGCTACGCCCGCGAACACGACTGGCTGTAGGCGGGGTTCAACCCGGGCAGAGGTCTACGCTGTGACCTGCGGCCACCGCATGATCGTTTGTCTTCACGCACCGATGAGCAACGGTGGCCGCGCCCTTTTCCACAACGCGTCAGGGGCGCGCAGATCCGCCTGCCGTCCTGAGCCAGGAGGACATGTGCGGCGTGGCGAGGTCTGGTGGGTGGAGTTCGACGAGCGGCGGCTGGTCGTACTGCTGGCGGCAGACGACGCCTCCAGGATCCGGGCGATGCAAGTCGTCACTCCTGCGGGCGTCGACATCAGCGGTCTGGGTGTCGAAGTGCAAGTCGGCGCCCTGGAAGGACTGCCCTTCGAAGGCGTGCTGCGGTGGGCGTTCCCACGCCCGGGCTTTACCCCCTGCACGTGGCTGACCACCTTGTCCCGGGACGACCTGATCGAGCGAGTGGCCGTCCTGTCCTCCGCGAAGCTCAGCGAGATCGAGGACGCCCTCCGTCTCGGTGAGCTCGGATAGACGGAGAGGCGCCACGCCCTCGTACTGGTCAGTCCATTGTGGACATGGCTCGGCTCAGAAGTGCTCGAGTTCCAGCAGGTTGTTCTTCCAGATCCCGTCCGCCCGCGTGCGGAGGAACTTGGGGCCGAAGGTCGGCTTGATGATCTCCACCGCCACCCGGTGGATCCCCTCGTCGACGTAGGCTTTCCCGTCGTCGTCCTCGATCCACGCCACGATCGCCGAGACCAGGCTCTCGCCGGTTTCGCCGCTGCCTGGGTTGATCCAGCGCAGTTTCGTGATGTTCTCGTGGAATTTCCCACCTTCGAGCCGCGATGCGATGATCTTGATGGCCATGGCGCTACCTCTTCGGCTGGGTGCCCTCGCAGTGAACAGGGGTAATGCTGTACTCGCCGCCCGTCCGCGCCCTGTTACGCCATCCGGGCGCCGGTGCTTCGAACGTTACGAGTTCGAGCGCGGGCCGTCCGTTCTGCGTCAGATGACGCAGACCGCGCCCGTTCCGGCGTGTCAAAGTCCTCCCGCCGGTAGGGAACACCCGACCGGAGGAAAGGGGAAACAGACATGTGCGCTGCCCACAAGACATCGGCCGGGCTCCTGGGTGCGGCGGGAATCGTGATGCTCCTCGCCGCTTGCGCGCCGGACCCGGCACCGCAGGCCGCGCCGGCGCCCCCGCCGGTGACGTCTTCGTCCGCCGTCGCGGATCAGGCCGCGGCGGTGACCTGGATGAACGGATTCTGCGGCACGGTCAAGGATTTCGTCGACGGTAACAACAAGATGCCGTCGGCGGGCGGGGAAACCATCGAGGCCATCAAGAAGAGCACGAGCGCCCAGCTCGGGCATTACGCGACCATTCTGGCCAAGACGGTCGACGGCCTCACCGCCCTTCCCGCCGCGCCGGTTCCGGCCGGAGAGACGGCGAAGCAGGACTTCCTCGCGAAGTACACCGCGGCCCGCGACAAGACCGTGAAGGCGAAGGCGGACCTGGACGCGTCGAAAAAGGACGACACCGCGGCGCAAGGCCGTGCGGTCGAGGGGCTCATGGCCGCCCAGAAGGACACGCACGGCGCACTCGACCCGGTCGCGGCCATCCTGGGGGCCCCGGAATTGAAGACGGCCGCGGCGACGGCCGAACGCTGCCGCCCCTGACTCGTGAGTGGCGAGTGACGTTAGAACGAACCCTCTCTCAGGTACCTACTCGTGGCCTGCGGGCTTGCTCGCGTGAAGTACATGATGGCCTCCTTGCTTGCGCCTGGCGCAGTGATGGGGGCCTTCATGTACTGGG
>NZ_JBVKAE010000045.1:64070-69068 GCF_055598845.1 Amycolatopsis sp. NPDC039088 | reverse complement strand
AAACGCGTAGGCAGCAGCGACCACAGCCCGCGACACGACACGTTTGACTTACCCCTCAATAGAACCCTACTTCGCACTCACGGCCCGCTCGCGAAACCACGCATACCACCCAAGTTGGATACTTACCCGTGCAAATAGGGTCCTTTGTGGACAGACCAGTCGCCGTCCCCGCTCCCGTAAGCCGGTCCGGACCCACGCCGGGGCACGCCACGTTTGGGTTACCTCTCAATAACCCGAATCGCCACTCACGACCACCTGTACCGAACGTCCACCGCAGCCTCGGTCCGGACCCGCCCCCACCCACCACCCCCGCATTCAGAGGACTAAACGCGGGGGCAGGCGAGCACCGGTGCCTGCGGACGGCCGCCGCCGTGCAGGTCGCTCAACGGAACCCTCGCCAGGCCGAGAATCGCCTGAGCGGTCGCGCGCGGGGCGGTCGACGCGTTCAGGCCGGTGGCGTCATAGTCGATCGCGCCGCGGTCCGCCGCCGCGCCGGTGCAGCCGATCTGCAGCGAACGCAGGAATTCGCGGGCCTTGGCCGCGGCGGCGGGACGGTGACCCGCCAAGGCTTGGGCGGCGAGACCGGTGCTGTTGGCGTTGGGCGCGTTGGTGCCGAAGCCGAAGCCGCCGTTCGCGTGCTGCTTGGTGATCAGCCACGCGGTGCCTTCGGCGGCGTTCACCGTGTCACCGGTGGCGCGCAACGCCTGGACGGCCGTCGCGGTCGCGTCGACGTCGCTCGTGCACGTCGCCTCGCCGAAGTTCAGCGGGAAGCCGCCGTCCGCGCATTGCGTACCCGCGAGGAAGGTGACGGCGGACGCGGGAGCACCACTGGCGGTGCGGTCGAGCGCAAGCAGCGCGAGCGACTGCGAAAGCGCGTTGGAGTAGTCGCCGAATTCGGACCGGTCGGAGAACCGGCCGGACGGCGTGAGCAGCGAGAGCAGCCCCGCCTTCAGGTCGACGCCGCCGAACGACGCCGGGTTCTCGCCCCGGATCTGCGCGGCGAGCATCAGTTTGGCGTGCGCGCCCGCGTACGCCTCGTTGCCGCTTCCGACGTAGCCGGTGGTGATCTCCGGCTTCGCCAGCCACGCGATCGCCTTGCCCGCGTTCGTGTCCGACACCCCGGCGGCGGCGAACGCGAAGACGGCGTCGATCGTCAGGCCCTGGTCGGGGAACTTCTGGCCGCCGAAGTCGGCCTCGAACCGTTCTCCGTCGATCAGCTGCCTGGCGAGCCAGCCCGCGGCGGCGTCCGCCTTGTTCGGGGTGGCCGCGGCCGCCGCCGGAGCGGCGACCAACCCGATGCCGCACAGCATGGCGACGGCGAGGAACAAACGTCTCATGAGAACCCTTTCCCGCATTTCCACGACAGGAGTCGGTGGTGACACCGCGCGACGTGGGTGACCGGGCTCGCCGGGAAGGCATACCGTTGCGGGACAGCGCCGGACTCTCACCGGACTTCCCCCACGACCGCGCTGAATCGGACGATCCGAAGAGTCTCATCTCCGCCGGGTGCCGCGGTACCGCCGGGCGCGAGCGGTGATGTGATCCTGGCAACGACCTGGTCAGCGGTGCCTGCTGCCGGTGATCGAGTGTTAACCTCGGCTGGCTCGACAACTCAACACCGCCGCCCGTGACGGGGAAGCCGGTCGAAATCCGGCGCTGTCGCGCAACCGTGGGCCCTTTCACCGGGGCGAGCCGGGATACCGAACGGGCGGATGAACGATCAGAAGTCCGAACCACTGTCGCGATAAACAGGGGTGACCCCGGCGTCCGCGCCTGTCCTCCTTCGTGCCCGCAAAGGAGGAGTACATGCGCCGCGGATATCTGGCCGCCTTGTCCTTCGCCGTCAGCGCCGGTCTGGTCGCCGCGCTGCTCACGGGCACGGCGACGGCCGCGAGCGACCGTGCCGCGGCACAGGCGAATTCCCGGTGGCTCGCGACGAAACTGAAGCCGGACGGCACGCTGGACGATCCCAACGGCGGCGCGTTGCCCGACCACGGTCTGATGCTCGACGTGCTGTTCGCGATGTACGCGTCGGGCGAAGGGGCGCGCGCCGAACCGATCGTGAAGTTCCTCGACGACCAGGGCCACGCCACCGACTTCTTCACCTGGGACGGCTTGGTCCCCGGCGCCGGGTACGACGCGGTCATCGTCGGCGGCGCGGTGGCGAAAACGCTGGTCGCCGCCGAGGTCTCCGGCCGCGATCCGCGAAACTTCGACGGCCACGACATGGTCGCCGAGACCAAGGCCGCGATCATGCGCAAGGGGCCGGACAAGGGCCGGGTCAGCGACTATTCGAAGAACCCCGAGCTCGCCGACGCCGTGACCAACAACGCGAACATGTTCGCGCAGGCGCTCGGCGTCATCGGGCTCGCGGCGGCGGGCGAGAACGACCGGCTCGCCATCGACAAACTGCTGACCCAGCAGTGTTCCGAGGGTTACTTCCGCGTTTTCTTCGGCGAAGTCAAGACGACCGAGACCGGTGATCACGTCAAACCCGGCGGCTTCAAGATCTCGACCTGTGACGAGGGCAAGGGGTCCGACCAGTCCGCGCCGGACGGTGACGCCACCGGACTCGCGCTGTCGGCACTGCTGGCCGCCCGGAAGGCGGGTGCGACCGGACTCGACGGACCGATCGCCAAAACCGTCTCGTGGCTCAACGCGCACCAAAGCCCGGACGGTGGCTGGGGTGGCGGCGTCGGCACCGAAGCCCCGAACACCAACAGCACCGGCCTGATCGTCCAAGCGCTCGCCGACGTCGGCGGCGCGGAAGCGGCGGTGGACCGCGGGGTGCGTTTCCTCAAGTCCGCGCAGGCGACCGCCGCGGCCGACTCAGGCACCAGGCTCGCGGGCGAACTCGGCGCGATCGCTTACGACCCGACGGCTTACAGAGCCGCACGCACCAACGGGATCAGCGGGCTCGACACGTGGATCCGCTCCGGCGCCCAGGCCTCACTGGGGCTGGCGCAGACCGGGTTCTACGCGCTCGCGAAGGGCGCCGGGCCGCCGCCGCCGGCGAGCAGTGTGGCGGAACCGGCCACGGTCACCGTCACGCCGCCGATGGCCAAGCCGAAAACCGCACGCGCGCAGAAGGACAGCACGTCGGCACCGAGGAAGACCACCGTGCTGAAGGCGCCCCCGGACGCGATGGTCTCGCCGTCCGCGGCGACGCCCGCTGCCCGGCTGGGCGCCTACCTGGCGAACCACTTGACCGGCGGCGACCACGTCGAGGTCGCCGAGGACGGCAAGACCTACGTCGACTACGACGCCACCGCGGATCTCGTACTCGCTTTGCGGGCACTGGACGAGCAGCCGGACGCGGTCGCTCGCGTGTCGAAATTCCTGCTCACGCCGGAAGCCGTGCAGGCCTACGCGCACGGCGCGCCGTACGAACAGGGTGGCGCGTCCTATGCCGAACCGCTCGCGAAGCTCGTGCTCGTCGCCGAGTTCGCGAAGGCCGACCTCGCGGTTCAACTGCGGGCCGACCTGGTGAAACTCCGTGGCGAGGACGGCGAGTTCACCGACATCGGTTCCTTCGCCGACGCGGACGAGACGGTCGAACGCCACGCGTGGGCCCTGCTCGCCACCGCCGCCGACCCCGGTGCCGCGGTCGAATTGCTCCTCTCACGCCAGTGCGCCGACGGCACGTTCCCGAAGCACCTCGACACCTTGGAGTGCGGATCCGGCGATCTCGCCGCGACGGCCTCGGCGGTCACGGCGCTGGCCGCCCGGCCGTTCACCCACGCCGCACCCGCCACGAAACGGCCGGATGGCTGGTCCGAGCGGCGCGTGTCGGCGGTCGTCTCCGCGGTGAAGGCGCTCGGCGTCCGGCCGACCGGCGAGGGATTGGTGACCGGCGAGGCGGGACGACCGGACGTCGCGCTCAGTGCTTCGGTCGCCGCGGCCCGGCAGGTGGCGGGGCTGGACGCGAGCGGTACCGCGCGTTCGCTGGGCAAGCTCGCGCGGGCCGACGGCGGATTCGCCGCGGGACCGGTCGTGGCGGGTGAGGGGGAGACCGACTTCCCGACGAGCCTGGCCGCCGCGCCGGGGGTGGCGGGCCGGTCGTGGCTCACCGCGGCCGATTCGCCGTTGTCACCCGCGCTCCGGCTGCCGCTTTCGCAAGCCGACGCCGCGTCCGGCACCCAGTTGCAGGCCACCGCTCAGCCCGCCTGGCCACCCTGGCTGATGTGGGGCTTGACCGGACTGGCCGGATCGCTGCTGCTCGCGGCGATCGCGCTGATTTTCCTGCTCCGCCGATTCATCAAGACCAAGGGGGTCTCGTCATGAGAAAACTGCTCGCCGTCACGTCCGTCCTTATCGGACTGACGATCGCCGTACCCGCGACCGCGCAGGCGGTCGATCCGGCCAAGGGCTACAACGGGGTCTGCACCGGCGCCGACGCCGCCACCGGGGTCACCGTCGTCGTCGACTTCCAGGAGCTGGACGGCAACGGCGGCACCGCCGCGCCGACGATCACGCGCTGCTCGCCCAACGCGAACCCTGGCACCGCCCGGACCGGTATCAAGGCCCTGCAGGACGCGGGGATCGCCGTCGCCGGGACCGCGAAGTGGGGCCTCGGTTTCGTCTGCCGCCTGGAGGGCCGCCCGGCCGCGACGGAAACCCTTCCGCTGTCGACCAACCCGAACTACAAGGAAGCGTGCGTGATCACCCCGTCGCCGGTCGCGTACTGGGGTTACTGGTACGCAGACGGTTCCGGTTCCGCCTGGACCTACAGCAGCCAGGGCGCGCTCAACCGCAACGTCGTCCCCGGTGGCTTCGAAGGCTGGTCGTTCTCGCTGAACAAGTCCTCCTCGACCAACCCGCCGCCCGGGGTCACGCCGTCGAACCCGGCCCGAACTGTCCAATGAGGAGGGTCTTCGGCGTGGGGGGGGGGGGGGTGTTTTGTTTCCCCCCCCCCCCCCCCCCCCCCCCCCCCCCCCGAGACGAAAGAGAGGGGAAACCCGCCACCGCAAAAGAAGGAAGGAAGGGGTGAGGGAGGGG
>NZ_JBVKAE010000045.1:0-64060 GCF_055598845.1 Amycolatopsis sp. NPDC039088 | reverse complement strand
AACACCAACTCCCCCACCGATTCGGAGTCCTGATGCGACAACGATCAGTGGCGTGGGGGGGACCCCCCCCCCCCCCCCTCCCCCCCCTCTCCCCCCCCCCCCCCCCCCCCCCCCCCCCCCACGCCGTCCGCGCACGCGATCGATCAGAGCAAGGGGCATCCCGGTTTCTGCAAGGACGGCACCGGGGTCACCGTCGTCGTCGACTTCCAGCAGCTCGGTGGCACGACGATCGTGCGCTGCAATCCTCAGCCGACCCGCGGCACCGGGCTGGACGCGCTCAAGGGCGCGGGTTTCCAGATCGCCGGCGTGCAGCGCTGGGGTGAGTCGTTCGTCTGCCGGATCGAGAACCGGCCGTCCGCGACCGAGCAGCTTCCGGTCGCCGGGCGCGAACAGTACCGCGAGCTGTGCGTCGACACGCCTCCCTCCGGGGCGTACTGGTCCTATTGGCAAGCCTCGAACAACTGCGCCTGGGACTACAGCCAATGGGGTGTGAAGAACCGTGACTTCATCCCCGGCGGGTTCGAGGGCTGGTCTTTCTCGCTGAACGCCACCACGGCGAACAATCCGGTCCCGCGGATCGCCGCGGTGCGGCCGGGTACCGAGAGCCAGCCCTGCGCGCCACCTGAGGAGGCGAAGCCGGCCACCGGTGATCCCGCCGAACGGCAGGGCCAACGGCCGCAGGCCGGAACCGGGCAGGGCCAGCAGCCGCCCGCGGGCGAGGGCCCGGGTGCGGGTGCGGGTGCGGGCGAGCCGCCCGCGGCGGGACAGAGTGCCGGCGCGCTGCCGCCGCCCAAACCGCGTCCGAGCGCGTCGGCGCGGCCGCAAGCGAACGACCCGTCGGGCAACGTCGCGTTCACCGGTGGCGAGAACGCCGAGGACGTCAACGCGGCGATCGACCGCGAATCCGGCGCGAGCGGCTGGGCCCCTTTCGCGGCGGGAGCGGCCGTCCTGATGTTGTGCGTGGCCGGATTCCTGGTGGCACGCAGACGTAAACGCGCACAGGGAACCTGATGACGTCGTACTTCCTGCCGCGCGACCTGCATCCGGCCGCCTGGTGGGTGTGGGCGCTCGGCCTCGCCGTCGCGGCGGCCAGGACGACGAACCCGTGGCTGCTGCTGACCATCGTGGCCGTCGCGGGATACGTCGTCGTGGCCCGGCGCACCGAAGCTCCGTGGGCCTTGGCGTTCCGGCTCTACCTCTACCTCGGCGCGCTCATCGTGGCGGTCCGGTTGTTCTTCCGGTTCGTGTTCGGCGGCGCCGAGGGCTCCACGATCATCCTGCGGCTGCCCGAAATCCCGCTGCCCGCGTGGGCGGCGGGCATCCGCCTGTTCGGCGACGTCTCCGCGGAATCGTTGCTGGGTGGGCTCTACGACGGGATGCGGCTGGCCGCGATGGTGATCTGCCTCGGGGCGGCCAACGCGCTGGCGAACCCGAAACGCCTGCTCAAGGCGATGCCGTCCGCGTTGTACGAAGTGGGCACCGCGGTGATCGTCGCGCTGTCGGTGTTCCCGCAGCTCGCCGAGAGCGTGCTGCGGGTCCGGCGTGCCCGCAAACTGCGGGGTGGTTCGGGCAAGAAGATGAAAGCCTTGCACGCCGTCCTCATCCCGGTCCTGGAAGACGCGCTGTCCCGCTCGCTGCAGCTCGCCGCGTCGATGGACTCCCGCGGCTACGGACGGGCCGGGACGATCGAGGCGCGTGCCCGGTTGCTCACCGGCACGCTGATGATCGTCGGCCTGCTCGGCGTCTGCGTCGGCGTTTACGCCACTTTGGACGGTTCGACCCCCAGATTCCTCGCCGCACCGGTGCTTTCCGCCGGGGTGGTGATCGGGCTCGCCGGATTCTGGTCCGCGGGCAAACGGGTCCAGCGCACCCGCTACCGGCCCGATCGCTGGCAGCCGGCGGAACTCGTCGTCGCGGCGAGCGGAATCGGGGTCGCGGGCGTCCTGTTCATGACCTCCAGCGTGAACCCGATGGACCTCAACCCGTCACTGCTCCACCTGTCCTGGCCGTCGCTGTCGTGGGGCCCGTTGCTCGGGGTACTGGCCGGAGTGCTGCCCGCCTTCCTGACCCCGGTCCCCGAACCGCCGTACGCCGCGCTCGAAGAAGAAGTGCACGCATGATCGAACTGAATCAGGTCTCCTTCACCTACCGCGGGCGCTCCGAACCGGTGCTGTCCGACGTGACGCTGTCCATCGGTGAGGGCGAACTCGTGCTCTTCGCGGGCCAGACCGGGGCGGGCAAATCGACGCTGCTCGGCACGATCAACGGCCTCGTCCCGCATTTCACCGGCGGTCATCTGGAAGGCACGGTGTCCGTCGACGGCGTCACGACACGGTCGCGGCCGCCCCGCGAGTTCGCGCATCTGGTCGGTGTCGTCGGACAGGACCCGCTCGCGGGCTTCGTCACCGACACCGTCGAGGACGAACTGGCGTACGGCATGGAACAACTCGGCCTCGATCCGCAGGTGATGCGCCGCCGCGTCGAGGAGACACTGGATCTCCTCGGCATCGCGGAACTGCGCAGGCGCGCGTTGCGGACACTGTCCGGCGGACAGCAGCAGCGGGTGGCGATCGGCTCGGTGCTCACCACGCATCCGAAGGTGCTCGTGCTGGACGAACCGACGTCGGCGCTGGACCCGACCGCGGCCGAGGAGGTGCTGGCGACGCTGGCCAGGCTGGTGGAGGACCTCGGCACGACGGTGCTGATGGCCGAACACCGCATGGAACGGGTGATCCCGTTCGCGGACCGGATGATCTACGTCCCGGGGACCGGGGGAGTGGTGGACGGCCCGCCGCCGGAGGTACTGAAGGACATGCCCATCGCGCCGCCCATCGTCCAATTAGGACGGATGGCGGGGTGGGACCCGCTGCCGATGACGGTACGCGATGCCCGCCGTCGAGCTTCCTCGCTGTCGCTGGGGACTCCGCCGGCCCGGACCGCCACCGAGGGCGAGGAGGTGCTCACCGCGTCCGGAATCGTGGTCCGGTACGGGCCGAAGGTCGCGGTACGGGAGGTCGATCTCGTCCTGCGGACGGGCGAGGTGTTGGCGATGATGGGCCGCAACGGCTCCGGCAAGTCGTCGTTGCTGTGGGCGGTACAGGGGTCCGGCCCGCGGCAGGGCGGCAAGGTCACCGTCGAGGGCAAGGACCCGAAGGCGCTGAGCAGTTCGGCGGCCCGCGCGCTCGTCGGCATGGTGCCGCAGACCGCGAGCGACCTGCTCTACCTGCAGACCGTCGCCGCCGAATGCGAGGCCGCCGACGCGGAATCGGGTGCGGAACCGGGTTGTTGCCGGGCCCTGCTCGAAAGGCTCGCTCCTGGTATCGACCCCGAGTCACATCCGCGCGATCTGTCGGAGGGGCAACGCCTCGCGCTCGTGCTCGCGGTGCAGTTGTCGGCCGCGCCCCGGATCATGCTGCTGGACGAACCCACCCGAGGCCTCGACTACACGGCGAAGGCCGCGCTGGCGCAGATGATCGCGTCACTGACGGCCGAGGGCAAGGCGGTCGTCGTGGCCACGCACGACGTCGAGTTCGTCGCGACGGTCGCGCAACGCGTGGTCGTGATGGCGGAAGGAGAGATCGTCTCCGACGGCCCGACCGCCGAGGTACTGGGCGGCTCGCCGGCGTTCGCGACGCAGGTCGCCAAGATCCTCGGCGAACCGTGGCTCACCGTCGACGACGTCCGCTGCGCGCTCGCGCAGGAGGTCCGGTGACCACCGCGCCCGCGGTCCGGCTGGGCCCGCGCTCGGCGTCGGTGCTCGCGCTCGCGTCGCTCGCGGGACTGATGATGTTCGTGTGGCCGCTCCTGGTCCGCGTCGAACCGCAGGCGACGCAGCACGGCCCCGACGCGCCGTTCGTGTTCATCGGGCTCCTTCCGGTCCTGATCGTCATCGTGCTGGCCGAGATGTCCGAAGGGGGCATGGATTCCAAGGCCCTCGCGATGCTCGGGGTTCTTTCGGCGGTGAACGCGGCGCTGCGTCCACTGGGGGCGGGGACGGCGGGTATCGAGACCGTGTTCTTCATCCTGGTGCTGGCGGGCCGGGTGTTCGGGCCCGGCTTCGGTTTCGTGCTGGGCTGTACGTCGATGTTCGCTTCCGCGTTGCTGACCGCGGGCGTCGGGCCGTGGCTGCCGTTCCAGATGATGTGCTCGGCCTGGATCGGGATGGGGGCGGGGTTACTGCCGCGCCGGGTCACCGGCAAGGCCGAGATCGCGATGCTGGTCGGCTACGGGATCTTCGTCGCGTATGTGTTCGGACTCCTGATGAACCTGTGGTTCTGGCCGTTCATCACCGACGCCGAAGTGCCGTACCACGACGGTCACCTCTCGTACGTGCCCGGCGGCCCGGTGCTGGAGAACCTGCACCGGTTCGCGGTGTTCACACTGCTGACTTCGACGGCCGGATGGGACACCGGGCGAGCGATCACCAACGCGGTGGCGATCCTGGTGCTGGGTCCCGCCGTACTCGCGACGTTGCGCCGGGCCTCGCGGAAGGCTTCCTTCGGGCTACCGGGGTCGTGAGTGGCGTTTCGGGTTATTGAGGGGTAAGTCAAACGTGTCGTGTCGCGGGCTGTGGTCGCTGCTGCCTACGCGTTTCCCTGGTGGTGAAGGCTTCCTTGCCTACGCTGACGATAGTGAAGGAGCCCTTCACTACCGTCAGGCGTGATCCCTGGTGACAGTGGGACGGCTGTGACATCAACGTCCCGTCTTGAAGTCCGTGAAGGCCTCCTTGAGGGACCCAGAGTCCCTCAAGGAGGCCTTCACGGACTTACCACCCACCACGCCACCTTTGCCTTACCCCTCAATAACCCTCATTATCACTCACGATCCCGCACAGAAACGTACATAGTGGCATCAATCGGACGCGCAATCGCCCGCTGGTGTCCCTTGTGGACACTGAAGCCCCGCTGGCGGTCCGGATCAGGCCTGCCCTACCTCGGCTCGCCCTTGATCAACGGAAGATCAGGGACGTTGAGTGCCCCTGATCTTCCGTTGATCAAGCTCCACCACCGATGCGTGCGGTCCCGCGACAGTGCAGGAATAGTCGACCGACCTGCAAGATTTCGACTTTGCCGGGCCCCTGCGCCTAGCGCAAGGAGGGGGCCTTCATGTACTTGACGACCCGGCCGCCGAGGTCACAGCGGTCCCACTGTCACCAAGGATCACATCCGACGGTAGCGAAAGCCTCCTTCCCTACTTTGAGCGTAGGGAAGGAGGCCTTCACGGACACCACGTTTGCCTTACCCCCTCACGAGGTTGGCGGGCCTTCCGGCGCAAAACGGGGTACGCGACCGCGAACGCCAGCCCCACGGCCACGATCATCGCGGCGAAGACGGGATGCATGTCCTTGGAAAGACTCTGCGCGCGCTGGGGCCCGATCGCCCAGAGTGCCAAGGGTGTCGCGTAGGCGGCGGTGAGGGCGATCGCGCCCCAGTGGAGTGTCTTGAGCCGGGTGTCGCGCAGGGTGTCGATCAGGACGATGACGACCGGGACGATCGCGATCATCGCGAATTGGCCGACGATCATGATCGGCACCGCCCAGGCGGAGATGAGGACGGACAGCGGGGCGCGGCGGACCGTGCGCTCACGGTCGAGTGTCGGGGCGGACATCGTTTCCTCCTGAAGGTTCGGGTGGGACATGAGACTTCTTCATCCGCCGCCCGGTTAGCATTAGTAGTGATAGTTAGAAGCTATAACCAAACCTGAGTAAATGTCAATAAGGAAAGTGATAGCCTCTAACTCTCAGTGAAGCCAGGAAGGAGTAGTCGATGGACACGGACGGGAAGACCTCGCGCGAGCGCTACCGGGCCAAGGTGCGCGCGGAGATCAAGCAGCACGCGTGGGAGCAGCTGGCCACGACGGGTGTCTCGGCGTTGTCCCTCAACGCGATCGCCAAACACGTCGGCATGAGCGGTCCCGCGCTCTACCGGTACTTCGCCAACCGCGACGACCTGATCACGGACCTCATCCGCGACGCCTACCGGAGCCTCGCCGACGCCGTCCGGGCGGCCTCCGGGTCGGCCCGTGAAGTCGCCTACGCCATCAGGGAATGGGCGCTGGCGGACCCGCAGCGCTACCTGTTCGTCTACGGCACGCCGATCCCCGGCTATCACGCGCCCGGCGACACCACGAAGATCTCGAACGAGATCATGGCGGTGCTGCTCGACGTCCACGCGGCGCGTCCCGGGGCCGGGCGGGTGACGCCGTTCGACGTCCATCTCGCAGACCGTCGGGAGTGGGCGGGCGACCATCCGGCGTCACCCTCGGTGCTCCGGCGCGCCGTGACGTTCTGGACGCGGATCCACGGCGTCCTGTCACTCGAACTCGCCGGGCACTTCGCCGGTATGGGCTTCGATCCCGCCGTACTCTTCGCCGCCGAACTGGACGACTTGCTCGCGAGCTGACCGGCGACCATCCACAGTGGACTCGTCCCGCTCACCGGGGCACCCTTTCCCACTGTGCGGCGGTTTCGGCGACCGCTGTGCTAACTTCCCGGAATGCGCGGAGGCTCCAGGATCCCCTTCAGCAGGACGCTCGCGGTGGCCGCGTCCGTGCTTCTGGTCTCACTCGCCGCCCCCGTGGCGACGGCGAACGCGTCCGGCGGGCAGCCGCCGCGGCACGGCTGTGAATGCGCTACCCCGTCGATCGACCGGTTGCAGCAGTGGCTCGCGTCTGGTGAGGGGACGACGGTCCCGGCGACCGGCAGCCTCCTCGTCCGCGAACGCGGCGGATACGCGGCCAAGGTGACCTTCCTCAATGCCGAGTGGCACGTGATCGTCGTATGGCTGGGGAACCGGTTCGAGGCGCAGGCCGATCTTTCGGAATCCGCCGGTTTCTGGATGACCTACCGCGCGACCGACGACCTCTACGTGCAGCTGCGTCCGGCCTCGCACTGGAGTGGCGGCGACAAGTGGCTCACGAAGGTGCCGTCGACCGGCGGGAAACTCGTGAAGAGGTTCTTCAGCTTCGCACCCGGCGCGTGGACCACGCTGCCCGAACTCGGGAAGCCGTCGTACTCGTTCGCGTCCGCGCTGGCCGAGGCGCGTGGCCTCGTCTTCGTCGGCAAGACCCCGAATGAACTCGACTTCCGGGGACTGCGCGTCGACCGCTACACCCCGCCCTGTCTCTGAGTGTCGACACCCCGACGATCCGTGCACGGCCGGTCTTCCGCGCGCGGAGCCTGATTCCATCCGTCCCCCGCTAAAGAATCGCTAAGCGAAGTCCTTAGCGTAATCGGCAGGTTTCGATCGATTTGCGGATACCGCGGTCTTCGAAGCGTAAAAGTGCGTATCGATGCGGCGCGGGCGATCGAACTCGGATATTCGCAGGATTCAATCGAATGATCACCATAGCCGGTGAATAGGTTCTTTTTCAACCATCCCGTAATTGTCGACGGGAAATCGCCCTTGGGCGGCTTTATCCTTTTGTTACCTGGCGTCGGGTTGTTTCGATCATGAGGGTGCTCGTACGGTCTGAGACACGATCGGGTGACACGGTGGGGGTTCTGGGGTTTCAAGAGTCGACCGCGAGTCGTGGTCGAGAATCGCATTTACTCTTTCGTGTTCTCTGTTCGTCCGGATCCGGAAATATCGGCGATCGCCTTGTGGTAATCGGTGTATTCTCAACCTGATGGGGAGCGTGTTCGACAATGGAAGCGAAAGTGGAGACGAATAGAATCAGAAAGGGCGTGGCCGCGGCCGTCATCGCCTCGTTCGGATTCGTGGGTGTCGGCGTGGCGGCACCGCCCGCGATGGCCTGGCTGCATCCCGGCCCGAGCACGCAGTATCCGTCGAGCGGAGGGACGTGGCAGTACGGCTTCTGGAACGTCAAGGTCCGTTCGTACTACACCGTGAACAGGTGTCACGGGTCGTCCGTGAAGCTCAACGGTGACCTGGTGCGCAGCGCCAACACGGCCGCCGGCCAGCGATCCACCGCGGAGAAGTACGCCGTCAACACCCCCGGTGCCGACGACGCGTACTACTACCGCACCTGCTGATCCGAAACCCCGTCGTATCCGGCCGGTCGCGCGTCGGCCGGATACGACGGGGATCGTCGCCCGGTACAGCGATCGAAGGAAAGTCGTTGCACAGAAAAGTAGTGGTCGCGGTTTCGGCGATGCTGTTCGCCTTGCTGGCGGTCGCGGTGACCCTGATGGCGAACCTGCACGACCGGACCTATCCGCAGCAACTCGGGACCAAGTCCGTCGTCGAGCTGGACTTCGTCAGTTCCGGCCTGTCGGACGGAGAGGCGATCGGTGAACTGGGGCGCCTGAGCGATCGTCTGGGGGCCGGCCTCCTCAAGGTCGCGCCGGATCTCGGCGGCGATCAGTCCGGCCAGGTCTTCGTGAAGGTCGGTGCCGCGGACGAATTCCCGGAGCGGATAACACGTTTCGGGGACGAGAAGGACGCCGAGATCAGGAGCAACGCGGCGCTCGAACACTCATACGCGAGCGGTCAATACCTCGTCACCGGTTCGGCCGACCGGCTTCCCGAGTTCCGGGAGTGGCTGACGGCGCATCAGGTGATCGCCAAGTGGAACGACAACGATCTCGGTACGACACTGGAATCGGTGGCGCGGCAGGGCAGCTTCCTGATGAGCCTGCTGGCGGCCACCGCCCTGATGGCTTCGCTGGTGCTGTACTGGCTTTCGGTCAAGGCCAGGGGCCGGGCGCTCCGTGCGCTCGCCGGCGTTTCGACCTGGCGGATCCAGTACGAGGATCTGCGGGGCTTCCTGTTCGCGATGGTTCTGGCCGCCGTCGTCGTCGACGCGGCCGCCGTCGTCGTCATCGGTGCCACGCAAGGGTGGGTCTTCGCGCCGCTTTACCTCTCGATCCTGCTGATGTTCGACGCGATCGTGATCGTCGTGACGATGCTGTGCGCGCTGGTGATGTCCGTGGCGTCCTGGCCTGGGCCCGCGATGCTGGCCAACCGCGATCCCGCCGTCAAATCCCTGCGCGGGGTTTCGGTGGTGCTCAAGGCACTCACCTTCGTTCTGGTGCTGGCCGCGGTCTCCCCGGCGTACACCGCCTACGCGAACGCCAGGAACACCGCTCTCCAGCAGTCCCAATGGAAATCCCTGGCGGATCAGGTCGCCCTGTCCTTCCCCGCGGCGATGGGCGAAAGCGGGTTCCAGGAGATCATGGGCAAGGTGGGCGACGTGGTGCGCGACGCGGAACAACGCGGCGACGTCGCGCTCTCCTACACCTGGAACGGGGAGACCGTGGAAGGTGTCGACCTGGGGCCCTCCGGCCACCTGGCGCTGGTCAGCCAGGGTTGGCTGAAACTGATGCTGGGCAACGGGAAAGGCCAGTTGGCTCCGCTCCCTTCGGAGCAGATCCCAGGCAGTGCGCAGAAGTTCCTGGTGGAGAACCTGGAGCTGTGGAAGCGCGGAGGCGGGACCGCGGCCGAGGTGCTCGGCAAGTTCTCGTTCTACCACTTCTCGCAGCCGGAACAGCTTCCGCTGGCCGTGGCCGGAAGCGGTGAACTGGTGTTCCCCGCGGACGCGATCGTCGCCGTCGTCCCGGATCTGCACGCCACGTTCAACGACGACTTCCTCGCGTCCATCGCGTCCAGCCGGAATCTCGTGTTCACCGGGCTCGGCCCCACTCAAGCTCTGCTGGCGCAGCACGACCTGCAGTACAAGGCGAACGTGAAGTACGCGGCGGAGGAGGGGATCCTGCTCGCCCAGTTCACCGCGTACTTCGCTTGGCTCGAAGGGGTTTCCTTGGTGGCCCTTCTGGTGGCACTGGTCGTTTCTTCGCTCATCGCGGCGTTCATCGCGGCGGTCCTGCACGCCCGGCGGGACTTCCCGCTCCGGCTCGCGGGGCAGCGCTGGTCCGAAATCCTCGCCGGGCGGGTCGCTCCGGAATGGCTTGTGGGCGCCGCGCTGGCCGTGATGGTCATCCTGCTCCGCGGCGGCGATGGCGCGCTGCTCGCGACGGCGGCGGCGGTACTCTGCCTCGTCGCCTCACCGGTCACGCATCTCCTGGCCACTCGCTGGACCTTCGCCAACGTCCGGCGACGCACTCTCTAGACGGGAAGACCTCCATCATGGAAATACGAGCCGACGCCGTTTCCGTCGTCATCGACGGCCGGGAAATCGTCCACGACGCCTCGCTCTCCTGCGGTCCCGGGACCATGACCGCGCTCGTCGGGCCCAGCGGCTGCGGCAAGACGACCTTGTTGCACTGCCTGGGTTTGCTGCAGCGGCCGACCTCGGGCCGGATCCTGGTGGACGGCGCCGACACCGGCGGCTGGAACGCACGGGCCCGGCGACGGTTCTGGAAGGATTCCGGGGCCTTCGTCCTCCAGGACTACGGCGTGATGGAGGAGGAGTCGGTCGCCTTCAACGTGGTGATGAAGGCCGGGGTCTTCGGCTCGCGAGTGATCGGGGACCAGCAGAAAATGAAGGCCGTGCTCGAGCTGACCGGGCTGACCGGCCGGGACGAGGAACAGGCCGCGCATCTCAGCGGCGGCGAAAAACAGCGTCTCTCGATCGCCAGGGCCCTCTACAAGGACGCCCAGGCCGTCTTCGTCGATGAGCCGACGGCGTCACTCGACGAATCCAATCGGGCGCGGGTCATCCACCTCCTCGGTGATCTGGCCCGGCGCGGCTGTGTCGTCATCGTGGCGACCCATGACGACGAGATGATGAGCGCGTGTGACGTCCGCTATTCGCTGCGCGCGGACAAGGGCGTTCGGGCCTCTCGCCGCTGAGGATCTTCGCAGTGAGGGCTCCGGCGGGTGACCGTCGCACACGGTGCCCGATTTGTCCTGTACGGTGAACTTTCACCCGTTCCGTGCTCGACCGATCCGAGGAGTACCCCCTGATGAGCCTGTTCGACTCGCTGAAGGAGAAGGCCGCAGAACTGCTGGGCGGGGCGGGAGACAAGGTCAGCGAGCTGACCGGAGTCGACCTTTCCGGCGCCGCCGACCAGGTCACCCAGTCCGCCGAGGGGCTGACCGAGACCGGCCAGGGCCTCGCCGAGAACGCCACCGCCGCGGGACAGGGCGCCGTCGATTCGGCCACCGCCGCAGGTCAGGGCGTCGTCGACTCCACCGGTGCGCTCGGCGACGCCGCCACCGGACTGGCCGGCGACGCGATCAACCCGAACGCCAGGGGCTGATCGCCCGCGCTCTCCCGGAATCGCGAGATTCCCACGGATGCCGCGGAAAAGGCCTCCGTGGGAGGGGCTCGGTCGCGCTACCCTGGGGAACTTGACTCATCTGCGGGGGAGCGGACATGGTCGTGATCTGGGTCCTACTCGGTGTACTCGTACTGGTGATCGGCATCGCCGTGGTCACCGATCTGCGCGATCGCGGGCGAGGCGGGACCCGCAAGATCATGATGCCGAGCTGGGCCTCGCGGCGTGCGGACTACACGGAGAACGACCTGGTCCACGGCCGCTGGGTCGACAAGTCGCCGCGCGAGCAGGAGGAAGAACTCCGGCGGCGGTACAAATCGGGCGAGGAGTGAACCGGTCGTAGACCGTCCGAAGTGGACGGTCTACGCGGCGTTCCTGCTCCAGCGCCACGCGGCGTGCAGGACCGCGATCAGGGCTTCGTCGTCGGCGAAGGTGGGTTCTTCCCCGACCGGTAGCCAGGTCCGGTCGACGATTTCGCCTTGCCTTCGGCGGACCACCGAGATCCCGGGGTACGACAGCGTCGCTCGGCCGTCTGCGGCCACCCGCCGGAACTCCCAGCACAGTTGAACAACGCGATCAGCGCTCATTGACCACAACTTTCCCTACTTGCGTGATGGGTAAGTCGTCTGTCGGTGCTCGCGCGTTTCAGCCGGTCAATTCTCCGGAGAGTTTGCCGTGCAGGATGGCGCTGTGCTCGTCGAGGCCGGTGGGGTCGATGACGACGGAATCCGGGTCGCCTCCGTAGTCGAACCGGTGGGCAAGGTCGTTACTGGAGGCGGCGCGCGAAATGATCATGGCTAGTCACGACCGGCTAGCCGACGAGACCGGCGAACCGGCTCAGCGTCTCCTCGCGGCCCAGCGCCTGCGTGATCGAGTGCAGGTCCGGGCTCCGGGTCGAACCGGTGATCGCGATCCGGATGATCTGCGAAGCCTCGCGAATGGAGCCCGGGAAGCCCTCGGGGTTCTTCTTGAACTCCTTGGCGTTCTTCGCGAAACCGTGCTTCGCCGCCACCTCGCGGATCTGCTGGAACCACTCCTGGCCGTCGTCGAGCTGCTGGTAGTTCCCGACGAAGTCACGCGCGACGGCCTGGACGACCTCGCGGTCGACGCCGAGCGCGGCGATCCGCTCGTCGTCGGGGCCGGCGACGGCGGCGTGCAGCTGCGGGAAGAAGAAGCCGTAGACGGCGCGGAACTCGCTCCACTTCTTCAGGTCCTTGCGCGGGTTCTCGGCGCCGTCGCGCTCGACGGCGAGCGCCCGGAGCGCGAGCTCGGGCTCGGCGTCGAGGACGGTCCGCAGCGCCGGGTCGAACCGCTCCGCCCAGGCGCGGACCTCTTCGAGGATCTCGGCGCCGGACAGCGTGGCGATGTGGTCGGCCGAGATGTCGTCGAGTTTGACGAGGTCCACCAGCGGGCCGGCGACACCGCATTCGTCGAGGTTGATCGGCTCGCTCAGGGCCTGGTCCAGCGGCATTTCGGCAAGACGGCCGTTGGCGAGGCCGCGCAGGTAGTAGAGGACGGCCTTGGCGGGGTAGCCGGACTCGATGTAGAAGTCGACGCTCGCTTCCGGGTCCTTGCGCTTGGACAGCTTGCGCTTGCTGCCGCCTTCCTGCTTCATCAGCGGCGCGATGTGCGCGTAGGTGATCGGCTCGAAGGCGAGCGCGTCGAACAGCTGCTGGTGCACCGGCACCGAGGAGATCCACTCGTCACCGCGGATGACCAGGTTGACACGCATGAGGTGATCGTCCACCGCGTGCGCGAAGTGGTAGGTCGGCAGCCGGGGGCTCTGGTCGGAGCTCTTCAGGATGACGACGTCGTTGCGGTTCGCTTCGGCTTCGAGCGGGCCGCGGATGGCGTCGGTGAACCGGGCGCGGGCGCCGGTGTCGTCCGGTGCGCGGAACCGGACGACGTACGGGTCGCCAGCGTCGAGTTTGGCCTGGACGTCGGCGGGGTCGGCGTCGCGCCAGATGGCCCACGAGCCGTAGTAGCCGGTCGGCAGCTTCGTCGCCTGCTGCCGCGCGGTGATCGCCGCGAGTTCGTCCTTGGTGGCGAAGTCGAGGTACGCGCGGCCGAGGCGGAGCAGGTGGCGGACGTAGGTCAGGTAGATCTGCTCGCGCTCGGACTGCTGGTACGGGCCGTAGTCGCCGCCGCGGTGGATGTCCTCGTCGGCGGCGAGGCCGAAGTAGCCGAAGCCGCGCTCGAACTGGTCGATCGCGCCTTCGACCTCGCGGGACCGGTCGGTGTCCTCGACCCGGACCAGGTAGCGGCCGCCGCTGCGACGGGCGACGTCCTGATCGATGGTCGCGACGTAGATGCCGCCGATGTGGACGAAGCCCGTCGGCGACGGGCCGAAGCGGGTGACCAGTGCGCCCTCGGGGAGATCGCGGGCGGGGTAACGCTGCTCCCAGTGCTCGGGTTCGGGCAGGTCGGCGGGGAAGAGGGCGTCGATGACTGCTCGGTCCAGCATGGCGGTTCAGATCTCCCGGCGTCGTGGTGCATGGCGGTTTTCGCCATCGAAGAGACTAGCCGTCCGCCCTCCTGAGCGGGCGGGGGTGGTCCCGATGACGGGTGCTCCACTTGCGCGCCCCGGTTCACGCGAGTGGAGCAGACGAAAGCCACACGTCGTCCATGCTGCTTCGCACTGTCGGCGGAAGGGGCCGAACCTGCACGATTTCGGTACCGAACACCGCAGGTTCAAAGGGAGATTTCCAATGCAGAACACCGTTTCCGAGGCTGTCCACCGCTTCTTCGCCGACTCCGGGGTCGACGTCTCCTCGCTGGGTCAGACCGAAGTGGACCTCGTGATCGATCACTTCGACAATGCGAAGAACTCGTCAAGCGGAGGGGCTTTCGGCTGCTTCACCGGCGCTTGCTGTCTCATGGCCTGAGTGCTCCGCGCAGAGGCAGCCGACGCCCTTCGAGATCCAGTCCCGGCCTTCCCATTCCGGATGGAGTTCGATCATCAGCGCTTCGACCTCCGCGGCGATCGTCTCTTCGGGGAGAGCCGAGTCGCGCCGCTTCCAGGTCTCGTCACGCAGCAGTTCGAGGTATTCGCGGACGTCGGTCAGGATCCGCCGTCCGGAGACGTCGCCATGGCCAGGGACGACGAGGTCCGGCCCGGCGGCGTCCAGCCGTCGCAGCACTTCGATCCACCGCTTTCCCGAGACGTCGGTGTCGTACGGCGGAAACCACGGGAAGATCGCGAACTGACCGGTTTCGACCAGATCCCCGGTGAAGAGCACCCCCGCGTCCGGGACGGTCACCACCTGGTCACCCTTGCTGTGGGCGCGTCCGGTGGCCGCCAGCCGCACGACCCGGCCGCCGAGGTCGAGCTCGTGGGCGTCGTCGTAGACCACGTCCGGAGCGACCAGTTCGACGCCTTCCAGGTTCCGCGCGACCGGTGTGCCGAGGCCGCGGAACATCTCCAGATAGCCGGGTCCTTTGTGGACCAGGTCCGCCGCCTGGGCGCTGTTGACGAGGTAGGTCGCGTGGTCCGCGAAGACCTGCGCGCCGAACGCGTGCTCGGGGTGGAAGTGCGTCGTGGTCAGGTACAGGCGGCGGCCGCGGGCGTGTTCGGCGGCGAAGGCGAGCACCTTTTCGGCGTTGCGCGGCCCCAGTCCGGTGTCGACGACGAGCACCGAGTGCGCACCGCCGATGACGCCGATGTTGGGGACGAGGTCGACGCCGTGATTCGGGATCACCACCAGGTCGCGGGCGATTTCGACGGCCTGGCCCTGCTCGACGGCGGGCTCGTGGGTGAGAGGTTCGAAGGGCATGATCCGAATGTCCCGCCACTACCCCTTCGCCGTCCAAGACCGATCTCGCCGGTCCGATACCTGATGGGTATCATCGCCGGTGATGGAACTCCGCCTGCTGCGCTACTTCGTCGCCGTCGTCGAGGAGCGGCACTTCGGTCGGGCCGCCGCGCGGCTGCACATGACCCAGCCGCCGCTGAGCAGGGCCATCCAGCAGCTGGAAGGCGACCTGGGGGTCGTGCTGCTGCTTCGCTCGGCCGCCGGCGTCGAGCTCACCGCGGCCGGAACCACCCTGTACGCCGAGGCCCGCACCCTGCTGGACCGGGCAGAGCGGGCCCGCGCTCGGGTGAGCGCCGCGGCGGGCCCCGCGACGCTCACCGTCGGCACCTTGTCCGACGGCGCGGGGGAGGCGGGCACCCGGCTGGCCGAGGCGTTCCGCCGTCGGCACCCCGAGGTGTCGATCAGGTTCCGCGAGGCGGATTTCACCGATCCCACCACCGGCCTGCGCGCCGGGCTGGCCGACGTCGCGCTGACCCGGTCGCCGTTCGACGAAACGGGCCTCAGTATCCGCGTCCTGCGCAAGGACCCGGTCGGAATCGTCCTGCGCACCGGTGATCCGCTCGCCGGTCGTGACTCGCTACGGCTTGCCGACGTCGCCGATCGCCCGTGGTTCCAGCTGCCGGACGGGACGGATCCGCTCTGGCGCGTGTACTGGAACGGGGCGGCGCCCGTCGGCGACCGGCCGTCCGGCCCGGTGGTGCGCACGGTCAGCGAATGCGTGCAGGCCGTACTGTGGAACGGCACGGCGGGCATCGCGCCGCTCGGGCATCCCTTGCCGGACGGGCTCACCTGGGTGCCTCTGGAAGACATGCCGCCGAGCCCGCTCGTCGTCGCGTGGGTGACCGGACAGGAGAGCCCGCTGGTCCGCTCGTTCGCTCGCATCGCCCTTGAAAGTCACCGAGGAGAGTCACCGATGAGGGCGGTGTAAAACCGTCGGTGCCGGGGAATCACCCGATCATGCCGGAATCACCCTCAGAACCCGACGACGCGACCGTCGACGCCGTCGGAAAACTGGTCTTCGCCCTCGAGACGGTCGAACAGGCGCGCGGCCACCTGTACGCCTTCCACCACCTCACGGGAACCGCCGATTTCGCCCTCGGCGAGGCCGTCGAAGCACTCCGGAAGGCCGGGCACCCGGACTGGGCGGAGCGGATCCAGACCGAACTGGTCGGGCTCAACGTGCTGCCGGAGCGGTGGACCTTCCAGCTGATCGAGGAATACGACGACGGCTACTACACGGCCTACCGCGAGATGACGCGGGACGTCACCGGTGACTTGACCGGAGGGCGGCGGCATCTGCACGAAGAGAGGATCAAACGGGACCGGCGCACCGACGGACGGCCGGGGCACGAGATGGGAAAACCCAGTACCTGAGCCGCGAGCGGCTCACAGCTTCTCCAGCGCGTCGGGCTTGTGGACCGCTTCGCCGCCGCTCTTGTCGCTGCGGACCAGGTATTGCGGTTCGTCCTTCGATGCCCGCACGGTGCGTCCGCCCGCTTCGGTGTCGGAGGTGATCTCCTGCAAGACCTCGCCTTCGGCCTGCCCGCCGTGACTGTTCCAGCGAACCTTGTCTCCCTTGTGGAAGCGTTTCATCATCGTCATCCCTTCTCGGTGGGTGTCCGTCGTGGACGGTCTGACGCGGGCCAGACGTACGGGAGGTCGTCGGGAACGTCCGGAAAGCGCGGCCGGTAGTGTTCCGGATCCTTGCGGACCAGCGCGGACCGGTGACTGCGATGGAAGTCGGCGTCACCGAGCCAGGGCGGGAGTTCGCCCTCGTCCGCGAGTTCCGCCTGCGTGCGGACCTCCGTCAAACCGGTCGTGCGGAGCAGATCGGCCCGCAGCGTGTCGTGGCAGGTGTCCTGCCTGCCCGTCGCGCACCAGATCTCGCAGACGTCGAACCCGTACCTGACCAGGGCTTCTTCGTAGCCCGCCCACATCGTCGCGGCCGGATGGTGACGCCAGCCGTAGTCCGCGACCGTCAGCGCGCGCAGCACCTGGATGGTCTCCACCCGCTGCTTGCCTAGCCGCCGTGCGTCGAGCACTTCGGCCGTGGCGCGAAAATCAGCGCAAGGAAGGAAAGTCTGCACACTGTCGTGCTTCCCCGGTCTCCGGGATTCAAACCGCTCAGAAGATCGACCAGCCGGTCAGTGTGGTGAAGCGGTCCAGCGCCGCGACCCCCGCGACGGAGTTGCCGCGCGGGTCCAGTCCCGGGCTCCACACGCAGACCGCGCACCGGCCGGGGACGATCGCGACGATGCCGCCGCCGACACCGCTCTTGCCGGGAAGTCCGACGCGGTAGGCGAATTCGC
This sequence comes from Amycolatopsis sp. NPDC039088, assembly GCF_055598845.1. Classification (NCBI taxonomy): domain Bacteria; kingdom Bacillati; phylum Actinomycetota; class Actinomycetes; order Pseudonocardiales; family Pseudonocardiaceae; genus Amycolatopsis; species Amycolatopsis sp. NPDC039088. The sequence goes on along the minus strand of NZ_JBVKAE010000045.1, from coordinate 46,799 downwards.
CGGCCGCGTCGTAGGTGCCGCAGGTCAGCATCACCGCGTTGACCCGCTTGGCGGCGCTGAGCCCGAGCAGCCTGCCGCCGTCGTTGCGGACGCCGTGACGGGCGAGGAACACCGCCGAGCGTGCGACGTCTTCACAGTTCATCGTGATCGAGCACTGGCGCACGTACTGATCGAGGACGTCGGGGACCGGACGGCGCATGTTCCGATAGGACGCCATGAAGTACGCGAGCGCGCGGTTGCGGTCGGCGTGCGCGGCCTCCGACGCGGCGACCTCGGCGTCGATGCCGATGTCCGCGCGACCGCTTTCCTCGCGCAGGAACCGAAGCAGGATTTCCGCCGCGTCGCCGTGATGCGCCAGTTCGTCGGTCACCACCAGCGCGCCGGCGTTGATGAACGGATTGCGCGGGATCCCGTCCTCGTTCTCCAGCTGTACCAGCGAGTTGAACGGGTTGCCGGACGGTTCGCGGCCCACCCGCGTCCACACGCCGTCGCCGTGCGAGAGGGCGAGCGCCAGGGTGAAGACCTTCGACATGCTCTGGATGGAGAACGGTGTTTGCCAGTCACCGACACCGTGGACCCGACCGTCCACTTCGGCCACGGCCATCCCGAATTGCCGGGGTTCGACCCTGGCCAACGCGGGGATGTAGTCCGCGACGGAGCCGCGGCCGATCTCCGGCGCGACGTCGTCGGCGATCCGGTCCAGCAGCGCTGCGAGGTCCACGGCGGTAGCGTATGAGGCCTTCTTCGCGCGCGAAAATCGGGGCTCGCGGGTGAACTTGTCAAATCGAAAAGGGAAATACCAGAAGAACCGGCGCAGTGATGTGCCACACACCTTAAGTCTTCCTTAGCAGTGTTGGTGACCTGCCGCACACGCTCTAGCGTCTGGCAACCATGGATTCCTCGCTGCTCACCGAAAAAGGTGAAAGCTACTCAAAAGCGCTGGGCAACCGCCAAGTGCAGATGATCGCCATCGGCGGCGCGATCGGCGTCGGGCTTTTCCTCGGTGCCGGTGGCAAGCTCCACCAGGTCGGGCCGTCGCTGGTCCTTTCGTACGCGCTCTGCGGTATCGCCGCGTACTTCGTGATGCGCGCACTGGGTGAGCTCGTGCTGCACGAGCCGACCTCCGGCAGCTTCGTCACCTACGCCCGCAAGTTCATCGGGCCATGGGCGGGTTTCGCCTCCGGCTGGATGTACTGGGTGAACTGGGCGATGACCGGTATCGCGGAGATCACCGCGGTGGCGATCTACGTGCACAAGTGGCTGCCCGACGTGCCGCAGTGGATCACCGCGCTGGTCGCCCTCGGCGTGCTGATCCTGGTGAACCTGCTTTCGGTGAAACTGTTCGGTGAGCTGGAATTCTGGTTCTCGGTGGTCAAGGTGCTGGCTATCGTCGTCTTCCTGGTCACCGCCACCGGCCTGGTGCTGACCGGCGCGGACATCGGCGGGACCGAGGCGGGTGTGCACAACCTGACCGCCCACAACGGCTTCTTCCCGGCCGGTATCGGCATCGCGCTGATGACGCTGCAGGCGGTCATCTTCGCGTATTCGGCGATCGAGGTCGTCGGCATCGCCGCGGGCGAGACCAAGGACGCCCGCAAGGTGCTGCCGAAGGCGATCAACGGGGTGGTCTGGCGGATCGGCGTGTTCTACGTCGGTTCCGTGCTGCTGCTGGCGATGCTGCTGCCTTGGCCGTTCTACAACGGCGGCGAGAGCCCCTTCGTCACCGTCTTCTCGCGGCTCGGGATCCCCGGCATCGGTGACGTGATGAACGCGGTCGTGCTCACCGCCGCGTTGTCGAGCTGCAACTCCGGGCTCTACTCGACTGGCCGGATCCTGCGCGCGCTGGCGGACAAGGGCGAGGCGCCGAAGTTCGTCGGCCGGATGAGCGGTCGTCACGTGCCCTACGGCGGCATCCTGTTCACTTCCGGCGCCTACGTGCTGGGCGTGGTGCTCAATTACCTGGTGCCGAAGGACGCTTTCGACATCGCGATCGCGATCGCCTCGCTCGGCGTCATCACGACCTGGGCGACGCTGATCTTCTGCCAGATGCGACTGCGCCAGGCGGCGCTGCGCGGGGAGCTGGAACGGCCGTCCTACCGGATGCCGTGGGCGCCCTACAGCGGCTGGGCGACGCTCGGCTTCCTCGCGCTGGTCGTGATCCTGATGGGCTTCTCCGACGGTGCGGAGAAGATCGCGTTCTACTCGATCCCGGTGCTGGTCGTCGTACTGGCGGTGGGCTGGCGAATCATCGGGAAACGGCAACGGGTGAACTGACGCATTCAGTCCTCTACTTGCGGTAGTTCGCGTTGCCAACTACCGCATTTAGAGGACTGAATGCGGGTCGTGGCGGTCACTGGGAGGTGGGGAAGTTGAAGCCCGCGGTCCCGCGTCCGGCCGTGTGCGGCCAGCGGGTGGTGACGACCTTCGCCCGCGTGTAGAACCGGACGCCTTCCGGGCCGTGGATCGGGCTGTCCCCGATGAGGGAGTCCTTCCAGCCGCCGAAGGAGTAGTAGGACATCGGCACCGGGATGGGCACGTTCACCCCGATCATCCCCACCTTGACCTCGCGCTGGAACTTCCGCGCCGCCTCGCCGCTTCCGGTGAAGACGGCGGTCCCGTTGCCGTAGGGGTTCGCGTTGATCAGCGCGATGGCCTCGTCCACAGTGGACACCCGCACGATCCCGAGCACCGGACCGAAGATCTCCTCGCGATAGGCGGCCATCTCCGCGGTCACATGGTCCAAAAGGGACGGTCCGACGAAGAACCCCTCCTCGTGGCCCTCGACCCGCAGCGCCCTGCCGTCGACGACCACGGTCGCACCCTGGTCCGCGCCGAGGGCGACGGAGTCGATCACCCGCTGCCGCGCGGCCTGGGTGACGACGGGGCCCATGTCGTTGCCGTCGTCGTGACCGGGCCCGACCTTGATCTCGGCCGCCTTGCGCTTGAGGATCTCGACGAGTTCGTCGCCTGCCGAACCGACGGCGACGCCGATGGAGATCGCCATGCAGCGTTGCCCGGCGGAACCGAACGCGGCGGCCGTGAGGTGGTTGGCGGCGTAGTCGAGATCCGCGTCGGGCAGGACGACGGCGTGGTTCTTGGCCCCGCCCAGTGCCTGCACGCGTTTGCCGGTGGCCGTCGCGCGTTCGTGGACGTACTTGGCGATCGGGGTGGACCCGACGAAGGACACGGCGGCGATGCCGGGGTGGTCGAGGATCGCGTCGACCGTGACCTTGTCGCCGTTGACGACGTTGAACACGCCGTCGGGAAGACCCGCCTCGGCGTAAAGCTCGGCGACCAGCCGCGACGCGGACGGAACGCGTTCGCTGGGCTTGAGCACGAAGGTGTTGCCGGTCGCGATGGCGATCGGGTGCATCCACAGCGGGACCATGATCGGGAAGTTGAACGGCGTGATCCCGGCGACGACCCCGAGTGGCTGCCGGAAGTCGTGCACATCCACGTCCCGCGAAACCTGGTTGGAGAAACCGCCTTTCAGCGCGTCGGCGATCCCGCAGGCGTACTCGACGATCTCGCGGCCGCGGACGATCTCGCCGCGCGCGTCGTCGATCACCTTGCCGTGCTCGGCGGAGATGATCCGGGCGAGTTCGTCCTCGTGTTTCACCAGCAGCTCGCGGAAGGCGAACATCACCTTCGTCCGCTGCGACAACGACGAATCGCCCCATGTCTCGAAAGCCTTGCCCGCGGCCGCCACCGCGGTGTCCACATCGGACGGTTCCGCGAGAAGCACCTCGGCCCGCGGGCGCCCTTCGGCCGGGTCGTAGACGAGGGCGGTGCGGGTGGAGCCCGCCGTCGTCGCGGTGCCGTTGATCCAGTGTTCGATGGTCTTCACGCGTTGTCCTCCACAGGTGTTCACAGCAGCCCGACGGCCGTGTCGACGGCCTTCGCGACGTCGCCGTCGTGCGGGTAGAGCAGGGACCGGCCGACCACGAGGCCCTGCACGGTCGGCAGCGCGAGCGCCCGCTGCCAGGCGGCGAACGCCGCGTCGGGATCCTTGACCTCGCCGCCGAGCAGGACGGCGGGCAACGTCGAGGCGGCCAGCACCCGCTCCATGTCCTCGACCACCGGGAGTTTCAGCCAGGTGTAAGCCGACGAGCGGCCGAGTCCGGAGGCGATGGTGATGGAGCGGATCACGGCCTCGGGGGAGAGGTCGTTGCGGAGACGTCCGTCGACCCAGTCGGCGAGGAACGGCTCGACCAGCGCGATCAGTTTCCGGTCCGCCAGCTCGTTGATCGCGTGCGCGGTGTTCTCGAGGACGGCGGGCGTCGCCGGGTCGGTCAGGCAGATCCGGGTGAGCGTCTTGCCGCCGTCGAAACGCATCCGCTCGATCGTTTCGGCGTCGTAGGAGGCGAACCGGTCGTCGACCTCGAAACTCGATCCGGCGAGGCCGGTGCGGTTCATGGAACCGATGACGGTTTTGCCGTCGAGGACGCCCAGGATCAGCAGATCGTCGATGATGTCCGGGGTCGCCAGCACCCCCGTGACGCCGGGGCGCTCCAGTGCCAGGCAAAGGCGGTCCAGCAGTTCGCCGCGGTCGGCCATCGCGAGGGGATGGGAGCCGACGCCGTTCGCGCCGCGCGCCGGATGGTCCGCGGCGATGATCATCGCGGCGCCTTTGTCGTTGAATGGCGATTTCGCGCGGACCCGGCCGGCGGCGGCCGCCGCGATGGCCTCCGGAGCGCGTACCCGTGCGGCGACTACCCGCCGTACTGTGTCGGACACTGTTCGTTCCTCCCGGCTCGCGTGGTCTCTCGACCTTCGCAAGAGGTCAGAAACTTTGTCAAGACATATGGACATAAGGTCATAACGACCACAGCGTCTTCGCGGTAGGCTCCGCGCATGAATCCCTGGGTGCCCGGCGAGATCGAGGTGGATCCGAACCGCCCGGAGCCGCTGTACGCCCAGGTCGCCCGGCAGCTCCGGGCCGCGATCGAAGACGGCAGGCTGCCGAACGGCGCACGGCTGGACAACGAAGTGGAACTGGCCGCGCGGCTCCATCTGTCGCGGCCGACCATCCGGCAGGCGATCCAGTCGCTGGTCAATCAGGGGTTGCTGGTCCGCAAACGCGGTGTCGGCACGCAGGTCGTCCGCACCAAGGTCGCCCGCCCGCTGCGGCTGAGCAGCCTCTTCGACGACCTCAGCGAACTCGGCGACAAACCCGAGTCCGTCATCCTGGTCAACCAGGTCGAGCCCGCCGGTGAAGACGCGGCCGAGCGGCTCGAGACACCGGGCCTGACCCATGTCCGGCGGCTGAAGCGGGTGCGCTCGACCGATGGCGAACCGCTGGCGATCATGAACAACTACCTGCCGGACGGCATCATCGACCCGGACGACGACGAGCTGCGGGACAAGGGGCTCTACCAGCTACTGCGCTCCGCGGGCGTCCGCCTGCACGCCGCCCAGCAGAACGTCGGTGCCCGGGAGGCGACCGAGGAGGACGCCGAACTGCTGGGGGAGAAGCCGGGGGCGGCGCTGCTCACCATGCGGCGTACCACCTACGACGACGCCGGCCGGGTCGTCGAGTACGGATGGCATGTCTACCGCGCCTCGCGCTACTCGTTCAATCTCTCACTGACCAACAACGTCTGACGGCTTCGGCGCGGGATCGCGTTCCAGATCGGTCTCCAGCGCCGCGTACACCGACGGGCGGAACCGGCGCAGCCAGCCCGCGAGCGCGAGCCCGGCCAGCGCGACGATCAGGAGCAGCCACGGCAGCTGCGGGACGACGCCGTTGCTCGATCCGGCGAGCGTGGGGAAGTTGACGATGGCCAGCGTCACGATGACTCCGAGTCCCACCGCGCCCAGCCCGGGTGCGATCAGCGTCTTCACGATCCGGCGGTCGCGTGTCCGGCGGAAGTGGACCAGGATCGCCACCGCCGCGAACAGTTGCAGGGTGAGGATGCCGAGGGTGCCGAAGCCGGTCATGCTCGCGGTGAGATCGGCGACCGGGTCGAGTCCGGCGAGCCGGAAACCCAGCGCCACCACCGAGCCGAAGGCCAGCTGGACGATCGAGGCGTAGCGCGGCGCGCCGTTGCGCGGGTCGGTCCTGCCCAGCGACCGCGGCAGCACGCCGACCCGGCCCAGCGCGTACAGATACCGGGTCGCCGAATTGTGCAATGCCAGCAACGCCGCGAACAGGCTGACCACCAGGAGCAGCAACATCACCTTGGTCAGCGGGCCGCCGAGATACTCCTGGGCGACCGAGAGCACGAGGTCCCCGCTCGAAAGATGCGCGATGGCGACGTCCTGCGCCTGTTCTGCGCCGATCGCGCTGACCACGGCCCAGGTCGTGAACGCGGCGAACACGCCGATGAACCCGATGGCGATGTAGGTCGCCCGTGGGATCGTCCGCTTGGGATCCTTGGCCTCTTCACCGAACAACGCCGTCGCCTCGAACCCGATGAAAGCGTTGGCGGCGAACAACAACGCCAGACCGCCGGCACCCTGGAACAGCACGGACGGGCTGAACGCGGCGAACGAGAAGCCGTGCCGGAACAGCACGCTGAAGTCCATGATCAGCAGGATCGAGACTTCGAGGATCAGCGAGACTCCCAGCACCTTCGCGCTGACCGCGATGCCCCGGCGGCTGAGCAGGAGGACCAGCACGACCGAAAGCGCGCTCCAGAAGAGCCAGTCGAGGTGGAGCCCGAAGACGTCGTCGATCGCGGTGGAGGTGAAGAATCCGCTCGTGCCGATCGCGCCCGCGACGAAACAGTTGTAACCGAGCATCGCGACGAAACCGGCGACCAGCCCCGGTGTCCGGCCCAGCCCCTTGACCACGAAGGCGTAGAAGCCGCCCGCGCTGGTGAGTACCTTCGACATCTGCGCGTAGCCGACCGCGAACAGCAGCAGGACGACCGTGGCCAGCAGGAAGGCGGCGACCATACCGCCGCCGTTCCCGACCGCGATGCCGATGGCCGCGATCACGACCATCCCGGTGAGCGGCGCGACCGCGGCGAGCACCAGGAAGACGATGCCGGGTACGCCGAGGACGTTCTTGGCGAGGGACGTGTCGTCTCGGCTCATTCGCTGCTCCTCATCTCCGCCGGAGGAGCCAGTATGGGAGCGGCGGGGAGGCTGAGCTTTGTCTCTGTGCGCGTATCGCTTGCCCGTCAGCGCTGGGTGACGGCAGGAGGTGCGGAGGCTGCGAGGATTGACCCGAATCGACGCGTTTAGAAATCTCGTGAATGGTCACGGTGACGCGCCTCTGTGGGTGTACTGCGCTATTCGAACGTATTTATCCCTTGGCGCACGTCACCTGATCGATTCGGGGTACACGGGAGAACGGGCCTCTTCGTGAATCGGTGGCCCGGTGTTCCGGTCGATGGGGGTACTTCACGGCAGTGCCCCGTTCGCCGCTGTCCGAAAAGGGGGCACTCGAGTGGACAGGCCGCTCGGAAATTACACGCTGCTGGTTTCGGAAGACCCCGACGAGATAGGAAACGAACTCGCCGGACTGCTCGGGGAATGCCGGTTCCGGCCGCATTCCGCGCCGAAGGGTTCGACGGGTCGTGTGCACGCGCGCCAGACGAAGAACTTCACCGTCGCCTACCTCGAGTATCCGGTCGCGGCCGCGCTGTGGGTCGAATGCCCTCGCCGCCGGTACCTGATTTCGCTCCCGGTGACCGGCCACGCCGCCGTCAGCGGTGGCAAACGAAGGCTGCACATCCGGGAGCGGCGCGGTTACGTGGTCAATCCCGGTGCGGCGATGGAGGCGCGCTGGACACGGCAATTCGCCCAGTTGATGGTCGTCATCGATCGCGGGGTCCTGGAAATGCGGCTGAGTTCGATGCTCGGACGTGCACTGCCGCAACCACTGCGCTTCGAGGAGCTGCTCAACCTCGCTCGTCAGCCCGCGAAGGGCTGGTACGACGCCTTGGGTGCGTACCTCGGGTCGTTGGACGACACGGACAGCGCCCTGGAAATCGACGCCGTTGCGGATTCCGTCGAACAGGGATTGATGACAACGTTTTTGGCATCGCAAAGGCATACATATTGGGATGTCGTGACCGGTGATTCGAAACTCGTGTCGTCGCGGACCATTCGCGAGGCCACCAGGCTGATCGACGGACAGCCGCACCGGAACCATTCGGTGACGAGTCTCGCCCGTGAACTGGGGGTGAGCGTCCGTGCGCTGGAGAAGGGCTTCAAACGGCATCTGGGGACCACTCCCAACGCCTATCTCCGCGATGTCCGGTTGCAACGCGCCCACGCCGATCTGTCGTCGGGCGAACCCGACGTGGTCACCGTGGCACAAGTGGCGCAGCGGCACGGTTTCTTCCATTTCGGCCGATTCGCGGCCACCTATCGCGACCGGTTCGGCGAGGCCCCTTCCCATACGCTGCGGCGCCTTGTCGTCCCTTTTCGCTGAGGCCGGCGAAGTTGCGGGGCCGGTGATCGTGCACTAGGCAGGAAAGCATGGGTGAGACACTCGCGTTGTTCTCCGCCCTGTGCTTCGGGCTCGCCGACTTCGCCGCCGGTCTCCTGTCACGGCACGCCAAACCCGAACTCGTCGCGCTGATCGGCCAGGTCGGCGGCCTGATCGCCACGGCCGCCGTCGCGTTCTTCGTCCCGGCCCCCGCCGTCGGGGTCGCGGACCTGGGGTGGGGCGGGCTTTCCGGGCTCGGAACCGGGATCGGCGTGCTCTTTCTCTACCGGGGCATGAGCCGCGGCCGGATGAGCGTCGTCGTGCCGCTCAGCGTCGTCGGCGGGGTCGCGGTCCCGGTGCTCGCGGGGGTCGCCCTCCTGGACGACCGCCCGGACCCGCTCGCCTGGTGCGGGATCGCCGTCGCCTTCCCCGCGCTGTGGCTCATCGCGCGCGGTGGGAACGACGGCGACGGTAACACCGCGCACGGCGCCGTCGACGGACTGATCGCCGGTGCCGGGTTCGCCCTGCAGAACATCGGGCTCGGACAGGTCGATCCGTCGGCCGGGCTGTGGCCGATCGTGGCCAGCCGCGCGATTTCGGCCCTCGCCCTGCTCCCCATGGCACGGTCGGGGCCGCCCGGACGCGGTCTGCGGCCGAAGCTGGTGCTCCCGGCCGTGGTCACCGGAGTGCTGGGGGCGGCGGCCATCGTGCTGTACACCTTGGCGACCCAGCGGCAATTGCTCGCCATCGCGGTGGTGCTGTCCTCCTTGTACCCCGCCATCCCGGTGCTCCTCGGTATCGCCGTCCTCAAAGAACGTCTGAACCGGCCACAGGTCCTCGGGCTCCTCGGCGCGGCCGTCGCCGTCGTACTCCTTGCCGGCTAGTCGGGGTGGCGGGTCTCGCGATTAGTCCTCTGATGGCGTTTCGGGAGCAGGTCACTGTCGTCGCAGGGTAGGGGAGGAGACCCTCACGGGGTACGGATCATGGACAGGACCGTGCGCCGAAGTGATCGCCACGGCTTCTCCCGGCTCATACGGTGAAACCAGCGAACGACGGCGTCACCCACCGGTACCCCGTTCTTCCCTTCCACCCCGGATCCGCGGTGTGGCGCCCCCTGTAACACCGATCGAAGGGCCAGGCGTATGCCACAGGAGCGTGAAACACGATCTCGAAGAGGAGGCGCCGCGGCCGTGCTGGCCGACGGCTCTCGGGTGCCGGTCGCCGACGTCCCGGCGTGGCTGACCGGCTTGCTCGTCGACTGTCCGAAACACGACGCGGTCAGCGCGTCGGCCGAGTGGGCCCGGATGGGCGAGTACTGGATCCGCAATTGGTGCGCCATCACGGGTTCCGCCGCGCCGGACATGGACGAGGCGATCCATGACTTCATCGAAACCATGCGCGGGGAAGGTGATCTGTCCGAAGTCCAGATGGCGCAGGTGTGCCACGCGGTCGATCCCGGTCGCGAGCGCACCGGCGCGGACGGTGTCGGCTCGGCGATCGAGCGGTTCCTTTGGCGGATCCGGCCCTGGATCCCGCTTTGGGTGTCCTTCGCGGACTGGGTCGTCCGATGGTGCGTGCACCGGCAGCGCCGCCACGTTCTCTTCCTCGCGCGCGACATGCTGACCACCTACCTCACGGCGCGACGGCTCGAGCCGTCCGCCGGACTGGACATCCGGCTCGCCCATGCCTCCCGCGCCGACCACGGCACGCTCGAAGACGTGCTGGGGCTGCGGGACGGTGAGCGGTTCGAGCCCGAAAGCGTCGCCTTGGTCGACTCCGGTTGCTACGGCACCGTCATGTCCCGGCTGGCCGGGCAGGTGGACGCCGAGACCCGTGCCGAGGAAGAAGCCGCCTGCCTGTTCTATTTCAGCCGCAACCCCAAGATCTTCGGCTACCTCAACTATCTGCTCAGCCCCAGCATCCTCGAACTGGACATCGCGGGCACCGACGTCGCCGACTTCGTCATCTACTCCGGGGATCTCCTCGAAGCCATGCCGAAGCCGTACCGCGTGGTCCGTACCGGGGCCGGGCTGGTCACCGAACCGCAGGACCTGCTGACCTTCTGCCTCGGGATGGCCGTGCTGAAGGAGGTCGGTGACTTCGTCGACGCCGGGCCGCTGGTCTCGGTCCCGCAGGCACAACGCCGGGCGCTGGATCTGTACAACGCCTACACCCACGCCTCCGGGAACCGCCTGCACGCCGATTCGCTGTTGTTCCACACTCCCGCGCCGCAGCAATTGCCCGCCCGCTACGGATTCGAAGCACTCGACTTCCAGAGTTTCCCGCCGCAGAACGAGATCTTCGGATCCGCGCCCGGCTGAGGAAGAAAGGAACGATCACGATGACCGACGTCATGTCCTTCGTCGAGGACTGCCGTGACAACGACGGGTTGCTCGTCGAGACCGACGAGAGCGCCCCCAGCCTCGAAGCGACCCGGTTCGGCGCGGAGATCCGCGCCATGCGGGGACACGGCATCACCCGGCAGGAACTGGAATTCGCGTCCGCGGCGAGGACCGGCGGTGCCTACGCCATGTTCCGCGGTGGCGGGCCTTCCCTCGGGGCGACGTATTACGCCTTGCGGTTGTATCAGCTCGCCGGGGTCACCGTGCCCGATTCCGCCGCGGTGGTCCGTTGGGTAAGCGAGGCGCTCTGCTCGGGAGACCGGACCGTCGTGGACATGGACGACCTGTTCTACGGCGTGCGGTGCCTGATCATCCTCGGCGCCCGGCCGGAGCCGTCCGCGGCCGGTGCGATCCGGGCGTTCCTCGGTGCTTGCACCAAGGACGATCGAGGGTGCGCGCTCCTGCCCGATCGCCCGTCCGACATCGAGCGGACCTACTGCTCGGTGGCGATCCGGCAGTGGCTCGGCACCGAACCCGACCACGCCGACGCGCGGGCGAGTGCTCCGTTCGTGGTGTCGTGCGACGACGGTTTCGGGCACATCCGGATGCGGCCGTCCGAAGCGGAATGGTCGCTCGCGAGCGCCTACTGGGGTGCGCGAACCGTGCAGCTGCTGAACCTGACCTGGCCGTGGGCCGACCTGGACGCCGCAGTCCGGCGGTGCGCGCAACCGGACGGCGGATTCGGGAAGAATCCCGGTTCGACGCTGTGGGAGACCTACTGCGCGCTGCGGGTGATGGACATCGCGGCCGCCCGTCAGGAGCTGCCGGTATGACCGCCGCTCTTCGCGAGAGTGCCACCATCGACGGCAGGCTGGGGTTCGGCGTCTATCTCGTCCCGGGTTTCCCGGACTGGGACGCCAGTCTCGCCGCCATCCGTGCCGCTGTCGCCGGGGGAGTGGACTTCGTCGAATTCCCGATCCTGCTCGACACGCACTTCTCCGCCAGCACCGGCGGGGTAGTCGCAACCGCGCTGGCGCGGGCGGGGACGGGCGATCTCGACCCACGCTCACCACGGCTTCACGACTGGCTGGCGGAGGCGCCGGTCCGGGTCGGCATCGTCTACCGGTCGGCCTGGCCGTCCGTGGACGACTGGCGCGCCGGTGACGAGATTCTGTCCGGCTGCGCGGGTCTGCTCTGCGAGCACGACATCCGGCCGTTTTCCGAACACGCGGAACGCGCACGACGCCGGGGTATCGCCCTGGTCCCGCCGCTGCGCGTGACCGCGGACCCCGTCACCGTCGACGAGCGGGAGACGCTCGAAAGCGGCGACGGGTTCGTGTACCTCGCGCTCAGTTCGGAGACCGGACGGACGGGCACCGTCGACAGTGGACTCGGCCGCAGGATCGACGACATCCGCGAGATTCGCCCGGATCTGCCCGTGTACACCGCCTTCGGCATCCGGGACCCCGGTGACGTCGCCGCCGTCGCCCGGCAAGGCGCCGACGGGTTCATCGTCGGCAGTCACGCGCTCACCGTCCTCCGCGACGACGGGCCATCGGGATTCGAACGCTGGTTCGCCGGGATGGCCGCCGCGCGGTCACAGTCCGCGCGGGTACGTACTTGAGGAGACTCGATGTTCACACCACCCTTCACTTTCACTCCCGAACAGGAGCGGTTACGGCAGGACGTGCGCGAACTCCTGCGGGTGCACTGCCGCGAAGACCTCGTACGCGCCAGGCGCGCCCGGCCCTGGCGACATCCGGACCTGACCTACCGCGCGCTGGGGGAGCGAGGCTGGCTCGCGCCGGACTGGCCGACCGAGTACGGCGGTCTGGGACTGTCCCTTGTGGAGTCCGCGATCGTCGCCGAGGAGATGGCGTTGGCCGGCGTGCCGGACAGCGCGCGGGTCAACACCGTGGACAACGCCGGATCGACCCTGCTCGTGGCGGGCACCGACGAACAGAAGGCCCGGTTCCTCCCCGAGATGGCCGCCGGGAGACGGCTTTTCGTCGTCCTCTACAGCGAACCGGACGCGGGCTCGGACCTGGGTGGTCTCGCCACGCACGCGGAACGCGACGGAGACGGCTGGCGTTTGTCGGGCGAGAAGATCTGGAACGTCGGCGCGAACAAGGCGGAGTACGGCATCTGCCTGGCCCGCACCGGCGAGGGCAAGAGCAAGTACGCCGGGCTCAGCATCTTCCTGGTGCCGCTGCACGTCGACGGCGTGCGGATCGGCGAGATCCCGGGGTTCAACCCGGAGGCGTTCGACCACATCGTCTTCGACGACGTCCGGTTGCCCGCGGACGCCCTCGTCGGTGCCGAGGGCGAGGCCTGGCAGCTGGTGAACGAGGTACTGGCGGTGGAGCGGACCGGTGTCTACTTCTACGGGCACGCCCAGCGGTGGTTCGAACTGCTCACCCGGTTCGATCTGCCCGCGCGCGCCGTCTCCGACGTGCGGGCGTTGCAGGCCGACCTTCCCGCCGCGCGGCTGCTGACCTGGCACGCCGTCGATCTGCTCTCCCGTGGCGAGGACGCCGCCGCGGCCGCCGCCGGGGCGAAATGGTGGACCAGCGAACTCACCAGCCGGGTCGCCGCCCTCGTGTGGTCGGTCCGGGAGGCGTTCAGCGGACACGAGCAGGTCGTCGCCCGCCGTCCCGCCGCCGCCGACCGGGTGGACGGCCTGCCGACGGACGACGTCGAGCTCACCACCGCACTGAGCGAGGCGCCCGGGCTCACGGTCGCGGGCGGGACCTCGGAGATGATGCTGGCCACCGTTTCGGCCGCGCTCTTCGACGAAGCGCGGGAGGTGGCGTGATGCGCACGGGATTGTCCAACGCACAGGAAGAACTCCGCACCCGGCTGGCCTCGGTGTTCACACCGTCGGCGGAAGACGACCTCTGGAGCGGTTGCGCGCGGCACGGTGTGCTCGGCCTGACGCTCGACGCCGGCCGTGGCGGTCTCGGCCTCGGGGAGACCGAAGCCGTTCTGACCGCGGAAGAACTCGGCTTCGCGATCCGCGACACCTCGGTGGCCGAGCACATCACGACCGCCGAAATCCTGGCGGAGCAACAGAACACGGTCACCGACGGCCTGATCGGCGACGCGATCGCCGGGCGGCGCAGGCTCCGGCTCGATCTTCCGGCCGTCCCGCCCGGACGTGCCGAACGTCCGTCGTGGTGGCTGCGGCTCAGCGCGCATCTGCTCGGACTCAGCCGCCGTGCGCTGCGGCTCGCGGCGGCCAGGGCGCGGGAACGGAAGCAGTTCGGCGGCCCGATCGCCCGGTTCCAAGGGGTCGCCCTGCCACTGGCCGCGCGGTCGGTGACGATCGACGGGCTGCGCCTGCGGCTCTACCAGCTCGCGGGCGAGGCCGACCGGGGCGTCGCCGACGCCCGTGAGGTCGCGTTGTTCGCGCGGTCGGTGCGCGGCCACGCCTACGACGCCGTCGTGCAGGCCGTGCACGTCTTCGGCGCTTCCGGCCTCACCGACCCGCAGCCCGTGAGCGCCTGCCATCGACGGATGCTCGACACCGGCGCCCGCCTCCTCGCCGACGTCGACGCGGTCCGTGACATGCCGGCACCCGCGGCCACCTCCTACCGGCGGACCGCGCTCGAACGCCGGATTCCGGCGTCGTGGCAACGCGGCACCCAGGTACCGCTGGAGTTCGAACGCGTCCACGACCTGGTCGGGGCGGCGGCCGCGGAACACGGTGACCAGGTCGCCGTCAGCATGGCCGGTGAACCGCCCCTGACCTACGCGGGACTCGAAAGCCGGGCCAACCGGCTCGCGCACCTGTTGCGCGAACACGGAGCCGGACCGGGTTCCCTGGTCGCGGTCTGCCTGCCGCGTTGTGTCGACCTCGTCGTCGCACTGCTGGGCGTGCTCAAGAGCGGCGCGGCCTATCTGCCGCTGGATCCGGAGTATCCCGAGCAGCGGCTCGGCTTCATGCTCACCGACAGCCGGGCCCGGATCGTGCTCACCCAGGACTGGTTCACCGAATGGCTTCCCGAAACGGAAGCGACGGTGATCCGCCTCGACACCGACCCCGCCGTCCGGGAAGGACCGGACGATCCGCCCCCGGAACGGGCCACCGCCGACGATCTCGCCTACGTCATCTACACCTCGGGGTCCACCGGCGAGCCGAAGGGGGTCGAGATCGAACACCGCGGTCTCGTCAACCGGCTCTCCTGGGATACCAGGGCGTTCCCGCTGGGGCCCGGCGATTCGGTGCTCCAGCACACGTCGCTGTCGTTCGACATCGCCGAGATGGAGATCTTCGGCGCGCTGGTCAACGGGGCCCGCGTCGTCCTCGCGCCGCTGGGATCCGAACGCGACACCGCGACCCTCGCCCGCACGATCGTGGACGAGGGGATCACCGCGGTACCGCTCGTACCGTCCCTTTTGGACGTTCTGCTCGAAGAACGCCCAGGGCTCAAGGAAGCGACCTCGCTGCGCTACCTGTTCTCCGGCGGCGAAGCCCTCTCACCCGAGCTGTGCCGCCGCGTGTTCGACACCGTCCCTTGGGCCGGACTGCACAACTTCTACGGCCCCAGCGAGGCCAGCGTCGACGTGACGTCCTGGCACTGCACGCCGGAGAACGTCGGCGACGGCGTCCCGATCGGTGTCCCGCTCGACAACGTCACCGTCTACCTCGTCGACGACACGGGGATGCCCGTCCCGCGCGGTGCGGCCGGGGAACTGCTGGTCGGCGGCGCCGGTCTCGCGCGCGGCTACCGGTTCCGTCCCGGCCTGACCACCGAACGGTTCCTGCCGGACCCCTTCTCGCCCGATCCGGCGGCCCGGGTCTACCGCAGCGGCGACCTCGCCAGGTATCGCGACGACGGCGCCATCGAATTCCTGGGCCGGGTCGACGAGCAGGTCAAGATCCGCGGCTTCCGCATCGAACCCGGCGAGGTCGAAACGGCGCTGGAGAGCCTGGACGCCGTCCGGCAGGCGGTGGTCAAACCGGTCGAGAACGTCCGGCTCGACGCGTTCGTCACCTGCTTCGGCGACCGGCCCGACACCGGGGACCTGCTGGCCGAACTCCGCACCCGGCTGCCGTCGCACCTGGTGCCGAGCCGGATCGAGGTGATGGACACCTTCCCCTTGATGCCCAACGGGAAGATCGACCGCTCCGCGCTTTCGGCAGGCTTCGACGGTGCCGAGGAGCTTCAGGACGAGGACGGTCCGCGCGGTGTGGTCCGGCGGATCATGGCCGACGTGCTCGGGCAGGGGTCCGTCGATCCCGGTGAGGACTTCTTCGAGCTGGGCGGGACATCGCTGCAGGCCGCCCGGTTCGTCGCCAGGGTCCGCAACTCGACGTCGCTCGAGATCAGCCTGGCCCGGTTCATCCAGGATCCGACCTGTGACGGGATCCTCGCCGACACCCGATCGGAGGCATGATGACCAAGCTTTACTGTCTTCCGCACGCCGGCGGTACTCCGGCCGGCTATCGCACCTGGATCAAGGCGCTCGCGCCGGAGATCGAAGTGGTCCCGCTCCAGCATTCCCGGCCGTCCGAAGACGAGCTGTCGAGCCTGCGGGACGCGGCGGAATCGGTCGTCGAGCAGTGTGCGACCGAGGAGGATTTCGCGTTCTTCGGGCACAGCCTCGGTGCCGTCATCGCTTTCGAGGCCGTACGTATGCTCTCCCGTTCGCCTCGGCGCCTGTTCGTCTGCGGCAGCGCCGTGCCGCCGGTCGAAGCGTCGCGTGGCCGTGACCTGCGCTCACTGCCGGATCGCGAATTCCTGCGGGAGGTGTCCCGGCTCGGCGGGCTGCCGCCGGAGATCCATGCCGACGCCGAGCTGCGGGAGGAGTTCCTGCCCGGCCTGCGTGCCGATTACACGCTCGCGGAGACCTACGAATACCAGGAGGGACCACCGGTTCCCTGCCCCATCTCGGCGTTCCGCGGACTTTCCGACGGCCATGTCGACAAGGACGGACTGCGCCGATGGGGCGAGTTCACCACCGCGGACGTGACCGCTCGCGAGGTACCCGGCGACCACTTCCCGCTGCGGACTTCGGAGACCTTCCTGCACCGCGCGATCCGCAAGGACCTCGCCGCCTGAAAGGAGTAGACCGTGCACACCGTCGTTCTCGCCAACGCGACCGATGAAGCCTGCAAGACCGAAGCGGAGGAACTGGCCAGGTTCACCGAACTGACCGGACGTCTCGAGGAACAAGGCGTCCGGATCGTCACCGCGTGGAATCTGCTCGGGAAGTACGACTACCTGATCATCCTGGAGCTGAGCGACGATCCGCGCGCGGCCTTCGGCGCGATGTCGCTCATCGCCCAGTCGGGCTCGATGCGCACCGAAAGCATGGTGGCGATGCCGCTGAAGGAGTACTTCGACCTGGCGAAGTCCGTCGCCGCCTGAGTCGTGATAGCACAGGCTCAATCGGACGAATCGACCTCGGCGTTGTGAAGCCTCTTTCGTAACCTTCAACGTTGCGAAAGAGGCTTTCACAACGTCTCGTTGGTGAGCCTGGGGGCGGCGAATCGGGACCCCTGCACCAGACCGCGGCGTGAGTCGACGGCGCACGCAACACGCCACGTTGCCTCTCTTCCCCCGAAGCAGGAAAAGGGCCCCGTTCAACGACCTGACTGACGCTCCTCGGCAGCCGCACCGGAGCGTTTGGAGAACTTCAGATAGAGCAGCGCTCCCAGCGCCAGCGCCGCCGCGAACAGCAGGTACCAGCCCGCCAGGATGAGGACACCGAACACCAGCACCGTCGCGAGCACGGCGAGCCACCGCTGTTTCCCGCCGGACGGCAGAAGCCGGACCCCGGCGGCCATCGCGATCAGATAGATCCCGATCAGACAGGCGTTCTCCGCGCGCAGTGCCTGCTCCAGTTCGAATCCGGTGAGGATCGCGACGAGGAAGCTGATCGCGGTCCCCACGGTCACCACCAGCAGACTGCGCCGAGGCACGTCGCCCGCCTGGCTGCCCTTGGCCAGCCACTGCGGCAGCGCGCCGTCGCGGCCCAGCGCGGCGCCGAGTTTCGCCATGCTCGCCACGAAGACGTTGAGCACCCCCAGCGTCACCACCACGGCGATCACCGCCGCGACCACGCGGACCGAAGTCCCGAGCCCTTCGCCGAGCATCGCCGCGAGCGGTGCCTGGGTCTCCCCGGCGCGCGGTCCGAGCACGAGAATCGTCATCCCGCCGACGGCGAGATAGAGCACGCCGATGATGATGATGGAGATTCCCGTCGCGAGCGGCATGTCCCGCTTCGGTTTCCGGAAATCGGGGGCCAGATGAGTCACGGTTTCCCAACCGGTGAAGGACCACACCAGCAGGCTGATCGCGGTCGCCACACCGGCGAATCCGTGCGGCGCGAACGGCTGGAGATTGGCGGTGTCCGCTTTCGGTGCCGCGACCACCACGGCACCGACCAGGAGAATGGCGAGAAAACCGGTGAGCACCAATTGCACGCGGCCGGACAGCTGCACCCCGAACAGATTCACCCCGATGGCGATGAGGATCAGGACGGCGGCCAGAATCATCGTCATGGTCCGGCCGCCACCGACCAGTTCGGTCACATAGGTCGCCCCGAAAGCACTGGCGGCGGGCATTCCCGCCAGGGTGCCGAAATAGAACCACCAGCCGGTCACCGCGGACGTCTTCGGGCCGAACGCCCGCAAGGCGAACGTCGCGGGCCCACCGGCGTCCGGATGCCGTCCGGCCAGCGCGCCGAAGGTCGCCGCGACCGGCGCGGATATCAGCACCAGTACCAGAAAGGCGATCAGTGACGCCGGGCCCGCCGCCTTGGCGGCGAGTGACGGAAGGACCAGCAAGCCGGTGCCGAGGACCGCGCCGACGTACAGCGCGACACCTTGCGGCACCGTCAGATGCCGGCTCTTCGATCGGGACGGCTGCTCGACCGTTGATCGACTCATATTCAGCTGATACCCGCCGGGCGCTCCGGGTTAACTGCCCTCGGAGAACTTTGTCGCGGGAAATGACGGCCACCCGTGCGGCGGCTCCAGAATCTCGATGGTCGCCTGGTCGACCAGGAAATACTGCCCGCCGTCCTCGCGCGGATTCGTATACGCCGCCGTCGCGACCGACCGGCCGAAATCCGCCATCACCGCGATGGGGTAACCGCCGTCGAAGATCTCACCGTGCGCGGCCGTCGCGACGGTCCCGGTTTCGTACCAGGTGACGA
This sequence comes from Amycolatopsis sp. NPDC039088, assembly GCF_055598845.1. Lineage (NCBI taxonomy): Bacteria > Bacillati > Actinomycetota > Actinomycetes > Pseudonocardiales > Pseudonocardiaceae > Amycolatopsis > Amycolatopsis sp. NPDC039088. The sequence continues at coordinate 27,908 of NZ_JBVKAE010000045.1, read as the reverse complement.
AGTACTGCGCCGGTCCGGTTTCGAAGACGCGCAGTGTCGCCTCTTTCTGCCGGACACCGGCGAAGTCGCCGGAAACGCCCGTCCAGATCATCGTCGTCCGGTCCGCGTAGTGCTGCTCCAGCACGTTTCCGGAGCCGTAGTGGAAGTTCGCGCGGAGCCCGACGAGGTCGGTGCAGAGCGGATGGGTCCCGGTCACCGGGAAGAAGCGGACGTCGAGTCGCACGGGCTGAACCTCCGGATGGCGTGTTTCCGCAGGTTTATCAGCCCGTGGCGGCTCGATCGTTGTCCGGCGAAGCGGTCCTGTTGTCGCTGGACGCGAGGATCAGCCGAACATGCCGGGCTGGTAGTCGCCAGCCGGGGTCCTGGCGATGACGTTGAGCCGGTTGTACGCGTTGATCGTGGCGACCAGCGCGATCAGGGCACCGATCTGCTCGTCGTCGTAGTGCTTGCGCACCTGCGCCCAGGTCTCGTCGCTGACGCCCTCGTGCGCGTCCGCGATGCGGGTGCCCTCTTCGGTGAGCGCCAGGGCCGCGCGCTCCGCCTCGGTGAACACGTTCGCCTCCCTCCAGGCGGCGACCAGGTTGAGCCGCACCGAGGTCTCGCCGGCGTGCGCGGCGTCCTTGCTGTGCATGTCGGTGCAGAAGCCGCAGCCGTTGATCTGGCTGGCGCGCAGCTTCACCAGCTCCTGGGTCGCGTGCGGCAGCGAGGACTCCTCGATGGGACGGCTCGCGGCGCCGAGACGCTTGACGTACTTGACGATGACCTCGTTCTCGAACAGGTTCACGCGGGGTTCCATGATCTTTCCTCTCCGTCGGTTGCTGCACATATGACGGGTCAGCCGGAGAGGTTGTGACAGCTTTCGAAGTGACGCCGGTCACTACCTATGGGGAGCGGTCGGCTCGCTGATCATGCACATCTGAACGCGTCAAATGCGTGAAACTGCACTCGCAGAGCATTGACGTTGCACAAAACTGCACCTAACGTGACAGCTATTGCGCACAACTGGCACGGATGGGGAGTTCATGAGCGGGACCTTCATGGCGGCGGAGATCGCGAGCCAGCCCGGCTGCTGGCGGGACGCGGCGGCGCTGGCCTCGGCGAACACGGAGCTGCTGCCGCCGCCGGGCGCGCGGGTCGCGATCGTCGGCTGCGGTACGTCGTGGTTCATCGGCCAGGCGTACGCCGTCCTTCGCGAGAGCGCCGGGCTCGGTGAAACCGACGCTTTCGCGGCGTCGGAGTTCCCGGTCGGGCGCGGCTACGACCACGTCGTGGCGCTGACCCGGTCAGGGACGACGACCGAGGTCCACGCCTTGCTGGCGAAACTGCGGGGCAAGACGCCGACCATCGCGATCACCGGCGTGCCTCGCGAGATCGAGGAAGCCGCGGACACCATCGTCGACCTGTCCGTGGTGGACGAACGTTCGGTCGTGCAGACCCGCTTCGCCACCACGGCGCTGGCGATGCTGCGCGCGCACCTCGGCGAGGACCTGAGCCCGGTCATCGACCAGGCCGAACGCGTACTGACCGAACCGCTGCCCGACGCGCTGGTCGGCGCGGAGCAGTTCAGCTTCCTCGGCACCGGCTGGTCCGTCGGCATCGCGAACGAGGCCGCGTTGAAGTTCCGCGAGGCCTGTCTGCTGTGGACGGAGTCGTACCCGGCGTGGGACTACCGGCACGGGCCGATCAGCATCAGCGAACCCGGCCGCGTCACCTGGATGTTCGGGAAGGCGCCGGACGGCCTGGCCGACGACGTCACCCGCGCGGGCGGCCTGTTCGTCGAGAGCGGTCTGGACCCGCTCGCCGACCTGGTCCGCGCGCAGCGGGTGGCCGGGGCCATCGCCGCCCGCAAGGGCCTCGACCCGGACAACCCCCGCAGCCTCACTCGTTCCGTCGTCCTCACCTGAGGCGACCGTGATCGTCACCGTCACGCCGAACACCGCGCTGGACGTCACGTACACAGTGGACGGTCTGCGGCCCGGCGAGGTGCACCGCACGCGGGACGTCCGGCTCCGGGCGGGTGGCAAGGGGGTCAACGTCGCTCGCGTGCTCCACGCGCTCGGTGCCGACGTTCGCGCGATCCTGACCGCGGGTGGCGCGAACGGGACCGCCGTCGTGGACGACCTCACGGCGGTGGGGGTCGCCGCGGATGTCGTCCCGATCGCCCGCGAAACCCGGCGTACCACCACGGTCCTGGCCGGCGACGGCTCGGTCACGCTGCTCAACGAGCCGGGGCCGCGGCTCGTCGGTGACGAATGGCAAGCGTTTGCGGCGGCCGTCCGGGCGCGGAGCGCGGACGTGCTCGTCTGCTCGGGCAGTCTTCCGCCGGGAGCCGGTGGATACGCCGAACTGCTCGGTGAAACACCGTCCATTCTGGACACTTCCGGTGAGGCGCTGCTCGCCGGACTGGCCGGACGTCCGTCCGTGGTCAAACCCAACGCCGACGAACTGCGTGAGGTCACCGGTCTGCGCGATCCGGTGGCCGCCGCGGCCGAACTCCGCAAGGCCGGGGCGGAAGCGGTCGTCGTCTCACTCGGCGCCGAGGGGCTGCTGGCGGTCACGCCGTCGGGCACCTGGCACGCGGCACCGTCCACTGTGCTGCGTGGCAACACCACCGGCGCGGGTGACGCCGTCGTCGCGGCGCTGGCGCTGGGGCTGAGCCGCGCCGAATCGTGGCCGGACATCCTGCGCCGCGCCGTCGCGTTGTCCGGGGCGGCGGTGCTCGGCCCGCTCGCCGGGGACGTCGACCTCGCGCACTACCGCCGTGAACAGGGGCTGGTCGCCGTGCGCGCCCGCCCGGATTAGGAGAACCTCATGTCTCTGGTGGGAACCGGGGAGATCGTCGGAGCCGCCGCGGCGGCCCGGCACGGCTGCGGCGCGTTCAACGCGATCCAGCTCGAACACCTCACCGCGATCGTCGACGGCGCGGTCGCGGCCGAAGCGCCGGTGATCGTGCAGCTCAGCCAGAACGCCGTGAAATACCACGGCGCGCTGGCGCCGGTCGGTTCCGCCGCGCTCGCCGCGGCCAGGGCGGCCGGTACACCGGTCGCGGTCCATCTCGATCACGCCGAATCGGTCGACCTCGTCCGCGAGGCGGTCGCGCTCGGCTTCGGCTCGGTCATGTTCGACGCGTCCAAACTGGACTACGCCGACAACGTGCGCGCCACCAGGGAAGTCGCCGCGTACTGCCACGACCACGGAGTGTGGATCGAGGCGGAACTCGGCGAGGTCGGCGGGAAGGACGGCGTCCACGCGCCCGGCGCGCGCACAGATCCGGACGAGGCGGCGGAATTCGTCGCTTCCACCGGGGTGGACGCGCTGGCGGTGGCGGTGGGCAGTTCGCACGCCATGCTCACCCGCGACGCGGCGTTGGACTTCGAGCTGATCGCGCGGCTACGGGAGCGGGTACCGGTGCCGTTGGTGCTGCACGGCTCGTCCGGCGTCCCCGACGAGGGGCTGGCCGAAGCGGTGCGGGCCGGGATGACGAAGATCAATATCGCCACCCAGCTCAACAAGGTGTTCACCGTGGCCGCGGTCGACGACTGGCGCGCGCATCCGGAACGGGTCGACCCGCGGAAGTACCTCGGTGCCGGGCGCGCGGCCGTCGCGGCAGAGGTGCGACGTCTGCTCGGTGTGCTCAAACTTGGGCGTACTGAACCGGAAAAGGTGACGATTGAGCAGACTTTGCGCGATTGACTGTTGACATGTGCGTGAAACCTCACAAAACTGCGCAATAACAAGCAGAACTTGTGTGATCTTCGATCCAGGTGGTGGCGGATGCGGGTAGGCAAGCTCATGGCATTGACGGCGGGGGCGTCGCTTCTGCTCGCGGGATGCGGCGGCGGGGACGCGGGTGGCGGCACCGGCGAGAACGCGCTCCCGGGAGTCGACCAGTTCCTCAACGCGCCTTGTCCCGAGGCGGCGGTGAAACCCGCAATGGACAAGGAATTCACGTACTGGTCCATGTGGACGGCCGACGAACCGCAGGGCAAGGTCCTGCAGAAGGCCTTCAAATGCTTCCAGGAGAAGACCGGCGTCAAGGTCGACGTGCAGTGGCTGGGCCGCAAGGCCTACACCCAGAACCTGGTGCCCGCGCTGAACACCGACGCCGTGCCGGATCTGTTCGACCAGGACGTCAGCAAGGTCGGCGCGGCCATCATGACGCCGGGTGGCACGCAGAGTGTCGACGACGTGTTCGGCATGAAGGTCGGTGAGGGCGACAAGACCGTCAAGGACGTGCTTTCGCCCAGTTCCTACGACTTCCCGCAGAACAAGGACCGCGAGGGCCACAACTTCATGGTCCCGTACACGATCCAGTCGAGTGCCTGGTGGTTCAACAAGGACACCGCCGGTGACCTCCAGCAGCCGAAGACGATGGACGAGCTGATCGGGCTGTTCGACAAGGCGAAGACCGACGGCAAAGCCGCGATCAGTCTCGACGGCGACATCCCGTTCTACAACATGTACTACTACACCCAGCTCGCCGAGCGGTACGTCGGCGCGGGCGGGCTGTACAAGGCGGCGACCGACAAGACCGGCCAGGCGTGGAAGACCGACCCCGGCTTCCTCAAGGCCGCGGCCGAAACCGCGAAACTGCCGAAGTACTTCATCGACGGCTGGGACGCGGCGAAGTTCCCGCAGGTGCAGCAGCGCTGGGCCGACGGCGACTCCCGCTTCCTCTACGTCGGCAGCTGGGCGCCGAGCGAGACCCGGGAGTACCTGGACAAGCAGGGCGCCGGGACGAAGATCAACTACGGTTCCTTCCAGTTCCCGATGCCCGCCGGTGCCACGCATGACACCGTCGAGCAGATGTCGATCGGCTTCTCGGTGACCAAGAAGGCCAAGCATGCCGAGGCGGCCAAGGCGTTCATCGCCTACTTCCTCAACAAGGACCTGCTTTCCGGGATCCCCGCGGTGGCCGACAACCTCGTGCCGCGCGCCGACCTCGCCGTGCCCGACGACCTCAAGCAGGTCAAGGCCGCGATGGACGATCCGAAGAAGGAACACGTGCTGCAGTACGACGGGATCGACGGCATCGCCGGTGGCAAATGGCAGACCGACGTCTTCGACCCGGCCGACATCGCGTTGCTGAAGGGGCAGCTCACCCCGGAGCAGTTCGTGGACCAGCTCGCCACCAAGGGCGCCGAGTTCTGGAAGAACCAGGGTTGATGGCCACGGTCCCGACGACGAAGGTGCGGGTCCCGGAGGCCGGGGCTCATCTGCGCCGCAAGAAACGGCTGTTCTGGCCGTTCGCCGCGCCGGCGCTGGTGCTGTACCTGGCCTTCCTGGTGCTGCCGACGATCGCGACCGTGGTGCTGAGCTTCACCAGCTGGGCGGGTGCCGGGGACACGCCGGAACCCAACGGGGTCACCAACTACACGCAGATGTGGTCGAGCGACTCGTTCCAGTACGCCTTCCGCAACACGCTGGTCTACGTGTTCCTCGGCGGGATCGGCACGTTCGCGCTGGCGTTCCTGTTCACCATGGTGCTGCGGGACATGAAGGGCGGGAAGACCGTCCGCGCGATCCTGTTCTTCCCCAACATCGTGGCGCCGGTGGCGCTCGGGATGTTCCTCGGCTTCGTGTTCAAGTACCAGCCGGGGAAACAGGGACTGGCGAACTACGTGATGGAGAGCCTCGGCGCGGACGCGGCGAAGTTCCTGGCACCGTCCAATGTGACCGGTGTGGTGACGGCGTCGCTGATCTGGGCGAGTTCGGGGTTCTACATCACCATCCTGATGGCCGCGGTCGACCGGATCCCGCCGTATCTCTACGAGGACGCCGAACTGGGCGGCGCGTCGCCGTGGCAGAAGTTCCGCAACATTACGCTGCCGATGACGTGGGACGTCGTCGGTGTCGCCGGGGTGCTGTGGACGATCAACGCGCTCAAGATCTTCGAGCTGGTGTTCGTACTGGCCGGGCCGGGCACCTACGCCCCGCCCAACGAGGCCTGGACGCTGGGGATCTACGTGTTCGACCGGACCTTCGGCTCGAACGGCACCCCGGACTTCGGGGCCGCCTGTGCCTGTGCGGTGGCGATGATCGCGCTGGTGTCCGTGCTCGTCGTCCTGTTGCGCCGGTTGATGCGCCGTGACGCGATCCAGTTCTGAGGGAGACGACATGTCCATCACCGACATCGAGGCGCCGGCGCGGTCCTCGCCGAAACCGGTGCGCAAGCCACCGCGCAAACCGCGTCCGGCGCCCGGCTCCAAGAAGTTCAGCCCGTTGCGGGTGCTGGGTTCCACCATCGTGTGGCTGTTCACCGCCGGGAACATCCTGGTGCTGTACTGGCTGCTCACGGCGTCGTTCAAGACGCCGGTGGAGATCTTCACCAAGCCGTTCGCCCTGCCGTACCAATGGTTCCACGTCGGCAAGCCGTTCCGGAACTTCATCTACGCCTGGAGCAACGCCGGGTTCGGCGACGCCGTGGTGACCACCGTGGTCCTCGTCGGGCTGGCGACGGTCGTGACGGTCGCAGTCTCGGCGCCCTGCGCGTACGCGCTGACCCGCCTCGGGGTCCGCGGCGCCGGGCCGATGACCAACGTCGTCGCGATCGGGATGGGCGTGCCGTTCCAGACGGTGATCATCCCGCTGTTCGTGGTGCTCAGCAAAGTGCGCCTGGACAACGAATACGGTCTGTTCGTGCTGTACGTGGCCCTGTCCATCCCGTTCACCGTGTTCCTGATGACCGGGTTCTTCCGGTCGTTGCCGGACGAACTGGAGGAGGCGGCCGCGCTCGACGGCGCGTCGCCGATGCGCACGTTCTTCTCGGTCATGCTGCCGCTGACGCGCGGCGGCATGATCACCGCGCTGACGCTGAACGCCATCGGCCTGTGGAACGAGACGTTGCTGGCGATCGTGTTCCTCAAGGACCAGGCGCACTTCACGCTGTCCCGCGCCCTCTTCACCTTCTACGGGGCCGCGAGCTATCAGTCGGAGTACGGCGGCCTGATCGCCGGGGTGGCGATCGTCGTGCTCCCGATGCTCGTGCTCTATCTCGTGCTCGCCCGCCGGATCATCACCGGCCTGACCCTCGGCGCCGGAAAGTAGGACCTGATGGCCACCGTGACCTTCTCCGACACCACGCGGTTCTACGCCGGGGTGGACCGCCCGGCGGTCGACGGCCTCGACCTCGAGGTCGCCGACGGCGAATTCCTGGTACTGGTCGGCCCCTCCGGCTGCGGGAAGTCGACCACGCTGCGGATGCTCGCCGGTCTGGAAGGCGTCGACGACGGCTCCATCCACATCGGCGACCGTGACGTCACCGCACTGCCGCCGAAGGACCGGGACATCGCGATGGTGTTCCAGAACTACGCGCTCTACCCGCATATGACGGTGGGGGAGAACATCGGCTTCCACCTCAAGCTGGCCAAGCTCGGCAAGGCCGAACGCGAGCGCAAGGTGCGCGAGGCCGCCGCCGTGCTCGACCTGACCGAGTACCTCGACCGCAAACCCGCGAAGCTGTCCGGCGGGCAGCGGCAGCGGGTCGCGATGGGCCGGGCGATCGTGCGGGAACCGAGTGTGTTCCTGATGGACGAGCCACTGTCCAATCTGGACGCCAAACTCCGGGTGCAGACGCGGACCCAGATCGCCTCCCTGCAGCGGCGGCTGGGCATCACGACGCTCTATGTCACGCACGACCAGGTCGAGGCGATGACCATGGGGGACCGGGTCGCCGTGCTCAAGGACGGGATCCTGCAGCAGTGCGACACGCCGGTCGGGTTGTTCGCGCGGCCGGTCAACGTGTTCGTCGCCGGGTTCATCGGCTCGCCCGCGATGAACCTGCTGGAGACCACTGTGGACACCGATGGTGCCGTCGTCGGCGGTACGCGGCTGCCGCTGACCCCGGCGCAGCGGTCGGCGCTGACCGGACCAGGCATCGTCGTCGGCGTCCGGCCCGAAGGCTGGACGATCGGCGACGGCGGCTACGAGGCCATTGTCGAGGTCGTCGAGGAACTGGGCAGCGACCAGTACCTTTACTGCCGGGACGGTGACCGCGTGCTGACGGTCCGCACCCCGGGGATGGCTCCGTGGCAGCGGGGCGAGCCGATCTCGTTGACGCCGCAGCCGGGAGCGGTGCACCTGTTCGACGCCACGACCGGCGACAGGCTTCCGGACGCATGACCCGCCTGTACCGCACCGGGCTGGTGCTCCCGGCCGCCGAACTGGGGCCGGAGAACCCGCTGCCGCCGTTGCGGAAACCCGAGGCGGTGGCGAAGGTGTCCAATGTGGACGAGCTGCCACCGGACCTGGCGGAGGGCATCGGGTACGGCCGCTTGGACACCACGCTGCCGTGCCTGCTGCAGGACGGCTACACCCGCGAGCGCACCGAACGCGAGCTTCCGGCGCTGGTGCTGGAGAACGACCGGCTCCGCGCCACCGTGCTGCCTTCGCTGGGCGGGCGGCTGTATTCGCTGGTCCACAAACCGTCCGGCCGTGAGCTGCTCTACCGCAATCCGGTGTTCCAGCCGGCGAACCTCGCCCTGCGGGACGCGTGGTTCGCCGGCGGTGTCGAATGGAACCTCGGCAGCACCGGGCACACCACGCTGACCTGCGAGCCGATGTTCGCCGCGGAGATCGAAGGTCCCGACGGCACGCCGGTGCTGCGGCTGTGGGAGTGGGAACGCACCCGCGATCTGCCGTACCAGATCGACTTCTGGCTGCCTGACGGCTCGGATCACCTGCTCGTGGCGGTGCGGGTGCGGAATCCGCATCCCTACGACGTCCCGGTGTACTGGTGGTCGAACATCGCGGTTCCGCGGAACGGCGGCACACGGGTGCTGGCGCCCGCGACGCAGGCGTGGCACTACGGCTATTCGGGGCGGCTGGATCTGGTCGACGTGACCGGAGACCTGACCTATCCGGCCCGCGCCGAAGCAGCGGCGGACTACTTCTTCGAGGTGACCGGAAAGCCGTGGATCGCGGCCGTCGAGAGCGACGGCACGGGGCTGGCGCAGCTCTCCACCGGCCGGTTGCGCGGCCGGAAGCTGTTCCTGTGGGGCGAATCCGCCGGTGGGCGGCGCTGGCAGGAGTGGCTGGCCCCCGGCGCGGGCGGCTATCTGGAGATCCAAGCCGGTCTCGCGCGCACACAGCTGGAGCACCTGCGGTTGACGGCGGGGGAGAGCTGGGACTGGCTGGAGGCCTACGGTCCGGTCTCCGCGGATCCCGCGCTGGTGCACGGGGACGACTGGACGGCGGCCCGAGGCGCGGTCGCCGCGGGACTGCCGTCGGCCGAGGCACTGGACGAATACCACGACGCTTGGCGGAAGATCGCCGACGTCACTCCGGAGTCCTTCCTGTCCACCGGATCCGGCTGGGGCGCGCTCGAGAACCGGCGGGCGCCGATGTGCCTGCCGGGCACGCCGTTCCCGGACGAATCACTCGGTCCCGACCAGGAGCCGTGGCTCGCGTTGCTCGACGGAACTCCGCCGGACGGCGATCCGCTCGCCGTCCCCCCGCCGACGCTGGTGAACCGGTACTGGGCGGATCTCATGGAGTACGCGCCGAAGAACTGGCTGACCTGGTATCACCGCGGCGTCGCGCACTGGGCGGCCGGACGGCATTCGGACGCCGTCCGTGCCTGGCGCGAGTCCGTCGCCGCCGACGAGAACCCTTGGGCACTGCGGAATCTCGCGGTCGCCACGGCCGGCCCGGAGGCCGCCTGGCTGTACCGGCGAGCGGTCACCCTCGCGCCGTCGCTGCGGCCGTTGGTCGTCGAGGCCATCGCGGCGCAACTCGCCGCCGGGCTGCCGCGAGAAGCGGGCGAATTGCTGGACGGGCTTCCCCGGCAGGGCCGGATCGCCTTGCTGGCCGCCCGTACCCGCCTGGCACAAGGCGATATCGCCGGTGCCAAGGCCGTCTATGACCACGGCTTCGAGGTCGCGAACATCAGGGAAGGGGAAACGTCTCTTTCGGACACCTGGGCGGCGGTTTCGGAGGAACCGCTGCCGGAACAGTACGACTTCCGAATGAAGTGACCGGCCGGGCCGCTGACCGGCGTGCCGCTCGCGGTGGACAACCGCGATGCAGCATACTGCTCGAAACAGTGGCCAACAGCGCAACCTCATGCGCGATAGGCCGCAGCGAGCTAGGAGTGGCGCGAATGGCCCGGCACGAACGGCTGAGCACCCTGCTGGACCTGCTGGGGCAGCGGGAAAAAATCGATGTCGAAGAGGTGGCCGAGGAGCTGAACGTCTCCGCGGCCACGATCCGGCGCGACCTCGACCACCTCGCGGAACAACAGCTGCTCACCCGCACCAGGGGTGGCGCGGTGGCCAACGATCTCGCCTACGACCTGCCGTTGCGGTACAAGACCGCACGGCACGTGCCCGAGAAGCAGCGGATCAGTGTGGCCGCGGCGGCGCTCGTGGCGCAGGGCATGGTGGTCGGCCTCAACGGCGGGACCACCACGGCCGGGGTCGCCCGCTCGCTGGCCACGCGGTCCGATCTGGCCGGTCTCCGTGATTCGCCCGGACTGACGGTGGTCACCAACGCGCTGAACATCGCGCACGAACTGGCCGTGCGGCCCCATGTGAAGATCGTGGTGACCGGCGGTGTGGCGCGTCCGCAGTCGTTCGAACTGAGCGGCCCGCTGGCCACGCGTGTGCTCAGTGAACTGACGATCGACCTACTGTTCCTCGGGGTGGACGCGTTCGACGCCGAGGCCGGCGCTTTCGCCCACCACGAAGGCGAAGCGAGTATCAACCGGCTGATGGTCGAACGGGCCGAGCGCGTCGTCGCGGTCGCCGACGGTTCGAAGCTGGGCCGTCGCGCGTTCGCCCGGATCTGCGCGACACCGCAGGTGCACGCCCTCGTCACGGATTCCAACGCCGACCCGAAGGTGTTGCGGGCTTTCGAAGCCGCCGGGGTCGAGGTCCAAGCCGTCTGAGAGTGCAGGCTGACTCTGGGCGCCTGCCGGGCTTCAGCGTCCACAAGGGACACATCTCGACGACTGGATGTCCGGTTTGCACCTCTATGTGCGGTTCTGTCGGAGGTCGTGAGTGTTGATGAGGGTTATTGAGGGGTAAGGCCCCCGAAACTGGTTTTCACGACACCTCGGCGAAGGCTCCGGGACCCTGACCTTCAGCCAAGGGCCCGGCAAAGTCGGGATGCTGCAGGTCGGGGATCTCTTGGTCCTGGCGCAGGCCGACGTCTATGAAGGAATTGGTTCAGGGGCGTGCCCCTGAACCTGGTGCACCTCGAGTGTGGAGGATTTGGGACGTTCACCGTCCCGAATCCTCCACACTCGGACCCCGCGGGCATCAGTGATGCCACATCCGGACCACCAAGAACAAGTGCCGACCAGCAACTCTGCGACTTTGCCGGGACCCTGACCTTCAGCGTGGGGAAGGGGCCTTCACGTCTTTCGCGCACTCCTTGTGACATAAGGATCTTCGTGCGACCCGACGAAAGTCGGCAGCACCGCTTCGGCGGATGACTTTGCGCGATCCGTGCGCTATACAGAGACCATCTTGCGTATTCATGCGCGAAAGGTGTCTGGAATGAGCAGAGTTGCGCAATCCCTGAGTTGTTTGGCCGCAGTGGCTTTACTCGGGCTTTCCCCGGTCGCCGCCCACGCCGACCCGGCCGCGGCGGCGTCCGGCAAGCTGGGCGATCTGACCGGAATCTCCGGCGACGGTGCCACGGTCACCCTGAACTCGGGAAGCGCCGCGGTGCGCGTCAGCTTCCCGGCCGAAGGCGCCGTCCGGGTCTGGCTGGCGCCGGACGGCACGTTCACCGATCCGGCCGGAAGCAAGATCGTGCTGCCGCGCACGGGCGACCCGGTCACACCGAAGCAGACCGACAAGGGGGACTACTGGGCGGTTTCCACGGCCAAGGCGACGCTGCGGGCGTACAAGCACCCGATGCGGCTGGCGCTGTACGACGGCGCGGACCGCAAGCGGCTCTGGGAGGAGTCGGCGCCGCTGTCCTGGACCGACAAGCAGACCACGCAGACCCTGGCGCGGACGGCCACCGAGCAGTTCGTCGGCGGCGGTGAGCAGAACGGCCGGTTCAGTCACCGCGGCCAGACGATCCGGATCTTCGCCGACTACAACTGGAACGACGGCGGCGCACCGAATTCGCAGCCGTTCTACGCCTCCACGGCGGGATACGGCGTGCTGCGCAACACCTTCGCGCAAGGCACCTACGCCTTCACCGAGCCGGTGCGCACCACCCACGACGAGCGCCGCTTCGACGCGACCTACGTGGTCGGCGACGGCCTCAAGGACGTCATCACCGGTTACACCGATCTGGTCGGGAAGCCTTTCCTGCCACCGCTCTACGGCCTCGAGCACGGCGACGCCGACTGCTACCTGCACAACGCCAACCGCGGCGAACGGCACACGCTGGACGCGGTGAAGGTCGCGGAGGGGTACACCGAGCACGGGATGCCCAACGGCTGGATGCTCGTCAACGACGGCTACGGCTGCGGGTACGAAAACCTCCAGCAGACCGGCGAAGGCCTGCGCAAGAACGGCATGCAACTCGGCCTGTGGACCGAGAACGGCGTGCCGAACCAGGTCGAAGAGGTCAAGGCCGGGGTCCGGGTCCGCAAACTCGACGTCGCGTGGGTCGGCCCGGGCTACCGGTTCGCGCTGGACGCCTGCGACACCGCGCACAAGGGCATCGAGGACAACAGCGACGCGCGCGGCTTCGTCTGGACGCCGGTCAGCTGGGCGGGCGCGCAGCGCTGCGGCGTGCTGTGGAGCGGCGACCAGGCCGGTTCCTACGACTACATCAAGTGGCAGATCCCGACCTACGCCGGTGCCACGACGTCGGGGATCGCGTACAACACCGGCGACATCGACGGCATCTTCGGCGGCAGCCCGCAAACCTACGTCCGTGACCTGCAGTGGAAGTCGTTCCTGCCGGTCTCGATGACTATGGACGGCTGGGCCGCGTCGGACAAGCAGCCGTGGCGGTACGGCGAGCCGTTCACCTCGATCAACCGCAAGTACCTGCTGCTCAAGGAACGGCTGCTGCCCTACACCTACAGCCATTCCGTAGAGGCGCATCAGACCGGCGTCGGCCAGGTCCGGCCGCTGGCGCTGGAATACCCCGACGACCCGAACGTCTGGGGCGCGAAGGCGAAGTACGAGTTCTTGTCCGGCAAGGACTTTCTGGTCGCTCCGGTCTACGAGAACTCCACCGTCCGCAACGGCATTTACCTGCCGAAGGGGACCTGGGTCGACTACTGGAGCGGCAAGACCTACACCGGACCGACCACTGTGGACGGTTACGACGCGCCGCTCGACACGCTCCCGCTGTTCGTCCGCGCGGGTGCCGTGGTCCCGATGTGGGCCGAGGGCACGAAGTCGTGGCAGACGCGGGACACGGGTGTGCTCGACCTCGACGTCTACCCGCAGGGCAAGGGTTCGTTCACGCTCACCGAGGACGACGGTGTCACCCGGGCCTACAAGAAGGGCGACCAGGCGAAGCAGACGTTCACCGTGGACGCGCCGACGTCCGGTCTCGGCACGGTGACGGTCGGCATCGGTGCCAGTTCCGGCTCCTACGCCGGAAAGCCCACCGCGCGGAACTACCAGCTGACCGTCCACACGGGAAGCAAGCCCGCCACCGTCCAGGCCGGGACGTCGCCCCTGCGGCAGTACGGCGGCAAGGCCGAACTGGACGCGGCCCCGTCGGGCTGGTGGTTCGACCCGGCCGCCGGTGGGGTCGTGCGGGTCAAGACCGGTGTCGTAGGTGCCGGTGCCCGCCAGGACGTCCGGTTGTTCGGCACCAGCGCCGTCGGCGGGATCTTCCCCGAGGACCGCAACGGTTCGGTCGCCCTGTCCCTGCCGGCGGTCGCCGGTCCCGGGCAGACCGCGACGGGCACGCTGAGCTTCACCAACGGCACGCCGCTGCCGGTGCGGGACGTCGCGTTCTCCGTTCCCGCCAATGGGTTCCGTGTCGAGGTGCCCGCGGGCCCACGGCTGGTGATGCCCGGCGCGACCGTACGGGTCCCGGTGAAGGTCACGCCGGACGCGGGCATCAAACCGGACGACTACCAGCTCACGGCGTCCGCGTCGTACCAGGCGCGGCTGGGGGAGAACCGGGTCACCGACTCGGTGACGGTCACCGTTCCGCACGGTTCGCTGGCGGCGGCCTACGGCAATGTCGGTGTCACCGACGCGGCCCACGTCGCGGTGGGTGACCTGGATGGTGGCGGCAGCAGTTTCCGGGCGGAGGGACTCGCCGAAGCCGGTCTCGAACCCGGCGCGGGCTTCTCCGCGCTCGGTGCTCAGCTGACCTGGCCGCAAACCGGCACCGGGCAGAAGGACAACGTCCTCGCGTCCGGCCAGACGATCGCGGTGCGCGGGACGGGCGCCAAGCTGGTGCTGGCGGGAACCGGCACCGGCACGGCGAAGGGCACCGTCGTCGTCCGCTACGCCGACGGCAGCACGAGCCAGGCCGAACTCGGCTTCCCCAACTGGTGCTGCGCGGATCCCGCCCAGTACGGCGCGACCACGGTGGCGACCGTGATGGGCAAGAACACCCGCGCCGGCGCCGCGTATCCGACCGTGCCGTACCGGGTGTTCGCGAACTCCGTCCCGTTGACCGCGGGGAAGGAGGTCGTCGCGGTGACCCTCCCCTCGAACACCGCCATGCACGTGTTCGCGGCGGGGATCAGCTAGTCAGCCGCTGTTTGTGAAGGCCTCCTTGAGGGACTCTGAGTCCCTCAAGGAGGCCTTCACGGACTTACTTCTGACCTGGACGAGGGTGGTGGTCGTCGCCCCGGTCTCACACCTTGATCAAGCTCGTGTCCCTCACGATCTGCGGACCGGCGACCGAGCGGGGAAGATTCCGGCCGTCCAACGGCCGGAACCCTCCCCACCCGGCCACACCGGCCACCCGCACAAGCTCCACACCAGTGGGTAAACAAAGACAAGTCCCTCAAGGAGGCCTTCACGGATTCGTGCCCACGGCCGAGGCGACGAGTGTCATCGGCCAGCGGGCATCGCCGGTCCGGCGAGCCAGTACGACGTCCAGTTGTTCACCGGTGAGCCTGCCGCCCGTTGCGATGCATTCCCGCACAAGGGATCGCGTCTCTTCGTCCGCGAAATCCGGTCCATGCTCCCGCTCCCAGAGCTTGAGCGCGTGGACTGCCGCGCGTTCCGGCAGATTCGGGAGCGCCGCGTACCAGTGCCCGCCCATCCTGCCCGGCGGTGGACCGTCGTCCGGCGGCACCCGCCTGCCGAGCCGCTTTTCCTTCAGGCGCACGGTTCTGTAGTCGGCGATCTCCGCAAGCCAGGCCGCGCGGCTGGCTTCCAATGCCTCCAAAGCCCGCGAGAGCGCCTTCTCGTGCCGTTGATAAGGCCCGGCCAGTTCCTCGAGAAAGCTCAACGTCGCCCGGTGACCGATCGGGTGGTACAGGCTCACGCACGAGCACAGCGCCGCGACCCGGCGACCGTGCGCCAGACGTTCGTTGCGCACCCTGCGCGCCCGCTCGCTGAACCCCATCCGCCCAGATTAACGTCGTGAGTCCCGACCCACTTCAGGCCGCCACGGGAGTCCACAACGCGTCGATGGCGCGTTCGGCCTCGGCCTGGCTGGCGTCGGCCAGCGGGATCAGGTCCGCCATCGCCGGGTTGACCTTCGCCATGGTCAGCTCGGCGATGACGACCCGCGGTTCGAGGCCGGTCAAGGCCACACCGTGCGGGATCCACGATTCCGCGTGATCCCAGCCCGCGCGAGGGGTGCCTTCGCCATAGCCGCCGCCGCGTGAGGCCAGGACGATGAAGTCACGGCCGCCGAGCAAGCCCTGTTTGGTCTCCGGGTCGAAGGACAGCCCGGGCACGATCAGATGGTCGACCCAGGCCTTGACCGTGCTCGGCGGGCCGAAGTTGTACAGCGGCAGGCCCAGCAGGATCGTGTCGGCCGACTTCACCTCGCCGACCAGTTCCGTGAAGAGCCGCCACCTCTCGGCCTGCTCCGGCGTGTGCTGGTCCGGCGGAGTCAATCTGGCCACGTTGCCCACCGCGTCGAAATGCGGCAGCGGGTCGGCGCCCAGGTCGCGGTAGGTGACGGTGCCTTCCGGATGGGCGGCGCGCCAGGCCGCGGCGGCCCGTGCGGTGAGACGGCGGCTGGTCGAGTTCTCGCCCGTGATGCTCGAGTCGATGTGCAGGAGATGCGTCATGCGTATTATCTTGCACGGATCGTTTGTGTAACGCAAACCATTGATGCTGCGGGGTTCATTATGTGGAACGTACACTTGACGAGTGCCCGAGCTCCCGGTCGTCAACCAGCCCCCGCATCGTTGCGGCGCGCTGCTCGACCACGTCACCCGCCGGATCCGGCTGCGCAGCGAATCAGTCCTGGCGCCGCTCGGCCTGCGCCCGCGGCATCTCGTCGCGTTGACCGTGTTGCGCGACTTCCACGGCTGTTCGCAGCAACAACTGGCGAAGACGCTGGAGATGGACGGCACGAACATCGTCGGTCTGCTCAACGACCTCGAAGCGGCGAACCTCGTCGAGCGCCGCCGCTCGCCCGAGGACCGGCGGCGGCACATCGTCGAACTCACCGACGTCGGCGCGAAGCAACTCGTGAAGGCGGAATTCGCGCTTGCCGGTGTCGAGGACGAGGTGCTCGGCGCATTGGACCACGATCAGCGCGAGACGCTGTACACCCTGCTGCACCGCGCGACCAGCCGGACCGAGCGCGGTGCGTGCCTCGAAGCCTCCCACGTCGACGACTGCTGAGATCTGCCGCACAAGTGGCCGCCGACCGGTCAGAATGTCAGGGTGAGTGACAC
Organism: Amycolatopsis sp. NPDC039088; assembly: GCF_055598845.1. Taxonomy (NCBI): domain Bacteria; kingdom Bacillati; phylum Actinomycetota; class Actinomycetes; order Pseudonocardiales; family Pseudonocardiaceae; genus Amycolatopsis; species Amycolatopsis sp. NPDC039088. The sequence continues at coordinate 11,158 of NZ_JBVKAE010000045.1, read as the reverse complement.
GAGCGCCGGGTGGCGCAACACCACGCACGACTGGGCCGGTTCCGTCGATGCCGACCATTTGGCGCGGATCTGCCGGAAACCGGGGGAGTTCGCTCCCGGCGGGGTCGCGCACCTCGTCCTCGAAGTACTCGCCTACGCGGCGGAAGAAGCCGAAAGCAAGGGAGGCGGGTGCGCCACCGTCACGGTCCATCCCGACGGTTCGATCTCCGTGGCGGACAACGGTCGGGGCACCGCCACCCGGGACGACGGGCGCGGTGGCTTCGTGAAGAAGCCGGTCATGTCGACGAAGGATCTGCGCTTCTTCGACTTCCCCGACGCGCAATGGCTCCCGGACGGCCATCCGCGGCGCGGGATATCGGTCGTGGCCGCGCTGAGCGACTGGCTCGTGCACACCAACCGACGGGACAACGGCTCCTGGACCCAGCGCTACGAACGTGGCGTCCCGGTCACCGATCTGACGCCGATCGCGGACGACGGCACGACCGGGACGACCGTGCGTTTCCTGCCCGGCGCGGAAGTCGGCCCGGCGCGGCTGCCGGACGTCGACGGCTGGCTGCACCTGAGCGTGGAGGTCGTCCGATGAGAAAGCCCGTGGCGGTGGCCGCGGCGGCCCTCGTCCTGCTCGCCGGGTGCTCCGGCGGCGAACCCCAGCAGGCGCCACCGAAAGCGGTCTACGACCTGCCCGCCAGGGAGGTCCGGCCGGACGAGACCGCGCTGCACCTGCCACCGGTGATGAACGGCGAGACCGAGTTCTCGGTGATCGGGCTGGCCGCCGGGCTCCCCAGTCTCACCGGCAGCCACGCCGAGTTCGAGGCCAAGGGACAGTTCGTCCGGCTCCGCCTGGTGGTGACCGGAAAAGGGCTGTCCGGCATTCTTTTCGACACGCGGCGCCAGCAACTGATCACCGATTCCGGTGCGGTGATCGCGGTCGACAACCAGGCCATGACGATCAAGCGGCAGCCCGACAAATTCGAACTCGGGCGCGGTGTCCGGGTCGAGTTCGATCTCTACTTCGACCTCCCGAAAGAGGCGAAACCCGTGGTACTGCGGGCTTTCGGCGGCCCCACGCTCACCGATATGAAGAACCTGACCGGCACCGACATCAAGCTGACATGAGAAGGGCCCCGCCGCGAGAAGCGACGGGGCCCTTCTTTCGACGGCGTCAGACGCCGAGGTCACCACCGAGGTAGGCGGCCCGCACCTGCGGGTCGTCCAGCAGCTCGGCACCGCGGGCGCTCTTGACCACTTGACCGGTCTCCAGCACGTACGCGCGGTCGGAGAGCTTCAGCGCCTGCTGCGCGTTCTGCTCCACCAGCAGAACCGTGGTCCCTCGCTTGTTGATCTCGCGGATGATGTCGAAGATCTGCGCGATCAGCATTGGCGCCAGACCCATGGACGGCTCGTCGAGCAGCAGCACCTTGGGTTTGGTCATCAGCGCGCGGCCGATGGCGATCATCTGCTGTTCGCCACCGGACATCGTGCCGCCGAACTGGGTCTTGCGTTCGTTCAGCCGCGGGAACAGCTCGTAGACCTCGTCGAGGTCGGCCTTCAGGTCGTCCTTGCGGGTGTAGGCACCCATCAGGAGATTCTCCTGCACCGTCATACCGGGGAACACACCCCGGCCTTCCGGTGACTGGCCGATCCCGAGTTCGACCCGCTTGTGACCGGGCGTCTTCGAGATGTCCTTGCCGTCGAAGAGGATCCGGCCGCTGGTCAGCGGACGCAGGCCCGAGATCGTCTTCAACGTCGTGGTCTTGCCGGCACCGTTGGCCCCGATGAGCGAAACGATCTCGCCCTCGCCGACCTCGATGCTCACACCCTTGAGCGCGGCGATCTTCCCGTAGTGGACGTTGATGTCCTGAACCTCAAGAAGCATCTTCCGCCACCCCCAGGTAAGCCTCGATCACCTTTTGGTTGTTCTGCACCTCGTGGGGGAGCCCTTCTGCGATCTTCTGGCCGAAGTCGAGCACGGCCAGCCGGTCGGCGATCTGCATGACCAAGCCCATGTCGTGCTCGATGAGCAGCACGGTGCGGCCGTCGTCACGGATCTTGCGGATCAACTGCTGCAACGAGTTCTTCTCCGCCGGGTTCATGCCGGCGGCGGGCTCGTCGAGCAGCAGCAGCTTCGGGTCGGTCGCGAGCGCACGCGCGATCTCCAGACGGCGCTGGTCGCCGTAGGAGAGGTTCTTCGCGGTGTTGTGCTCGACCCGGCCGATTCCGACGAAGTCCAGCAGGTCCCTCGCCAGCTCGCGGCCCCGCTTCTCTTCCTTGCGGTGCACGGGCAGGCCCAGCGTCGCCGAGATCGCGCCGGTCTTGTGGTGCGAGTCCGCACCGACCATCACGTTTTCGAGCGCCGACATGTTGTGGAACAGCCGGATGTTCTGGAACGTACGGGCGATCCCGGCCTGGTTGATCTTGAACCGCTTCATCCCGTCGACCCGGGTGTCGCCGAAGCGCACCTGGCCTTCGGTCGGCCGGTAGACACCGGTGACCACGTTGAAGACCGTGGTCTTTCCCGCGCCGTTCGGGCCGATCAGGGCGAAGATCTCACCCTGGTTGATGGTGAGGTTGACTTCCTTCAAGGCCGTGACACCGCCGAAGCGCATCGTCACGTTGTCGAATTCGAGCAGTGCGCTCACTTCGTCACCTCCGCCGAAGCCTCGGAATCCGGACCCGCGACTTCGGCGCCCATGGCACCCATCCCGCCCGTTCCTTCGTGTAGTTCCGCCTTGCGCTGCCGCGACGGCAGCAGACCCTCCGGCCGCAGCGCCATCATCAGCACCAGCACACCACCGAAGATCAGGATGCGGTACTCGGACAGGAACCGGAATCGCTCCGGAAGCCAGGCGACCAGGAAGGCACCGAGCATGACGCCGGGCAGGTTGCCCGCACCACCGAGCACCACGGCCGCGAGGATGGTCGCGGACAGGATGAACGGGAAGTTGTTCGGCTCGATGAAGACAGCCTTGCTGGCGTAGACCACACCGGCCATACCGCCGAGCATGGCGCCGATGGCGAACGCCAGCAGCTTGAACTTGAACGTCGGGACGCCCATCAGTTCGGCGGCGTCCTCGTCCTCGCGGATGGCCGCCCACGCCCGCCCGACACGGCTCTTGTGCAGCCGCACCGAGAAGACGATCGCGATCACGATCGCCGCGAGGATCAGGTAGTAGTACGGCGCCGGGTCGAGCAGGAACTCGGTCCCGAACATCGGCTCCGGGTGCGGGATGTTGGTGATCCCGCGGGCGCCACCGATGGCGTCGGTGTTCGTGGCGGTGATCCGGACGATCTCACCGAAGCCGAGGGTCACGATGGCCAGGTAGTCACCGCGCAGCCGGAGCGTCGGAGCGCCGAGGATCACTCCCGACATCGCCGCCAGGAAGATACCGAGCACGAGCGTGCCCCAGAATCCCCAGCCGTGCTGGGTGCCCATCACGGCGAGCGTGTAGGCGCCGATCGCGAAGAACGCGACGAACCCGAGGTCCAGCATGCCCGCGTGACCGACCACGATGTTCAGGCCGATCGCCAGCAGGATGTACACCCCGACCGGGAAGATCAGGACCGTGGTCCAGTCCGACGCCGGGGACATGAACGAACCGATCGCGGGCGCGGGCAGGATCAGCGCGCCGATGATCAGGGCCAGGTACACGCCATAACGTTGCCAATGCGGGGCGCGTGCCCACCAATCCCGCATGCCGTCCACGGGGTGAAAGCCGGCGCGCGTCGGCTTTCCGTTCTCTGGGGACTTTTCAGCCACTTCTTCGTTGCCCTTCATGCGCGTGCCCGCTGCAGCGATTCACCGAGGATGCCGGTGGGACGGAACATCAGGACCAGCACCAATACCACGAAGGCGGTGACGTCCTTCCAAGCCGAACCGAAGAAGATGGAACTCCAGTTCTCCACCAAGCCGAGCACGACGCCGCCCAGCAGAGCGCCGCGCAGGTTGCCGATACCTCCCAGCACGGCCGCGGTGAACGCCTTGATGCCGAGGAGGAATCCGATGCGGTAGTCGGTGTTCTCGTACTCCATCACGTACAGCGCGGCGGCGACACCGGCCATCGCGCCGCCGAGCAGGAAGGTGAGGCGCACGATCTTGTCGATGCTGACGCCCATCAGCACGGCGGCTTCGGGATCCTGCGCCGTGGCGCGGATACCTCGGCCGATGCGGGTGCGGCTGACCAGCTGGTCGAGCACGATCATCATGATCACGGCACCGACGACGACGAACACGTGGTCCGTGCGGACCACACCGTTGCCGATGTGGAACAGCTCCTCGTGCGGGATGAAGCGCGGCGCGTTCTGTTGCACGCGGCCGGACCTGCCCGTGATCCATTCGATGATCTCGAGGCCGAACAGTTCCTGCAGGAACAGCGAGGCGCCGATGGCGGAGATCAGGGCGGCCAGCCGGGTGGCGCCCTTCTTGCGGAGCGGCCGGTACGCCACTTGCTCCAGCAGCACCGCCGCGCCGCCGGACACGGCGGCCGAAGCGATGATGATCAACAGCAGTACGGCGATCATCCCGAACACGCCGAGCGTGATCGGTGCGGTACCGCCCGCGATGGTGATCAGGACGAACAGGGACGTGACCGTCCCGATCATGAAGATTTCGGAATGCGCGAAGTTGATGAGCCGGAGTACGCCGTAGACCATTGTGTAGCCGAGGGCGATGAGGGCGTAGATGCTTCCGGCGACCAGTCCGCCGATGGTGCTACCGAGGAACTGGGCTTGCAGATCTTGAAGCATGACGTGGATGCCTTACGGGACGGGGCGAGGATTTCTTTCGCCACATTTGCGGGAAGCGGGGGTGCTGTGTTCGCACAGCGCCCCCGCTTCCGTTAGGTGTTCCTCTATCTGCTCCGTCAGCCGTTGAGCTTGGCTTCGGTCGAGACGCCGAGGTTCTTCAGGACGCCACCGGTGACCTGGTAGATGTTGATCGCGTCCGTCGACGGTTCGCCGTTCTCCTTGAACTTGATCTGCTTCGAGGCACCCTTGAAGTCGATCGTCTTGAGGGCCTCGTTGATCTTCTCCGAGGTGGTGGCGCCCGCCTTGACCGCGTTGATGATGGCGGTCGCGGCGTCGTAGCCCTCGCTCGCGTAGATCGCCGGGTCGAGGTTGAACGCGGCCTTGTACTTGGTGCTGAACTCGTCGGTGGAGCCGGCGTCCGGGATGTTGCAGGGGCAGCCGACGACGGCCTTCTCGGCGGCCGCGGCACCCGCGCCGCTGATCAGCTGGGCGTCGAGCGAACCGTCACCGGTGGCGAAGGTGGCGGTCACCTGGCTGTCGCGCAGCTGCTTGAGCAGACGGCCACCCTGGGCGTAGTAGCCACCGAAGAGGATGATGTCGGGGTTCGCGGCCTTGACCTTCTGCACGGTCGAGGAGTAGTCCGACGCGTCCTTGGCGAACTTGTCGCGCTCGGACGGGACGTTCTTCTCCTTCAAGGTCTTCTCGAAGTTGTCGGCCAGGCCGACACTGTATTCCTGGTCGTCCGAGATGATGTAGGCCTTCTTGGGCGACTTCGCCGTGATGAGGAAGTTGGCGATGGCCGGGCCCTGGCTGGCGTCGCTCGCGACGACGCGGTGCCAGTACTTCCATCCGTTCGAGGACAGACCCGCGTTGGTGGCCGACGGCGAGACGCTCGGGATCTTGTTCTGCTCCAGCTGTCCGCCGATGGCCTTCGACTCGCCGGAGAAGGCCGGGCCGATCAGCGCGGTGATCTTGTCCTGGCCGACGGCGGTCGCGATCAGCGACGTCGCCTGCTCGGGCTTGCCCTGGCTGTCGTACTCCTTCAGCTCCAGCTTCGTCGCCGGGTTCGTCTTGTTGTACTCGTCGATAGCGAGCTTCGCGCCGTTGCGGGGCGGGATCACGATCCCGGAGTTCTCACCGGTGAGGTCACCCATGAACCCGATCTTCAGCGTGCTGCTGTCACCGCTGCCGGACGAGCTGCTGCCGCCAGCGCAGCCTGCCAGCGCAAGCGATGCAGCCGCCGCGACGGCGAATACCCGTCCAAAACGCACTCCTGACACCGACTACCTCCCATGACCAACCAGCCGCCGGTAGGCGTTGCCCCCGACACAGGGGCTAGGTTAGGGCAGGAAGATATCCCCCTACGCCATGATCTGCACAGACGCCCATCACTCTGTGTCCACATCGTGACGGTCGAAACCAGCACGAATTGCACGAAAAGACGAATGTTGCCGGTTGGCGAGTCGTCGCTGGTCACGCTGGGGATTCACCGTTACCACGTGGATCATGCTTGTGGGTAATGATCTTGTTTCAGCCGCGTATCTTGGGCGTCTTCGCCACCTTCGTGGGCGGCCGTTCGCCGTAGCAATGTTGCCCCAAAGGGCGTCAACGGTGCCCTCCTTCTCCTTGAGGCTTGACAACAGATGGCGGGTGCACTTCGGGTTGCCGCTGACCGGCAAACGCTTTCCCGAAGGCGGCTTCGAGGGCTTCTTCCGCCTGGCGAGCGAGGACAACGTGCTCAACGTCGTCGAACCGCTCACCAGGCAGGTCGAGGCGGAGTTCCCCGAGGCACTGGCGGAGCTGCGCTCTCGTTTGTCCATTGAGGACGGCCCGATCGGGCTGGCCGGCGGTTCGCGGGGCGGCGGACGAGTACGACTACGTACGGCGGGCGGAGGAACTGAGCGCGCCGGTGCTGCTCGTCATCGGCGAGGAGGACGACGTCTCGATCATCGAACCGGCCGAAGCGCTGCACAAGGCGCTGGGGGAGCGGCGATCCGAACTCGTCACCATTCCCGGGATGGCACACGGGTTCGCCGAGGCGCCTGACTTCGAGCCGGCGCCGACGAGGGTCACCCGTCGCTTCCCGTAACGGGTTCGCTCCAGTGTGTGCCTGAGGTCGTAGCTGACGCTCGAGTCGTCGATCGGGACGCCGAATTCTTTGCATAGGCGTTGCAAATAGGAAAGCCATTCGATCGGGCCACCCGATTGCGGGATCCAGATGCCTTCTTCCCTGAGGTCGGACAGTTCGAGTACGTCATTTCGCGCCAGCGGATGCTCCGGGGCGAGAAGGGTCACCAGCGGTTCGAGCCGGACGAGCCGGTGCTCGAGTTCGGCGGGTACTTCGCGGCCGAGGTCGGCGACGCGGCCGAAAGGGAGGTCGAGCTCGCCGCGGAGTCGAGACGCGGCGGGCGGTCCCACAGGCCCATCGCGGCGACGGCGGCGTCCGAGGCGCGGAGCAGCGCGCGCGTGCGGGAGGAAACGGTCGCCGTCCGGGGTCAGCTCGACCGACCGGTTGGTACGCCGGAAGAGCTGGACCGACTGGGTGTCCTCGAGCTTGCGGATCCGCTTCGACAGCGCCTGCTGGGTGAGGAACAGGGATTCGGTCGCGCGACCGAAATGCCCGTGGTCGGCGGTCGCGACAAACGCCCGCACCTGAGCCGTGTCGAGATCCACGCCCGCTCCTGCTCCCGTGTCGTGCGATGAAGGGGCCTCTCATAGCAAAATTTGCGAGGAAAGGCCCCTTCATCGCACACCTGGACCGGCCCTCAGGCGCCCGGCGGCCGCTCCCGCACGACGCAGGTCAGCCGCGCGGTGCACGAACGACGCCCCTCGTCATCGGTCAGCACGATCTCCGCGGTGATCGTCCCGCGCCCGACGTGCACCGGCGTCGCGACCCCGGTCACCCGGCCGGAGCGGATCGCCCGATGGTGGGTGCACGAGAGTTCGAGGCCCATGGTCGCCTTGTCGGTGCCCGCGTTGAGCGCGGCGACCAGCGAGCCGAGCGCCTCGGCGACGACGGCGTTCGCGCCGCCGTGGAGGAGGCCGTACGGCTGGAGGTTGCCCTCTACCGGGATACTGCCCACGACACGTTCGGGGCCGAGTTCGCTGATCTCGAGCCCGAGCTTGTCGTTGAGCTGCTGGCCGGCGTAGGCCGGGTCGATCCCGGCGAAGGATTCGAGGGCTTGTTCGGTCACGCAAAGCTCCTTAACATTCGTGAACCCGCCACCCCGATCGCGGGGCCTCCGGCCTGGCGGGCAGCTCCGCCGACAGCCCGCAACGGACACGACAGGTAGGACTGTCAGACCCTCACCCTAGACTCGCTCCCGTGAGCCCGAGTGAGAACACGACCGTTGCCAAAGCCACACCTGCCACCGCACAGGCCGAGCGGCCCAAACTGCTGCTGATCGATGGCCATTCGATGGCGTATCGCGCCTTCTTCGCCCTGCCCGCGGAGAACTTCAAGACGAAGACCGGGCAGACGACCAACGCGGTGTTCGGGTTCACCTCGATGCTCATCAACCTGCTGCGCGACGAGGCGCCGACCCACCTCGCGGTGGCGTTCGACCTCTCCCGCAAGACCTTCCGGTCCGAGACGTTCAAGGAGTACAAGGCCAACCGCAGCGCCACACCGGACGAGTTCAAGGGCCAGGTCGGGCTGGTCGAGGACGTGCTGAAGGTCCTCGGCATCCCGGCGCTGACCAAGGAGAACTACGAAGCCGACGACATCATCGCCACGCTCACGACACAGGCGACCGCCGAAGGTTTCGACGTCCTCATCTGTACGGGCGACCGTGACGCGCTCCAGCTGGTGACCGACCAGGTCACCGTGCTGTACCCGAAGCGCGGCGTGTCGGAGATGACCCGGTTCACCCCGGAGGCGGTCGAGGAGAAGTACGGTCTCACCCCGGCGCAGTATCCGGACTTCGCCGCGCTGCGTGGCGACCCCTCGGACAACCTGCCCAGCATCCCCGGCGTCGGCGAGAAGACCGCGGCCAAGTGGATCAGGCAGTTCGGGTCCTTCAACGACCTGATCGACCGGGTCGACGAGGTCAAGGGCAAAGTCGGTGACGCGCTGCGCGAACACCTCGGCGCGGTGATGCTGAACCGCCAGCTCACCGAGCTGATCCGCGACGTCGAGCTGGAGCTCGGTCCGTCCGCGCTCGAACTGCGTCCCTGGGACCGCGAGGCCGTGCACGCGCTCTTCGACGAGCTCGAGTTCCGCGTCCTGCGTGACCGTCTCTTCGCGACCCTGCAGAGCGCCGAACCCGAGGCCGAAGAGGGCTTCGAGGTCAGCGGCGCGAAACTCGCTCCGGGCGCGCTGAGGGACTGGCTCTCCGCGCACACCGGTCAGGACGAGCCGGTGGGCCTGGCGTTCCGCACCACCGGGGCCTCGGTCCGCTCCGACCTGAAGGCGATCACCTTCGCCGCACCGGACGGCGAAGGTGCGTACGTCGACGTCACCGCGATGGACGCCGAGGACGACAAGGCGCTCACGGCCTGGCTCGCCGACGAGAAGATCCAGAAGATCGGCCACGAGCTCAAGACCCCGCTGCACGCCGTCCGCGCGCGCGGCTGGACCTTCGCCGGGCTCGTCATGGACACCGCGCTCGCGGCGTACCTGGTCCGTCCCGGCCAGCGCACGTTCGAGCTCGACGACCTGGTCCTGCGCTACCTGCACCGCGAGCTGCGCTCCGAGGCCGACACCGGCGACGGGCAGCTGTCCCTGCTCGACGGTGGTGCCGAGGACATGGAGCAGAAGGAGATCCAGGCCGAGCTGGTCAAGGCCCGCGCGGTCGCCGAACTGGCAGGCGCGCTGACCAAGGAGCTCGGCGAACTCGGCGGCGCACAGCTGCTCGTCGAGCTGGAACTGCCGCTGCTGCAAGTGATCACCGGTCTTGAAGCAGCGGGTATCGCGGTCGACATCGAGCACCTGACGGATCTGGAAGCGCACTACCTCAGCCGGGTCACCCAGGCCGCGGAGGAGGCGTACGCGGTCATCGGCAAGCAGGTCAACCTCGGTTCGCCGAAGCAGCTGCAGGTCATCCTGTTCGACGAGCTCGGCATGCCGAAGACCAAACGCACCAAGACCGGCTACACCACCGACGCCGAGGCGTTGCAGAGCCTGTTCGAGAAGACCGAGCACCCGTTCCTGCAGCACCTGCTGGAGCACCGGGACGCGACCCGGCTGCGCACCACGGTCGAGGGCCTGATCAAGGCGGTCGCCGACGACGGCCGCATCCACACCACACTGCTGCAGACGATCGCCGCCACCGGACGGCTCTCCTCGGTCGACCCGAACCTGCAGAACATCCCGATCCGCACCGAGGAAGGACGCCGCATCCGCGACGCGTTCGTCGTCGGCGACGGGTACACCGAGCTGATGACGGCGGACTACAGCCAGATCGAAATGCGCATCATGGCGCACCTCTCGAAGGACGAAGGACTGATCCAGGCCTTCAACAGCGGCGAGGATCTGCACACGTTCGTGGCGTCGCGCGCGTTCTCGTTGCCGCCGGAGGAGATCACGCCGGAACTGCGATTCCGGGTCAAGGCGATGTCGTACGGCCTGGCGTATGGCCTTTCGGCGTACGGCCTTTCGCAGCAGCTGCGGATCTCGACCGAAGACGCCAAGGAACAGATGGAGGCGTACTTCTCCCGCTTCGGCGGCGTACGCGATTACCTCCATTCGGTCGTGGGCGACGCGGCGAAGGTCGGTTACACGGAAACGATCTTCGGCCGCCGCCGCTATCTGCCCGATCTCAACAGCGACAACCGCCAGCGCCGCGAGATGGCCGAGCGGATGGCGCTCAACGCCCCCATTCAGGGCAGCGCGGCCGACATCATCAAGGTCGCCATGCTCAACGTGCACCGCGCGCTGACCGAGGCGAAGCTGAAGAGCCGCGTGCTGCTGCAGGTCCACGACGAACTCGTCCTCGAGGTCGCCGACGGCGAGCGCGAACAGCTGGAAGCCTTGGTGCGCCAGGGAATGGGCTCGGCCTACGAGCTGGCGGTGCCGCTTGAGGTCTCCGTCGGGTACGGCCGGTCTTGGAACGACGCCGCGCACTAGGTCTCGTGAGTGGTGATGACGGTTAGAACGAACCTCTCTTAGGTGCCTACTTGTGGCCTGCGGCCTGGCTCGCGTGAAGTACATGATGGCTCGGTCGACTATTCCTGCACTGTGGCGGGGCCGCACGCATCGGTGGTGGAGCTTGATCAAGGGCAGGCCTGATTCTGGACGCCGGAGAGGTTTCACTGTCCACAAGGGACACCGCCGGGCGATTAGATGTCCGATTGGTGCCGCTATGTACGTTTCGCCGCGAGGTCGTGAGTGTTAATGAGGGTTATTGAGGGGTAAGGCAAAGGTGGCGTGGTGGGTGGTAAGTCCGTGAAGGCCTCCTTGAGGGACTCTGGGTCC